>CATNDT010000213.1 GCA_950097035.1 uncultured Oscillibacter sp.
CTGCTGGCGGGTGATGGTGGCGATCATCTGCGGGGTGTAGGGGATGCTCTCGTCGAGTTGGAGCCGTCCGCCGTGTTTCAGCGATTTCAGATACAGCTTCAGCAGGATGTAGGAATACAGAATCCCGTCCTGCATACTCTCCAACAAGACGATGGAATCATCGTCAAAGTAGGTTTCTTTCAGCTTGAGGTAGTAGTATTTTCGATTATCAGCCATAGGCAGTTTTCTCCTTTGCGTTGGAATCGCCATTTAGAGCCGTTTTAAGGCCGTCCGGGGGCTTGGACGTAAAAAGTATCACGCCCCCTTTGAGCCGTCCTCGAAAGCCCTTGCAAATCAAGGACTTTCGAGAGGCTAAAGCGTTACACATCAGCCCTATGGCGGCGTACACGGTCGCGGGTCTTGCGCCGCCGCTCCTGTTCAGCACAGGCAGGGCAGTATTTCGCCCGGTTGGACTTCGGCAGGTAAAGGCCCCCGCAGAGGACGCATTTCTTCATGTCGGCCCGGTGGAACAGGGCGGCGCACAGGCCAGCGTCCAGAGGAAGGACAGCGGCACGAAACCATTTGCAGATCAGCGAGTAGGTGATGCTCTGCGGGCAGACACATTCCTCGCCATCATCCAGAAGCAGACAGCACCCGCAATCGTAGTTGCAACAGCTATGTACCAATCTGCGGGCCGTCCGGTACTGCTGGTAGTTCATGTGCAGAATCACGGCTTATCCCTCCCTGCGGGCAACTTGACGTAGATGTGATACGGGTCACTCCGGGAAATCAGTTTCTTTTCCACCAGCCCCACGGCCTCCAGTTCTCGTAGAGATTGGGCCACGGTGCTGGGAGTGCGGTCGATGATCTCCGCGATGTCCTTGTTGAAGAACGCCAGGTACTTCCGGCCCTGCTGGTCTGTGTGAACGCCAGATTCGTCCAGCACCATGTTCAGCATGATGGCGTAAACCTCCTTGGCGGTCAGCCGGACGCCCTCTATCCCCAGCAGAAAACGGGGGTAGAGAATATGGGACGGCAGCGGGGTACTGCTGGTGATGTAGTCAGTGTTCATTATTGTTTTCTCCTTCAAATCGGATTCCGTTGACTTCCTCGAAAAAGTATTTGATTGCGTTCGTGACGGCGTACGCGCCGTCCGCCAATTCTTCAAATTGGAAGTTCCTCATTTGGGCGAAAATATCCGCTTTGTACTGAAGAGCCTTAACGCCGGAGACATAGTGGCGGCAGAGAAATGTAAATTCAGCCAAAAGGGATTCTCGGTCCTCCACTTTCTGCTTCCTCGGTGCAGGCGGCGATACTGCCAACACAGCGGCGGCTTCTTCCTGCTGGTCAGGGGGAAGTCGGGAGATTTTTAGAGCAGCGTCCCGGCTGATTTTACCGTCAGCGGCCTGGATCACCTTCTTGGCCTCTGGGGTCAGATTGGCGGCGGTCTGAACCAATCGCTCCACGGTACGCTTGCTCACGCCCAGCTTATCAGCGGTGTCCTCTGAAAAGGGTTTCGCTTGTAAAAACGTCAAATTGTCGTTCTTAGCCGTCTGGCCGTTGCGCTTGCCCTGCTGTGTCTCTGGGTGCAGGGCTTCATAAAGTTCCTTCCGGCGCAGAAGCAAATCGCCCAACTCCCGGTGGGACAGGCCAGCCCGGACAAAGTTCTCGTCAATCTCCGCCAGTTCCGCTTGAATCCCCTGGGCATCGCTGACGGTACACTCGATCTCCGTCCAGCCCAGCAGCTTTGCCGCTTCTAAACGGTGCAGGCCAGCAATCAGGGTGTTGTCCTGGGTGACGGTGATCGGATTCATCAGGCCCACGGCTCCGATACTCCGGGCCAGCTCGTCCACGTTCTGCTGCTTCAAATCCCGCCGCCCTGGGTTAATGCGAATATCGCTGATTTTGATTTGCATGGTAATCGTCCTCAATGAGAAAACTGGACGATGATCCGCTCCAACTTTTCCCGGTCAGCGGCATCCAGGCTTTCGCCCACTCTGCGCAGAAAAGTGATCTCGTTGGAGTTCAACGTCCTGCGGTCCAGGTGGAACCAGTCGGCGACCTTGACCCCGCCATGTCCGCCCTGGATAGTTTCAAGCGGATAGGAGCAGGTCAGAATTTCAATGTCGCTGTGGATGGTCCCCCGGCTGACGTTAAACTCTTGCGCCAGACGGCCAGCGGTATCAAACCGCCGTTGGCACAAAACCTCCAAAAGTTTCTGGCGGCGTTCCCACGGTGTCATGTTCATAATTCAAAACTCTCCTTTGGTAAAAATTGATGTGTTATCGTTCTTGTTCCTTCTGCTGGTGCTGTCCCTCATGGGCGATGCGGTCAGCGGCCTTTTTCAGTGATTCCACCGCTTTGATTTCATCCCGCATGGCCCGCATTGCGATGTAGTCGGCATCCTTCTGCGCGGTCAATTTTGCGGCCTCGGCCCTCCACGCTTTGGGTGTGATTTTCTCACCAGACGCTTTCAAATCTTTCAGAAATTGAACGGCGGCGTCAAAGGACATCAACTCGGCTTTATGCTTCTGCTGGTACTTCTCCCGCTTGCCGGGTTTCAGCTTGTCCAGCTTCTGGCGAATGGGCTTGTATTTCTCATACTGCGTCCACATTTCCAGTCGTTCATCCAGAACGGCGAGGCGGCGTTCTGCTTTTACGATTTTGCCGCGCAGATCGTAATAATCATCATTCATGGAGGAAACTTTTTCATAAAGCTCCTTCATGGAGTTGATGCCATTGGTCTGCAAAAATGCCAGCAGTTTCGCGTTCTCCTGGAGCGCCCTAATCTTCCCGGAACGATAGCGGGCTTTGTCCATGTTGACTTGGGCCTGGGCTTCAAAAAGACGGGCCGCGAGACTTCCTTTGACCTGGGGCTGTTCAGCCGCTGCCTGCTCCTTTGACCAGTTGTAAATCCGGGTGATACGAGCTTTGATCTCCTTCAGCAGCTTGTTGTCCTCGGCAATCTGGCGGTTAATGTCCCCCTTCTCCGTTCGGATGCCCCGCCGTTCCATCTGACTGGCGGCAACGCCCATGTGGATGGTGGGAACTTTTTCAATACCCTGCCGTTTGTAACTGCGGTGGTCGATACGCTCCGGTCGGCCAGCGGTTTCCAGCGCATGATTGGCGTAAGCGGCCCATGCCGCCCGCCACTTCTCGGCGTTCTCCCGTTTGTTCCAATCGGTGGTATCCTCCCGATGATTTTTCCAACCGCCCTTACCGTCCGGGATGCGGTCGCCATTGCTGTCCAGGTCGTAAGCCTTCCGGCACTTCGGCCCCCATTTTCCATCAGGCCGCAGGGGCCGGATCGTCAGCATGATATGAGCATGGGGGTTCCCATCGTCTTTGTCATGGAGTGCAAAGTCAGCGCACATCCCAGCCGCCACAAAATTGTCTTTGACGAATGACCGAACAAGGGCTAATTGCTCCGCTCTGGACAACTCCACAGGCAGGGCAATTTCAATCTCGCGGGCAAGCTGGGCGTCGCTGGATTTTTCGATTTGTTCCACACTGTTCCACAGAGTAGAACGGTCCGAAAATTCTGGCGGGGCGTGGGCGGGAAGCATGATTTCCGAATGTACCACACCGGGCTTATGCGTGTAGTCATGGGTCTTGCCGTCCCACTCATTTGTCAGCCGCTCGCCGCTCCGGTAGGCGGCAGCGGCAACTGCCGAACGGCCTGCGCTCCGCTTGATAATCTGAATGGGACAGTGAAAGATTGCTATGTGATCGGCCTCCTTTCGGTGACGGGGATAACAGGCCAGTGGAAACGGAACAGGCGCAAAGCGGATGTTTCGTTTCCACTGGCGCACAAGGGGTTTGGGGAAGGTACTTCCCCATCGCGTCCGCAGGACGCAACAGCCCCCGGCAGGGCGCACGGCACCGGACACGGTGTATAAGTGCGCCGT
>CATNDT010000214.1 GCA_950097035.1 uncultured Oscillibacter sp.
CGCTGTACGAGATCATCCGCAACGCGGATCTGTTTCCGGAGCTGAAGAGCGCCGCGGCCAAGCTGCTGAAATTTGCCGATTTGATCGACGGACTCCGCCGCCTGGGCGGGGAGCTGGCCCTGCCGGAGTTTTACGACGCGGTCTGTGACCAGACCGGCTATGTGAAGGCCCTGGAGGAGAAGGGCGATATGGAGAGCCGGGGCCGCATTGAGAACGTGCAGGAGCTGAAATCCAACATCCTTGGCTTTTTGGAGCAGGCTCCGGAGGACGCCACCCTCTCCGGCTTTTTGAATGAAATCGCCCTGTACACGGATTTGGACTCTGTGGAGGGTGGGGACGACTGCGTCACTATGATGACTATCCACTCCGCCAAGGGGCTGGAGTTCCCCATCGTCTATGTGGTGGGTATGGAGGAGGGGGTGTTTCCAGGCAGCTCCGCCCAGTATATTGAGGAGGAGATCGAGGAGGAGCGCCGCCTCTGCTATGTGGCCATGACCAGGGCCAAGGAGCACCTGACATTGACCAACGCCCGCCAGCGGATGCTCTACGGCCGCACCAGCGCCAACCGGGCCTCCCGGTTTTTAGAGGAGATTCCGGAGGAGAATATGCACTGGGAGAGCAGGCCAGAGCCCCGCTTTGCCGGCGGGGAGGACAGGGCCACCTACGGCGGCTACGGGAGCCGTAGCGGCGGGGCTGTCCGCGCCTGTCAAGAGTCTCAGGAGACCGGTTCCCGGCCCGCCTTCCAGCGCGCGCCGGTGTTGGCCGGACCGAGCGCCGCACCCGACAAGCCCCTGCTCCAGCTGCAGCCCGGGGACACGGTGGAGCACACCGCCTTTGGGCAGGGGACGGTTTTGGAGGTTCAGCCCATGTCCGGTGACGCCATGGTCACCGTCCGGTTCCAGAAAGAGGAGAAGCCTAAGCGGCTGATGCTGAAATTTGCAGGCAGCCATATGAAAAAGCTGTAGAGGATTGGGGGAGCTTCAGGTGAAACGCTGCATTGCGGCAGCCGGAGTAGACGGTGTGAATCCATAAAACAGGGGGAATTATTGTGTCTATTCCGGCGAAAACCATCTATCCGCGCACCGGAGACCGGCAGACGGTCTACTTGGACGCCGTGGTGACCGACCCGGCCATCTTGGTGGGTGCTTACTCCATGTATAATGATTTTGTCAACGATCCCGTTGATTTTCAGCGGAACAATGTGCTCTATCACTACCCGGTCAACGGCGACCGGTTGGTCATTGGGAAATTTTGCTCCATTGCCTGCGGGGCGAAGTTCCTGTTTACCAGCGCCAACCACACCCGGACATCCCTCTCAACCTATCCCTTCCCGATCTTTTACGAGGCTTGGGATCTGCCGGCGTCGGAGATCGCCTCCGCTTGGGATAACCGGGGGGATATCGTCATCGGCAACGACGTCTGGATTGGCTACGAGGCGGTGATTCTCTCCGGCGTCCACATCGGGGACGGCGCGATCATCGGGAGCCGGGCAGTGGTGACAAAGGACGTGGAGCCGTATACGGTTGTGGGCGGCGTTCCGGCCAGCCCCATCCGGAAGCGGTACGGCGATGAGACCATCCGCCGTCTGGAGGCCCTGGCCTGGTGGGACCTTCCCAAATCGCAGATCCGGCAGCTGCTCCCGGCCATCCGCAGTGGGGAGATTGCCGTTCTGGAAGCGGCATACCGGTGTTTGACAGCTGTATAGGACAAAAAAACCTGTGCCGGGGCGTTGTCCCCGGCACAGGTTTTTTACAGCTCCACTTCGATTCCCAAGATCCTTGCCACGATGGCGGCCTGACTTGCGTGGATCTTTGCGCCCTTCAGCTCGGCGCAGCTCTCCGAGAGGGTGATTCGGTCCAACGTGCAGGCGGTGAGATCTAACCCCTTCAGGTCGGCTCGGAAAAAGTCCGCCCCTGTAAAGTCCACCGACCGAAAGTCCGTTTTGGAGAGCTTGCTCTCCGCAAGAGAGGACTCCGTAAAATTACAGTCCGAGAGTGTGCACCGGTCCCACACCGTATTTGCAAAATTGGTGTAGCGAAAGATGCCGCCGTTGACGGCGCAGGCCTTAAAGCGGCCTTTGCGAAAATCTCCGCCGTCGCCCTTGCAGCCCGTGAGTTGGCAGTCCTGCCAATAGGCGGCGAAAAAGCGGCAGCTGGCAAATTGGCAGTCCTGAAAGGTACAGCTGTAAAAGGCGGTTTTGCCGAAATCGCAGCCGGTAAACCTGCAGGCGCGGAAGGAGATCTGCCGGCAGCTTAGTTCTGAAAAGTCCAGCGCTTCCGCCGATGCGCGGCCAAAGGTCAGGTTCTCCAACAGCTCGCCGGTCTCCCGTGCCTCCGCCAGGGCCTGGGGAAGCGCGGCGCTCATCGCTTTCGCTGCCGCTGCTCCGGCAGCCACAGAAGCTCTTCAAAACTCCGGATATATACATCACAAAAGCTTCGCATCTCTTTTTCGTATTGATGGAAAAAATGATCGTACACGCCTACCACACGCATTTTTGCGGCGCGGGGCCCCTTGCAGGCGGCCAGGCTGTCGTCAAACACGGTGCAGTCCTCCGGGCGGACGCCGTGGGTCTTTGCAGCTGCCAGCCAGACATCCGGCAGCTTTTTGTCCATGCCCAGGTCCTTGGTAAAGCTGATTTTTTCAAAATATTTTTCCAGATCCAGCTTTTCTAAAGCCATGTGGCAGTGCTCCGGCACACTGGAGGTCACCACCGCCATCCGCCGGCCCTCTGCTTTGCACTGCTTTAAATAGGCCCGTACGCCAGGCTTGACAGACACGTGGGCATAGGCGTCCTTTGCCAGCGTCATCCACTCCGCCATGATCTCCTCGCAGGACTCCGGCAAGCGGCAGAACTCCTTTGTAAATTTGGCCGCCAGAGGGAGGATGGTGTGGGCCACGCCCTCATAATAGGCGTGGGAATAGGGAAGGCCCCGCCGGGCCAAAAACGCCCGGTCCACGTCCCGCCAGATACCGTTGGAATCGATGAGGGTGCCGTCCATATCAAAGAGAAGCATTGCATCCGCTCCTTTCAGATCAGTGTCAGTGTGCCGGAGCCCCAGCAGGCGGGGGCGGGGGACTCGTCCGCACCCAGGGGGATTGTGATATCGGTGCGGTCTGGACCATAAATGGCCTGATGAGCTTCGGCCATGGCGGAGAGGTCCTGAAACGGCCCCAGAGCCAGCGTTTGACAGCGAATGCCGCAGGCGCCGATCTCATAGACCGGCCGGCAGCCCGCCCGCTCATAAAAGCCGATACGCCGGGTTCGCAGGGTGTTTTCCGCTTCGCTGCCGCCGGGGACCGGACTCTCTGCCTCAATAATGATACAGGCCTTGCCGCGAAACATCTCTTCCAAAAAGCCAAGGATCTGCCCGTCCAGTCCGCTATTGCGCCGGGCGGCAGTAACGCCGAGGTAGTCCAGCAGAACATAGTCCGGATAGTCTGCGTTGCGGTGCAGGGTGGCATAGCCCAGCAGCTCTGTTCCGGTGTAGAGGCCCAGTACTGTATAGCAGCCGGTCTCCATCAATTGCAGGATAAAAGCCAGAGGCTTCCGCTCGTTGGGCGGAAACGTTATGGTGAATTCCCGGTCGTACCAGTTGCAGACCGCCGCCGCGTCCATAGGGCGCAGATTCATACGCTTGTCTCCTTTCGCAGCGGGGATATGGAAAACAGGCTTGCCAATTACCTGCCTTCATGTTAAAATACTGTCCCGCTGGGAAGTTCAGTATATCACAGGAAGGAAGATCAAACAAGACATATGAAGACGAATTGGATCCGACAAAATGTTCTGCCCGT
>CATNDT010000215.1 GCA_950097035.1 uncultured Oscillibacter sp.
CCGGGATCAGCGTTGGCGCGTGGTGCAGGCTCTATGAGGACATCGCGAGGGTCAATGAGAAGCGCACCGGGAAGAGCGGAAGCGCGTCCAGCGCGTCACAGGAGGACGTGAGGAAAGCGCTGGAGAAATCTGGGCTCTCCAAGACCAGAAAAAAGGCCGTTTGGGATTCCTATGGATGGGAAAAGGAGTGGGATGAATGAACCCATACCACAGGGCGGTCCGGGCCGCGCTGGCGGGGATGGAGCGGGAGCGTGCCGTGCGGTGGCTCGCCGCCCACCCGCTTGACCAGGAGGAGCGGGACTGTATCGCAGAGATAGATGTGTACGGGCACGGCGCTGTGCAGGCGGCGGACCGTCTCTTCCTCTCTACGGAGACCGTCAAGAGACGGAGGAGGACCGGATATGGCCGGATTGCTGCCGCCCTGTCCGGTTGACCAAATGTTGACCCTTTTCCGCGCCCGAGGTGTGCTACCATCCCTATCAGGGGAAATCCCCAAAATCAGAAAGGATGTGCACACTATGGCTGAATTTGCAAGCAAGGGCGTGGCTGGGAGCGGTCTGGGCCTCGGTATTGCCGGTACCGCGCTGGGCCTCCTCAATGGACTGGGCGGTATGGCCGGTCTTGCGGCGAACGCCGCAGGCTGTAACAGCTGCGGCGGATGCTGCTCCGAAAATACCCCGGTCAGCCGCTACGAGATGAACCAGGCGCAGACCATTGCCGCCAAGGACGCGGAGATCGGCCTGCTCAAGGCGGACAAGTACACCGACCAGAAGCTCAGCGAGGTCACCGCCTACCTCATGGGCCAGATTAAGGACCTGTCCAATGAGGTCCGCGCCAACAAGGACGAGCAGGCCGGCATCAACATGCAGCAGGCGGTCTACAACGCCACCAACACCGCCGCTATCAGCTGCCTCCAGAACCAGGTCGCCGCCCTCCAGAGCCTGACCAAGCTGGTGATCCCCAATTCCAGCGTGTGCCCCGGCTGGGGCGCGGTGAAGGTCACCCCGGAGACGGCCGCGGCCGCCACGGCTTAACAACATCAGGAGCGCGGGGGGCTTCCCTCGCGCTCCACCCTTATGAGGAGGTATCACAATGGTGACCATTGAACAGGTCAAGAACGGCCTGACCAAATATATTGACGCCGAAATCCTGCCCAATATGACGGGCGGGAAACGCTTCGCCCTGGGCGTGTGCGCGGCGCTGATGATCCAGAACGCGGAGAACACCCTGGGAAAGCTCATGGATTCCCCCGCCATCACCGCGCTTGGCGTCCTGGATGGGGGGAACAACATCGACATCGACAAAGTATACGCCGCCGCCACGGACACGCTCAAGGGCATGGAAAAGTTTTCTATGGACCTGCCTATGCTGGGGGTGCTGACCTTCCGGCAGAGCGACCTGGACGCGCTGTACGCCGCGATTAAGGAGGGCTGATATGGAGTACAGAAAGTTTGCTGAAAAGGCGATCGAGGAGATCAAGGCCGAATCCCCCAGCTACAAAAACTGCGAAATGCTCTCCTGGATGTACGCGGTGCGGAAACACTGCACAGAAAAGCTGGACCGGGAGACCGCCGTGGAGTGGGTACACGGCATGGAGAACGCCGACGGGACCACCGGCCCCCACTGGACCATGACGGAGACCAGGGCCCTTCTGGAGCACCGGGGCGGCGGGGTGGACCCCCTTGCCTTCTGGGCCGCCATGAACGCCACGTACAGCGACCTTGGGCCGCTCTTCAAGAAGTACGGCATCGACACGCCGGGGGCATACGCGGACTTCGCCTGCGCCTTTTGGCTCCATGATAAGGACGCCGTGGAGGATAAACTGGCGGCATATTACGCGGGTGTGGTGAGACACTAGATATCTCGATGTTGCTCCCACGTTACTAACAAACTCATTTTGTGAGAAAAAGAAAAACTCCTAGAACCGTTGCGGCTCTAGGAGTTTTTTGGTGGAGACTGCTGGACTCGAACCAGTGACCTCCTGCGTGTGAAGCAGGCGCTCTAACCAGCTGAGCTAAGCCTCCTTGTTTTTACCCATAAGACGCCGTGGCTCACAGCGTCTTATGGGATGGTGACCCGTACGGGATTCGAACCCATGTTACAGCCGTGAAAGGGCCGTGTCTTAACCACTTGACCAACGGGCCGTTTTTATTAGGGGGATCCATGAAGCGCCCCACGGCGCTCCATGGAATTGGTAGCGGCACCTGGATTTGAACCGGGGACACTGCGGGTATGAACCGCATGCTCTAGCCAACTGAGCTATGCCGCCAAATCTCAACCCCTAATGGGCAAAAATTACTATATCAGAAGCAGCCGCGCTTTGTCAAGCCTTCCCGGCAAAAAAATTGAAAAAATTTTGCCGGGACAAAAACACTTGATAGCCGGTATGTACAAAATTTTTGTCATTTCCCAAAAACATGCTTTACAACGAAAAAATTTATGGTATAATAGCAACTGTCATGGGAAAACCGTTTGGTTTATATCCATAGCGGCTCACATCTTTTTTGCATAATAAACTGTTGATTTGGGCTCATAGCTCAGCTGGGAGAACGAGTGGTCCGCTAAGCAGGCCCTTTTTTACGAGAAGTCAGAACGGGCCATTTCACCCGAAAAAGTTGCAAAAAACGAATAAAGCTTGGGCCTGTAGCTCAGTTGGGAGAGCGTTCGGTTCGCATCCGAGAGGTCGAGAGTTCGAATCTCTTCAGGTCCACCAGATGGACATTGGACGAACACCTATTATTTCAAAGGCGGCTTTGCCGTGATGGTGTGGCTCTGATGTCGAAACGAACAGCGGAGGCCAAGGTGTAAAAGCCTTGGCTTCCGCTGTTTTTATCGGTTTACTCCGTTTTGACTTGTGCGTTCTGCCACTCCGCAAACTCCCGCTGGCCCTGTTCACTGTCGTAGTATTTTCGTATCTCCGGGACGAGGAAGCGGGCAAAGGTTTCTATAATAGCCTGCGGCAGTTCGATTTGACAGGTTTCAGTTCTAATTTCAGGTTGTTCTTTCGTCAAAGGCATTTCCCCTTTCCAAAACGCAGGACAAGGCCCGCAGGCGGGAGAAACAGGGAAAGGGTAAGCTGTTCCTCCCACCGGGGCCGGTTATCAGTTCACGCCGAGAATGGCGCGAATAAGTTTGTTTTCCAGACGGCTTTTCATGTACTCGTCCAGACAGGCGTGGGGACAGCCGCTTTCGTCGTAGACCGTCCGGGTACAGAGCTTGTTTATGTAGCCCTCGTAATACCGCAAGACCTGTTGCACAGCATCGGCGTCCCCGGCGCGGGCCGCATCGCTCACCGCCAACGGCAGCAATTCACGGCCTTTGTAGTTACGACACTTCATGGCGCTAACCTCCTTTCCTCACTGTCAGTTTTGTCCGCAGGGCTTTCAGCGATTTTGTTCTGCGCCGCTGGACGGCACTCCGGGACAAGCCAAGGGCCTCGCCGATCTCGCTGTCCGTCAAATCCAGAACCAAGCGCAAAATCAAAATACTTTGCTCCTGCTCCGACAGACCGGCAAAGGCGTCGGCAATTCGTTCGCTGCTGATCGGCAGGTCATAGCCGCAGTACGAGAACACATAGCTGTCGCTGGGATAATCGTCTACCGAACACAGCTTGTCCATCGCCATTTGGGGCAGACGCTCCAATGACGTTTCCCGGCTGGCCCGCCGCTTCATTTCCCGAATGTAGTCGATTGCCTCATGCTTCAATACGGTCTTGCAAAAGGCATCAAACCTGCACCGTTCGCCATAGTCGCGGGGGTTGG
>CATNDT010000216.1 GCA_950097035.1 uncultured Oscillibacter sp.
TATCGGCGTCGCAGGGGTATGTCAGCTTTTCCGGCAGGTCCAGCCTGCATGTAAGGCCGCTCTCTTCCAGCATGGGGGCGAATTCCCCGGCCACCTGCTGCAGCATCCGCACAATGTCCACGGGGGCAAGCTCCAGCTCCAGGTGGGTGAGGTTGAAGCGGGTGATATCAAAAAACTCGTTGATCAGGTCCTCCAGCCGCTCCGCCTTGTCCAGGGCCACACCGGTATACCGGGCCCGGAGGGCCGGAGACAGCTCCGGCTCGTCCCGCAGCAGCGTTAAATAGCCGATAACACTGGTGAGGGGCGTTTTCAGATCGTGGGCCAGGTAGACAATCAGGTCGTTTTTCCGCTGCTCCGCCTCCCTGGCCGCATAGGCGTTCCACCGCGCCCGGTCAAGAGCCAGGTTCAGCTGCTCCTGCACACCGGACAGCTCAGGAGACAGCGCAACAGGCTCGCTGTCCGGCAGGGTCATCTGCCCGGCGGCCTCCACCAGCTCGTCCAGAAAGGCCAGGGGCCTGCGAATAAAATACACGCTGCACCCAAACCAGGCCGCCGCCACGCATAGGACGAACAGCAGCAGCACATAGTCCGCGCACCAATAGAGGAAAAACGCCAGAAACAGGTTATCCCGCCAGAAGTCAAAAACCCCGAAAAACACCCAGCACAGCAGCGTTACGCCGGTAACGCCGCCCAAAGAGACAAAAAGGCTTAGGATATACTGGGCCATCAGCTTGCCGGACAGCTCTTTTTTATATCTACTCAATGGTATACCCCACCCCCCAGACGGTTTTGATAAACCTGGGCCTGCGGCTGGGCTCGTGCATCTTCTCCCGCAGGCGGGCAATGTGGCTCATAACCGTATTGTTGCTGTTGATGTACTTCTCTCCCCACACGGCCTCAAACAGCTCCTCGCTGGGCACCACATGCCCCTGCCGCTTGCAGAGATACCAGAGGATGGAAAACTCCAGCGGTGTCAGGGCCAGCTCCTCTCCATAAAGCAGGCAGCGATGGGTGGCCCTGGAGATCTGCAGCCCCCGAAAGTCATATTCCTGAGGCTCGGCCTGCGGGGGGTGGTTATACCGGGTGTACCGCCGCAGCTGGGTTTTGACACGGGCCGTCAGCTCCAAGGGGTTAAATGGCTTGGTGATGTAGTCGTCCGCCCCCAGTGTCAACCCGGTGATCTTGTCCATATCCTCCACCCGGGCGGTGAGCATGATAATGGGGAAGAGATGCCGCTCCCGAATGCGCTGGCAGAGAGCGAATCCGTCCAGATCCGGCAGCATCACGTCCAGAATCGCCAAATCCGGCGCCTCACTCTCCACCGCGGCCAGTGCCTGAGCCGCAGTGTGGGCCTTGCGAACGGCAAACCCCTCGTTTTGCAGGTAGACCTCCACCAGCTCGGCAATGGCGGTCTCATCGTCTACCACTAAGATCTGCTCCGACATCAGCCAATTCCCCCTTTTTCCGTGCCGGCCGGCTGACGGTATTCTAGCACAAAAAAGCGGCCCGGGCAATACCTTCCCCGGGCCGCCGGGTCAGCCCGCGCCGCCCTGGGACTGGTATTCAAAAAACACGATCACACCGTTTACCGACACTGCGCCGCCGTCCCGCTCCATGGAGAGGGACACATCGTCCAGCATGCAGCGGTACGCGCTGTCGTGCAGCTGCTGCAGGATGGCCCTGGCCGCGCCGTATCCCGGCGCGGTAAAGCTCACTGAGATGCTCCGCCGCACAATGGCCGAAGACGTGTCCACCGTGCTGAAAGAGAGGCTGTACTCCTCCGCCCCGGAGAGAATGCCGTTGAGCTCCAGCATCACCGGGTGGAGGTTGTCGTAATCGGCAATGCTCAGCGGCTCCGTATCACCGAAAAAGAGGACCTCCAGCTCTCGCTCCATGCGGCGCTTCTCCTCCAGCCGGACCTGGGCGGCCTCCGTCTGCACACGGCAGAGCTCAGCCCCTTCCCGGGCGCTGTCCCGCCGGGCCGTCATGGGCGTGTAAAACAGCATGACATACCCGCTGACCAACGCGATTACCGCCAGCAGCCCCAGAAGGACCCACTCCCGGGCCGTCAGTCTCCGTTTCACCTCCCAGTCACCTCCTTTTGCAGCTGGATGCGGATGCCGGCCTGGACATGTGCGCCGTCTGCCTCTGTGGTGGAGGCGGTGTTTACCACCGTGCCCGCCACAATGGGGGATGACTCCAGATTTCGGACAATCTGGGCCGTCTGTGCCAGCGTCACGCCGGAGAACTGCACCTGCACCGTGTCGCCGCTGATGGAGACGGCGTTCATCTCCGCCACGCTCCCCACAGCGCCATCCAGCAGGGCCAAAACCTCCATGCGGTCAATCAGCGCCTGCTCCTCCTCGGTGGCGGAATAGCGGCTGTATCGCTCCTGCACCGCAGCGTAGTCCGCCAGCTCAGCCATTACGCCGTTTAAGCGCGCCTCCTCTGTGGCGAGGATGAGCTCCGCCTGCCGCGTCTGCGCCCACAGATCGTACACCAGCACCTTGGACAGGCCCAGCAGACAGGTGAGCACAAACAGCACATACAGCGCCACGGTGGCCGGTCTGGTGGTGCGGTCCGGCTTGTAGAAGAGATTCATGGTCCGTTTGGCCGGATAGGTCGCCTTTCGCCTGCTCATCTCATCCCTCCCATAGCCGCGCCTGCGGCAAATATGCCTGTGGCCGCGCCTGCCGCCGCCCCAGGCAGCAGCGCCGCCGCATCCAGCAGGGGCATCCCCACCGTGGCCTCAATCGCCCGCCGCAGCGGCGGGATGGCAGCGCCGCCGCCCACCAGATAGATCCCCTGCAGGTCGCTGGCACGGTAAGTAAACTGGTAGAAGTTAACCACCTTTAAAATCTCCACGGCGATACGCTCGCACACCTCGCCCACAGCCGGAGCTTCCAGCACGTTTTGAAAGTTCCTCTGCTTGTAGGCGCATGCCAGAAAGGCGTCCACTCCCAGCTCGTCCGCCACCACCAGGTCCAGGCTCCTTCCACCCAGCGAGAGCTGCCGGGTGGCCTGAACCCGGTCCTGCCAGATCACGGTGATGCGGGTGTTGTAGTGGCCCAGATCCACAAAGCAGAACTCCTTCGTCCCGCCCTGCTGCACCTGCGCCAGGTTAATCAGCGCCATCTCCTGGGGAAGGACCGTGTCAAGGCGCAGCCCCGCCTGTGAGAATATGCGGCCATACTCCGCCAGGCGCTGCTTCATGGCCGCAGCCGCCATCATGGGCACGCCCTCCTCCTCGCCGAAGGGCTCGCACACCGCATAGTCGCAGTAATACTGGTCTGCCGCGCCCTGGATAAAGTCGGCAAACTCATAGGGCAGGTTCATCAAAAGCTGCTCTGTGGTCATCCTCGGCATGGTCACCAGGCGGCAGATCACCTGGCTGGGGGGCAGTATCAGTGCGGCGCGGCCCCAGGGCAGCGCCAGGTCCTTTTTCATCTGCTTTAAAAACTGCACAAAGGCATGGGGCAGCGTAATAGCGCCGCTGCCGTCCACCATATTCTCCGGCAGGGGCACCTCCTCAATCCGGCAGGCCCCGCCCTGCAGCACCGCCACCTTCACGCTGCTGCCCCCAATATCAAATCCCAAACGCATCTTCGCCATTGTCCCCTCTTTCCCCTTTAAAAAAGTCCCAAATACCACCGGATCACCGGGCCGCCAAAGCACACGGCCATTCCCGCCCCTGCCGACAAAAACGGCCCAAAGGGCACCGCGGCGTTCCGCCGCCGCCCCGCCAGA
>CATNDT010000217.1 GCA_950097035.1 uncultured Oscillibacter sp.
GGCGCTCCCGCGCCGGGTCGTCTTCATTTTCAGCCCGCGGTCTCTATCACATGAGGTTGTACAGTATCTTCGCCATCTGGCCCCTTGTGATATTGTTGTTGGGCTTAAACGTGTTGTCGGTATACCCGCTGATGATCCCCTGGGCCACCATGGTCTGGATATAGCAGGCCGCGTAGGCGGGGATTTTCCCGCTGTCGCTGAAGTTCAGGCTGGCCGTGGCATACCCCTTCTCCTGGGTCCGGCCGATCATGGTGGCGGCCTGGGCCCGGGTGAGGCTGCTGTCCGGGTTGAAATACAGCCGCCCGTCCGCTCCCGTGGAGCCGTTGATTACGCCCTCGGTATACAGCGCCTTGATGGCGGGAACGGCGTATTCCGCGATTTTCGCATTGTCCGCAAAGGGCAGCACCACATCTGCGTATTTGCTCTCGTCCAGCCCCAGATAGCGGTACAGCATCACGGCGAACTGTGCCCGGGTGATGTTCTGATTGGGGCGGAAGGTGCCGTCGCTATACCCTGTGGTGATTCCGGCGGTATACAGATAGTCCACATAGGTGGCCGCCCAGTAATCCTTTGTGTCTGAGAATTTGGGCGTCCAGTCCTCTCCCGCCGGGATATCGTGGGAGGCCCGGCCGATGTTGCCGGAGCCGTCTCTGGCGGTGACGGTGACGCGGTGGGCCGCGCCGCCGCTCTCCGGCAGCGTGGCGGAAATGGCGCCGGTGGTCCCGTTGTACTGGAAGGCCAGGGGCTTGCCGTCATAGTCCACGGACACGGCGGACTGGGAGAGCACGCCGTCCACCTCGTCATACACCGTACCGGTGAGGGCCGTGCCGTTCACCCGAAGCGTCACGGCGGGCACAGTATTGTCCACCTTGCCCTCAAAGGAGGCCACGATCTGGTCGATGTAGATCGTGCCGCTGCGGAGTGTATTCGGATAGACCACGGTCTCCATCCCGTTTTCATCATAGGTATACACCGGTTCACCCGCGGCGATCCGCAGGCCCTGAATGCTGAAATTCTGCTGCGGCAGCGTTACGGAGATCTGTTTCCAGCCGGTAAAGTCCAGCGTGGTCAGGGGCAGCGCCTGCACCGCCTCCGCACCGCCGGTGTACAGCAGCGACAGCGTGTTGTTGGAGCCGTCGCCATACACCCACAGATTCAGCCCGCTGTAGGGCAGATTGATGGCCGGGGCGGGGGCGTTGGCCGTCCAGCTGGCGGCAAAGCCTCTCCCCTCCTCCAGCGTGTAGCTGACCTTGCCGGAGGCGCGGCCCATCATCACATTTTCAGCGGCTGTGGTCCGGCTGTACTCCATGCCGTCGCCATAGCCTGTAAAGATGGTGGCGTCCTTTTCAAAGTCCTCCACGGTCCGCATGGCCGCGTTGGACACCGTCACCTGAACCGAGGCGCTGCACCCGCCGGCGCTGACGGTAACGGTTCCCTCACCGGGCATGGTGGCGGTGAAATTACCCAGGCCATCCACTGTTCCGATGTTGCCCTCCACCGTCCAGGTGAAGGCCTCCGGGTCCGCCTTGAGGGACTTGTGCTGATAGGCGGCGGTGGCCGTCAGCTGCGTCACAGTGCCGGGGGCCGCCGCCAGGGTGGTCAGCGCGGTGCCGTCCGCGCTGCGAATGGCCAGGGCGTCCGGCGTGGCCACAGCGTAAACGGTTGTGGAGCCTGTCTTCTGGCCGCTGCCGGCGGTAACGGTGACCTGGCCGCCCTGGCTGGGCGTGGTCAAAACGTTGCCCTCCAGCGTTCCGGCGTCCGTCTCCAGGCGGTAACCCTCCACCATGGGGATAAAGTTGGTGTCCACCGCGGAGGCGGAGATATTCACCTTGCTGCCCGCCAGCACATACTGGTTGTCCGCCTGGACATAGAAGTGGCTCAGCTCACCGGTGGGCTGGTTGGGCGCAACCAGAAACACCTGGTTGGAAACCGCCCGCTCGCCGCCGTCTGAGGGCCGGTTAACCGTGCCCGCCTCCAGCTTGTCCGGCGCGGTCACCGCCAGGGTGGTGGAGCCGCCGCCGTCCAGTCCCAGCACGTCGATACAGCCCAGCTCGATCATCCGCCGGGCGATCTGGTCCAGAGACGCGCCCACAGAGTGGCCGGACCGGCGGCCGTCGATGGTGTAGAACACCACGGTGCCGTCCGCCTTGCGGCCCACGGCGGTGCGGGGATTCACACCGGAGGGCAGGCCCGCCGTCACCGCGCCGCCGGACACCAGAGAGTACAGCGCGCCCACGGCGTACTCCACCTCGTTCCACTCCGCACTGGCGGCGGTGACATCCAGCGTAATCACCGCGCCCACGGGCGTGTTTCGCAAAGCGTCCAACTGGTATGCGTCGGCCTTGAGGTTAGCGGACAGCACAATCTGGCCCGGCCCGACCGCCGTGGCGGAGGTAGCCTCCACCACCTGATCCACAACGGCGGTCATGGTCTCGCCGATGGAGAGGCGGCCCTCCTGCACCGTACAGATCACATCCACGCCCGCCTCGGTGTTGCCGGTGGTGTGGCGGGTGTTGAAATCATAGGTGTAGAGGTGGATGCCCCCTTCGGACACCCGGGCCTTATTCACGCCGCCCACGGGCCGGACCATCTCCACAGGCGTTCCATACTCGTCCACGCCCTGATAGCCCAGGTTTACGGATACCTTCACGCCGGGCTTTCCCACAACGGCGGTGCCGTCGGCCCGAAAGCCCATGGCATAATAGCCGCCGTCGCTGCTGCGGAGCTCCCCCTCGGTGATCACAATGCCGATGGGCAGCCCGTTGTTGACGTTGTAAAAATCGCCGTTGATGCCCGCCACCACGCGGTAGCCCTGGCTCTCCAGCTTTCTGGCCGTAGCGGTGACAGTGCCCCGCTCTGTGAGGACCTCGCCATAGGTGACAATGGGACGCACGTCCCCGTTGGGCACATATGTAATCAGATTCTCTGTGCGAAGATCGTTGTACGCCGTGCTCCAAAACGTATTGGTGGAGAGCTGAGTCTCCTGGTGAAGCAGCGTGTCCTTCGCGGTCAAATCCTCGCCCATAGCCTCAGACGCGGCGGCAGTAAGGCTTAGTGAGCAGAGCAATGACACGGAGAGGAATAGAGACAGTGTCTTGCGGAAAAGTTTTTTCATAGTTTTCCTCCTACAGGTTTCGGGCGTTATGCCAGTCTACATAACGCCTATCTAAGAATAACACAACCCGGGAACAATGTAAACGTTCATTTGAATATAAAATTCCGCCATCTCAGACAAAATCTTCTTTCCTTTTACAAAAAAGGCAATTTTCTGTAGACAAATGTTATCTTTTTTGAAAAATCTCTTGGAAAACCAGCCGCTGTATACTATAATAAGAGAAAAAGGAGGGGTTTTCATGACCGTCACCGTTGACTCCGCCAGCTGCATCGGCTGCAGCATGTGCGCCTATGCCGCCCCCGGCATCTTCCACATGGAGGGCAGGGTCTCCACCGTTCTCCCCCAGCCGGACGAGACTCAGTTTGAGCGGGCCGCCGGCGCCGCCAACCGCTGCCCGGTAAACGCCATCAAAATCTCAAAAGAGACGTAAAAGAGAGGAGCCCTGCGGCTCCTCTCTTTTTATTGCTTCAGACTCTTTCAGCTCAGCACTTCTCCACCACAACGGCGGTGCCCATGCCGCCGCCGATGCACAGCGTGGCAAGGCCCTTCTTGGCCTCGGGGCGCTTCATCATCTCATGCACCAGCGTGACGATGATGCGGGCGCCGG
>CATNDT010000218.1 GCA_950097035.1 uncultured Oscillibacter sp.
GGCTTCCGCTTGGGCTGGATTTTCACTGGGTCTGAACCGTCCAAGGGCTGGATGGCCTTCACCTGCTTGGCGGCGTAGATGGCGTTGCCGGTGAGCTGGCGCTGCCAAGCGCCCTCGCTCCTGGCCCAGCGGAACCCGTGGCCCTTCAGATCCTGGCGGGTTTCTTCATCCGGCTTTTCGTCAAAAAAGACTTGCAGGCGGTTGTTCTCCATGTTGGCGACCACGCGCCCGCCGTCGAACTCCCAGCCCTGGTAGCCCACCTCCCTGGCCCTGGTAAGCTGCTCAATGCGGCCCTTCAACCGGCGTATTTCGGCGTTATTATTAGACAGCGCAAATGCCGGATAGGGCGATCTGTCCCAGGGGTGGTACTGCACGTCGCTGATCAGCTTGTCCGCGGCCTCGTCAGACAGGCCGTGGAACCCCCGGCAGGTGCCGTTTTTGCGGTAGTAGGCGTTGATCTGCTTCATCCGGGTCTGCATGATCTGGAGGGTTTCCAGCTTTTCCGTCAGCTTGGCAAGGACCTCCGGGTCGTCTGAGGAGATGGCAGTGTTGTTTTCCGCCGCCTCCGCTTTCTGCTCATAATAGGCGGCCTTGTCCATGGCGGCCAAAGACTGATCCATTTTTTTGCCGATGCGGTCACGATAGCGCCGGTCTGCGGCCCCGTGGACCGGCTGGCCCATGGGGATGATGGATGCCATATCCGATGACTGCTTTGACAGCCTGTAGCTTTCAGCGCGGGCCTGTTCCGCTTTTTCCCGGTAGCTGTCTATCCGGGCCTGCTTTTTGTCCTCATAATCGCTCAAATTTTCACTTCCTTTCTGTGGCTAAAATATTTAATTTATCAGCGTTTGCGTCTCGACCTGCACTTTTTGGACGGCTGTTGGTCATGAAACAGACACAGCGCCCGATCCTCGGCGGCAAACCGTTCTTCCAGCGCCGCCACTGTCCAGCCGTCCTTAAACCGCCCCAGAGGGGTGCGCCCGAATTGGCCCAGGGCACGCTCGTCCAGTTTCAGCAGCTTGGCCCATAGCTGGGGATGGTGGCAGCGCAGCTTCCGCAATTCCCCGATCCGCTGCAACGGACAGCACCAGCAGGAGCAGCGGTGGTATATCTCATACAGGCCGCCCCAATCAAAGCCCCGTTCATAACAGATTTGCAATGCCTGGGCCTCGGTGATCCCCCACTCTACCAGCGGATAGCGGTTGTGTTTGTCCGGCTTGCACCGGCCCGCCTCGTCAGCGGCGATCCCGATATAGTGGATGATTTCATATTCTTTTTTGAGCTGTGATACCGTCCTGTTGATCAAATGTGTTTTGAGCTGGCCGGTACACCACCGCACCTTCATGCTGGGCCATCCGTTTCCATATAGGGACACGCCCAGCTTATTTCGCAGGTCAATAGAGGACTGCTTTTCTTTGGGCTGATCGAACATGAACCACTCAAAACTATGGGCCGCCCGCAGGATCGTCAATTTTAAGCCCCGCTCCCGTAGTAGGTACTGCTCCACCCTGTCCCAATGTTCATACATTTCGGGGAACTCCATGCCAGTATCGCCTACCAGCACCATGTCAATGGGCATACCCCGTTCGATCATGAGCAGCAGCATGGCCGTTGAGTCCTTCCCGCCAGACAGTGAAACCGCGCTTAGCGTTTTTTTAATGGCGTTCACCTGCTTTCGGGTACAAAAAAAGCGCCCTCATGGGCGCTTGGGGCGGGGGCTGTCCCGGCTCCTGTTGGAGCGGGGCGCCGTGATCTTCTGTTGGATGGGGTACTGGAACACCCTGTATTGCTCCGGGATGTGCTGGCCGTCATAGACCTTTCGGAACGGCTCCGGCCCGGCCAGCATATACCCGCAGGATGTAAACATACCGCCCTCGTTGATGGAGGTGTCTCTGCCATAGGATTCGTAGTCAAAATAATCCAGGGCTTCTTCCGGGAGCTTGATGGCCTGTAGTTCGTCGATCAGCCAATTCCCGTATTCCTCCGCGTTCTGGACGGGATAGAGTTCGTAACGATCCAGGTTATGCGTCAGGTTGATCAAGTCCTCCGCGCTGCTGGCGTACTCCCCGAACTCGATGGCGGCGGCAAACTTCATCAGTTCCTCCGGGTCCAGTTCGTTCAGACGGCTGGCGAGATAGTTCAGTTCGTCAACGTGGGCGTACTGGCCCAGGGCCCGCGCCACGCCTTTCACTCCAATGGCATAGTCCAGGATGATGATTTCCCCGTACCGCAGGCCGTCCACGCCAATCACCCGCAAAGCCGCCTGCACCTGCTCCGTGGTGGTGGGGAAGGACAGCGGGGTATCGGCCAGCACCGCGGCATTGTATTTGCCCAGGTTGGCGATATGGGCGGTGAACTCTACCATTTAATGCTTCGGGCCCCGCTTGGGGAAAATCGTCAGCTTTTCCTTCTCCTTCTGCTGGCGCTGGCGGCGCTCCTCCAATGCGTCGTAGATGCTTTCCTCGATCTCGCGGGGCGTCATCATCACGTCCGGGAAGTATTTCCGCAGACGGTCCCCGGCCAAAACCACCTTTGTGTATTCGGGCCGCTCCTGCTTGCCGTCAATGGGCTCGTCTTTCCCCTGGGGCTGGCCCTCGGCGGGGGCGGACGTAGGCGGCGCGGCGGGCACGGGGCCATCCTGCCCCTCGGTGGGTACGGCGGCGCCCTCCGGCTGGGCCGGGGCGGGCTGGGCCACGTCCGGGGACGGGGGGATCACAGGCGGCTCATTGGCCGGGGCGCTGGGCTGGGGTGCCGGGGCAACGGTCTGCGCGGGCTTATCCAGTACATTTTGGCCGTCCAGCACCTTCCGCATGGTTTCATCGTTCAGCTTGCCCGCCTTCTCCACTTTTTTCATGTACTCCACCCGTTCTGCGGGCACTTTGTAGCCCAGGTCGGCCAGATGCAGCACATTGTCCTGGTTTTCCGGCTTCAAAAAGGAGATGGCCGACGCCACGGACAGGGACAGGGAACCATCGTCCACCCGGTCGCACACGTCCTTGGTGGCCTCGGACAGCCGGATCAGGCGGTTGAGCTTGCTGACGGCCATGCCCATCTCCTGGGCCAGCTTCACGTCACTGTCCAGCTCCTCCGCCTTGAATGTGCCCTTTTTGCGGCGGCCCGACTTCTGCTTCATGCCCTCCATCTTCATCCGCAGGGACCGGGACAGATCATACATGGAGATTTTGGGCCGGTGGAGGTTGCCGTCCGCCACCAAAATCTTCACGTCAGCATCGGAAATTTTCTGGATAATGGTGGGGACAGGATAGTTCAGCTCGGTGGCGATCATGTGGCGGCGCTGGCCGGACACGATCTCCAGGGTGCCAGCGTCGCCAATGCGGGCCAGCACCGGGTCTTTCACGCCGTTGATCTCGATGGATTTTTTCAATTCCTGGTAGTCCTCGCTCTTGGGGTCCACGGAAATGGTGTTGTACTCGGACTTCACCAGATAGGCGGGGTGCAGGGTGACAAAGATGGATTCGCCCTCCTTGGGCATGGGGAAGTCCTTCTTGGCCGCCTCGTCCGGGGGCGAAAGCCGCTCCGTCAACACTTGGCCGATGGCCGTACCCGCGGGGCCCTTGGCGGCGGGGCCAACAGCGGCGGCGGATTGCTCCACTGTGGCGGGCTTGGGCTCTTGGACGGGCTTGGCCTCATCCTTGGTCTTGTCACCAGCAGC
>CATNDT010000219.1 GCA_950097035.1 uncultured Oscillibacter sp.
GTTCCCAAATTTTCGAGCATACAGATCCCGTCCGACATCACTGCGCTGAAACAATCGCCGGCGGCATTTCCGGCAGGGTCATTAAAACTCTGCTTTAACCCCCGGTAGGAGGTGGTCGTACGCATCAACGCTGCATTCAGCAGATCTTTTTTAAACGCACTGAAGCTGGGGTAATCCAGCGTTTGAACCAAACGCATCACCGTAGTGGTTCCAACCCCAGCCGCTTCGGCCAGCTCGGCAACGGTCATCACCCCTACCTGCTCATAGTTCATCACCAGGTAATGGCATAATTTCTGCTGCTTTTTGGGTAAGACGTCTTTGATTTTTGCGATCTCATCAATGATATTTTCCTGCATCATCATCACCTGCGTATCCGTTTTGGTCGGTCCATGTCTATTATACCTGTGTTTCTGTCGCAGCGTCAAGGTCAAACCTGCTTCTGTTCTCCACCATTTGAACGGTGGTCTATGTTTGACGTAAAATAAGAATATTTAATCCTTTTTGCAGTCATATGGAACAAAAATAACATGTTTAATTTGTTTAAAGGAACAAATATTTTTTATTTTCAAAAATAGGGTTTATTTATTCCTTATTTGGAGTACAATGTACTTGTATTTCAACAAAACATCATGCAACGCTTGTCCAAAATCATTATTTTTAGAAAGGATGTCTATCTTATGAAACAGAGAGAAGTCATTTTCTACAGCGAGGGGACCCGTATGGTAGGAACCATCTACCTTCCCGATGACTACAAAGAAGGGGAGAAGCGCCCCGGCATCATCGCAAACTCCGGCTGGACCGGCGTAAACAAGGTCTATCCCGCGATGTTCGCCCGTCAGATGACCCAGTACGGCTATGTGTGCATGGGCTTTGATTACCGGGGTTTCAAGCCCTCCGGCGGCATCAGTGGTATGGACAAATACACCACCCTGGAGATGGAGGTGGACGACGTCAACAACGCACTCACCTTCTTTAAACACCAGCCCGAGGTGGACGCGGAGCATATCGCGCTCATCGGCTGGGGCGTAGGAGGCGCTGTGTGCGTCAATGCTGCTTACCGGGATAAGACTGTCAAAGCGGTTGCTACGCTGAATTCCTTCACCGACGGCCGCCGTTGGATGCGCATGGGCATGGGGAATGACAAGTTTTATAAGATGCTCCGCGCCCTGGAGGAGGACAAATATAAGCGGGTTTCTACCGGCGACCCTGTCCTGCGTCATCCCTACGAGTTCTATCCCAACATCGACGAATCCGGCGATTTCTATGTGGATCACACCCTGAAGGAGCTGAACGGCGGCGTAGAGGCGTCCATCGTCTCTGACAACAACGCCGAGCCGTTCCCTACCCCCATGTCCTCTGTGATCGCCGAATCGTTCGTCCGCTTCAATGTTCAGGACATTCTGCCTAAGCTGGCTCCAGACTGTGCTGTCTTTGTCGGCCACGGAAAGTACAACGAGCTGCATGACCGCGAGGAGGCCGAGGATGCCTACAAGCTGGCCAAGGAACCGAAAGCGCTGTACTACGTAGAGGGCAAGCACAACGAATGGATGTTTGACGGCGATCCCAAACTGGAGGGCCTTTGCGCCGCCATGAACACCTTCTTTAAGGCGCATATCTGACTGCATTCTTGCCCTGCCCGTTCCCCAAAATTCCGGGCAGGGCTTTGTTTCAGGTATATACAGCTGTAGAAAGGAGTCTTTTATGGATTATACGCACATGTCGTTTCTGTATGATTTTGCTTTCATGTCTCTCCTGCTGATTATCGCCCAGTTTTTGCGGTCCAATATCAAGTTTCTGCAAATGTTCTATATCCCCGCATCGGTCCTGGCCGGTATCTTCGGGCTGCTGCTGGGACCTCAGTTCCTCAACATCATTCCCTGGAGCGGCAGGATCGGTTCCTATGCCTATATGCTGGTATGCGTACTGTTTGGCGGCCTGTTTTTGGGCAAAAAAAGCGGGGCCGGCGCAAAGAAGACGTTTAAACAGGTGGGAGACTCTTTCTGCGTGAACATGGGTGCTGAATTTTTCTGTTTTGGAATCGCTATGCTGATCGGCGGCGCACTGGTCATGCTTCTGTTCCCTGAAGTATTTATTGAGATTTCCCTGCTGATGCCCTCCGGCTATTTAGGAGGCCACGGTTATGCCTCTACCATCGGCACCGCCTTGAACAACCTGCTGGGGCGGGAGGATGGCGTGGTCATCGGCCAGACCTTTGCCACCATCGGTCTGCTGACCGGGCTGTTCGGCGGCATCGCCTGCATCAATTACGCCACCCGAAAAGGGGCAACCCGCCTGGTCGACAAGGCGGAATCCCTGCCCGAAGACTGCCGCACCGGTATCGTCCCTCCCGGCAAGCGCGCATCCATGGGCGAAGAGACCATTAATCCCATGTCGATGGACCCTCTGGCCTGGCATCTGGCGCTGACATTGATCGCTACGCTGGCCGGTTACCTGTTTTATGACTGGTATAAACAGTATCTCCCCAGCATCGAACTGCCTGTCATGTGCCTGACTATGATTTTCGGTGTTATCATCCAGACGATCCTGAACCATACACCTTTCCGCGACAGCGTGGACGAGCATGTGGAAGGGCGGATCGGCAGCATGGTTACCGACTATCTGGTGGGATTTGGCGTTGCATCCATCTCGATCACGGTGGTGATGGAATTTGCCGCACCCATCATCCTGCTCTGCCTGCTGGGCACGCTCACCTCTCTTGTGCTGGTCTTTGTCGTTGGCCGCAAGCTGTTCCACAATTTCTGGTTTGAGCGCTCGATCTTCGTGTTTGGCTGGACCACCGGCGTTGTGGCGATCGGTGTCACGCTGCTGCGCATTGTGGACCCTGAAGCCAAGAGCGGTACCCTGAGTGATTATGGATATGCTTACACACTACAGTCGGTCGTTGAGGTCTTTATCATCGCCCTTACCCCCATCCTCGCGGTTTCGATGGGCTGCATCGCGACCGGGCTGATTGAAACGGCGATTGCCCTGGCGCTCTTCTTGGTCAGTGCTGTCCTGTTTGGTATCCGAAAGGAAAAAATGAACGAACTTCGCCCGGGTGAAGCTGAGGTGCTGAAACAATGACCGGCTGCCCCCGCGGCCTGAAAGGGGATGTTGCAATGCGTGAGATGTTAACAAGTTACAAATTGGCGCTGGTCCAGATGGACTGCACATTGTTTGAAGTCCAGGCCAACCTGGACAAGGCGGAGGGCCTGGTTCGGGAAGCCGCAGCCCACGGCGCAAAACTCATCTGCCTGCCCGAGGTCTTTCAGGTAGGGTATTTCGGCAGCCGCATCCCGGATATGATGCGCTATGCAGAGCCGGAGGACGGCCCCAGCCTGACCCGTATGCGCGCCTTGGCGAAAGAACTGGAAGTCCATATCCTCGCCCCTATTCTGTTTTCCACACCGGATGGCATAGAAAACGCCGCGTTCCTGCTGGACGACCAAGGGGAGCTCCTCGGGCACTACGCCAAGACCCACCCGGTAGGGGATGAGCGGACCTATCTCCGCCGCGGCTCCCGCTACCCCGTATTCGAGACAAAGCTGGGGAGGCTGGGCGTTGTGATCTGTTACGATGTATGTTTCCCCGAAACCACCCGTCTGCTGGCCCTGTCCGGCGCGGAGGTGGTACTTGTCCCC
>CATNDT010000220.1 GCA_950097035.1 uncultured Oscillibacter sp.
TTGAGCGGCTGCTGCAAATGAATTATGAGCTGTTTCCCATCCTGGCGGAGCGGCGCAGGCAGTTGGGGGGCACCCTCTCCGGCGGCGAGCAGCAGATGCTGGCCATCGCGCGGGGACTGATGAGCGAGCCGGAGGTCGTCCTGCTGGATGAGCCCAGCCTTGGCATTGCCCCCATCGTGGTGGAAAAGATCTTTGAGTTCATTGTGCGCATAAACAAAATGGGGAAGACCATCTTCCTGGTGGAACAGAACGCCAATCTGGCGCTGGAAACCGCCTCCTACGTCTATGTGCTGGAAACCGGGCGGGTCGTCAACGAAAACAGGAGCGAAGTCCTCCTCCGGGACGACACCATTCAAAAGGCGTATTTGGGACTATAATTTCATGTTGAGAGGGAACAGCTTATGAATTATACAGCCAGAGACCACGCATTCATCTACGGCGTGCTTGCCCAAGAGCTCTTGGCCGCCGCGCCGGGGAGCGAGGACGTTTTGAAACAGTGCATTGAAGTCTACGGCCTTCAGCGGGGAAGCCGGATGGGCCAGACCGCCGACGCCTTTGGTGACGCGCGCACCATGCAGACCTACCTGGCTTACGGCGAGTGGGCCCCCGCGCCCGGTGAGATGTACATCGAAATTCCGGAGGAGAGCCCTTCGGCAGTATGGAACGTGAAGAAGTGCCCCTGGAGCCAGGAATGGGCGGAACAGGGGATGCTGGACGTGGGCAAATTTTATTGCAAATACGTGGACCGGGAATTGGTCCACGGTTTTCATTCCGCGCTGGAGCTGGGTGTCGGCACTACCCAGACCAACGGCGACGCATTTTGCTACTTCAAGTGGAATGGAGCCGACATGACCCCGGAGCACAAAGAGGAAAACGCCGCCATTGGAAGAAAGGTGGGTTCGGTGCGCCTGAAAACCTGGGCCTACCACATGGGGCACATCTATAAGACCATGGGCGAAGTTATTGAGAAACAATTGGACGCGGAGGTCCGTGCTCGGGTCTATCAAAAGGCGGACGAGAGGATCGCGGTGCGCTACGGCGAGACGCTGGTGGAGCTGCTTCACGCGGCGTTGGTGCTGGACTACTGGGTGACGCCCTCCCTCAAAGCGGCGCAGCGCCTGGGCGAATTGTTTTAATTGAGAGGGTGGCACGATGCACGAAGTAATGCAGCGCTGGTTTGACCGCCATGCCGCAGAACTTGTTCAGGTGAGCCGTACCTTATGGGAGCGCCCGGAGGCCTCCGAACAGGAACATTTCGCCTGCCGGACCTTGAGCGGACTGATGGCGGAGCACGGCTTTACGGTGGCCGCCCTGCCACCGGCGGGCCTGGACACTGCGTTTGAGGCCAGCTGGGGCTCCGGCGCACCCCACATCGGGTTTTTAGCTGAATACGATGCGCTGCCTGGTTTGTCTCAAGAGACGTCTCCTCGGCCCGAGCCCATTCCGGGGCAGGCGTTCGGCCACGGCTGCGGTCACAATCTTCTGGGCACGGGTGCGGCGGGCGCGGCCATTGCCTTGAGGGCTGTAATGGAGGCGGAAGGCTTGCCCGGCACCGTGTATCTGTATGGCTGCCCCTCGGAGGAGGTCATGATGGGCAAGATCATTATGACCCAGGCCCATGTGTTCGACCATCTGGATGCTGCAATCTCCTGGCATCCCGGCGACCGCAACCGGGCCAGCGAGGAGTCCTATCAGGCAATGCTTTCCATGGAGTATCACTTTACCGGGAAAGCCAGCCACGCGTCCATGGCTCCCCAGGAGGGGCTGAGCGCTCTGGACGCGGTGGAGCTGATGGACGTGGGGGTCAATTACCTGCGGGAGCACGTTCCCCCCGGAGGGCAGATTCACTATGTGATTCTCAACGGCGGAGAAAAGCCCAACATTGTGCCGGAAAAGGCGTCGGTCTGGCAGTTTATTCGGGCCAATACCGCGGCGGATTTGCGGCGCATTGCCGCGCGAATGGACGATATCGCCGCCGGGGCCGCCCTGATGACGGGAACATCCTACACCAAGAAAATCGTCACCGGCTGCAACGAGACTAAGATCGTCCCCGCGCTGGTGGATGTGATGCACCAGGTTATGACCCAAGAGGTGATGCCTCCCGTTTGGAGTCCGGAAGAGGAGGCTTTTTCCCGGCGGCTGCTGGAGAGTTTGGAGCTGCGTGTGCCGGAGCATCCCCTCCACGGCGGCGTGAGTGCGCCGAAGGGAGAGACGATCGACATCCTGGGCTCCTCTGACCTGAGCAACGTAAGTTATGTGGTGCCCACCTGCATGCTGTTCAGCGCCTGCTACCCCATGGGCACCCCCAACCACACGTGGGCGGTCACCGCCTGCGCGGGGCATAGCATCGGCCAAAAAGGAATGTTGTACGCCGCCCGGGTCATGGCGGCCATCGGCCTGCGGCTGACCCGTGACCCGGTTCTGCGCCAGGCAGTCCGGACCTCGTTCCAGGAGGCGCTGGGTGAAACGCGGTATGCACCGGTCAACATATAGCAAGGAGTGTGTAACGTGGAACAGGAAAAGATTATCCGCCTGCTCAGAGAAGAGATGGTGGTGGCCATGGGCTGCACCGAGCCGGCGGCCTCCGCCCTGGCGGGGAGCAAGGCCAGGGAGCTGCTGGGCGCCCTGCCGGAGCGGCTGACGGTCTACGCCAGTCGGGATATGGTGAAAAACGCCATGTCCGTGGGCATCCCCAACTGCACCGAGCGCGGCTTGCTCACAGCGGTCTGCCTGGGGGTGTACAGTCAGGCGGAGAAGAAGGATTTGAGCATCCTATCGACGGTGGACGAGGGTCAGCGTCAAAGCGCAGCCCGGCTGGCGGAACGCTCCCGTCTGGAACTGGTGGAACAGGTGCCGCCGGTCTATGTGCGGGTGGCGGCGGAGGGCGGCGGACACACCGCCAGCTGCACCGTCAGCATACAGCACGACCATTTCAGCCAGCTGACCCGGGATGGAGAAATTTTGTTCCAGGAGCAGGCGCACGGCTCGGCGGAGGGTGGAGATGCGGCGGATTTCAGCATTATCAACACGCTGGACGTGCGCCGAATACTGGAATTTGCCACAACCGTGGACAAGGAGCAGGTGGCCTTTGTGCTGGAGAGCGCAAGAACCAACCGGTCGCTGGCCCATTACTCGATTGAGCACGACTGCGGCCTGAAAATTGCCCGCACCGCCCTGTCCGACCTGCCGGAAAAGCCGGAGACCCTCAGTCAGGCCATGACTTACGCGGCGGCCTATGCCGCCGCCGGTTCAGACGCCCGGATGTCCGGCTGTCCCAAAGCTGTGGTAATCAATTCCGGTTCGGGGAATCAAGGGATTACCTGCACCGTGCCGGTGCTGATTTTAGCGGAATATCTCAACAGCGATGAGGACAAGCTTATTGAGGCCCTGTGTATCAGCGAACTGGTGGGCTTGCTCATCACCGCCCGCAAAGACCGCCTGTCCGCGCTGTGCGGTGCGTTTACCGCCGCGATGGGCGCCGGATGCGGCATGGTCCGCCTGATGGACGGCGGCATCGAGGAGATGAATTTGGTGATTCGGACCATGGTGGGCAACCTGGCGGGCATCGTGTGCGACGGGGCCAAAACCAGCTGCGCGCTGAAGATCTATTCCAGTGTGGAGGCG
>CATNDT010000221.1 GCA_950097035.1 uncultured Oscillibacter sp.
CGATATAGCGGATACCATAGAGCCTTTCAAACTGTTCAAAATTGGGCTTCACCTGGGAGAGCGTAGTCATGGAGCCGGTGAGGATCACCGTGTCCGCCCGGCAGCTCTGGCAGGCCAGCACCGTCATGGTTCCGATCGCCTGGAGCACCAGGTTCACAACCCCTGCGGCAAGGTCGGCAGGGGTTGCGTCCTCCGCCAAATTGCCAAAGTTAGCGGCAGTCATATCCGGGTCCAGGGTAGATGCCGTATTTTTGGAGATATCTTTAATGGTCAGATCCACATGTCCAAGGTCCCCCTGTTCCGCCAGCCGTTTGATCTGGCCAAAGCGCTCCATATCCACCAGCTTGCGGCACAGCCCCCCCAGGGCGCCGCCGCCGATGCCGCTGCCGCAGAGATGGCGCACAGCTCCATCCCGCTCCGCCCAGAGAAAGGCCGTTCCGGTGCCCATGGTGACCACCACACCCCGCTCCTGTTCAGACAGGGCCAGAGCCCCGGCACAGCTGGCGGAGAACTCGTCCACCTGACAGGTGGGCAAACCGTAGATATCCCCCTCCACATAAGACGCGCCGACGCCGGTGAGCACCACCCGCCGCACATCGGTGAGAGAGAGCCGGTTGCTGGCAAGGTAGTTGCCCAGCGCGCCGTAAAGGCTGGTCACCTGGTCCTCCGCCCGCACCCGCAGCATGGAGATGATGCTGCCGTCGGTCCGCAGGCCCACGATCTTGGTCGTGGAGCCGCCGATATCAATGCCGAGAATTACACCCATTTTCAGTTCCCCTTCCGCCAGTCCGGCGTGAAATCGTATCTGCTATGCCCTTATTATATACGCCCACTCCGCCATAATCAACTTTTTCAGCAAAATCCTGTCAAAAGAGATTGCTTTTCCCGGCCCGTTTGCTATAATCATAGAAACAACTTGAAAAAGAGGGGTTCCCAACATGCACACTGCAAACACGCTGAACATGACCATGCTCTGCGACTTTTACGAGCTGACCATGGGCAACGGCTATTTTCAGGCGGGATTCCAGGACCGCATCACTTATTTCGATGTCTTCTTCCGGGATGTGCCGGACAAGGGCGGCTTTGCCATCTGCGCAGGGCTGGAGCAGCTGATCGACTATATTGAAAACCTGCATTTCGGCGCGGAGGATATCCGCTATCTTCGGCAGTGCGGGCTGTTTGCGGAGCCGTTTCTTGACTTTTTAGAAAACTTCCGTTTCACCGGCGATATCTGGGCCGTGCCGGAGGGAACGCCTGTTTTTCCCCGGGAGCCTATTTTGACAGTCCGGGCCCCGGCCATTCAGGCCCAACTGATCGAAACCTACGTCCTGCTGACGCTGAACCACCAAAGCCTCATCGCCACTAAGGCCAACCGCATTGTCCGCGCGGCCCAGGGCCGCACGGTGCTGGAATTTGGCTCCCGCCGGGCCCAGGGGGCCGACGCCGCCGTCACCGGCGCCCGGGCGGCCTGCATCGGCGGCTGCAAAGGCACGGCCTGCACCCTCGCAGACCAGCTGTACGGCGTGCCCGCCGGGGGCACTATGGCCCACGCCTGGGTGCAGATGTTTGACAGCCAATATGAGGCCTTTAAGACCTACTGCCAGCTCTACCCCAACAACGCCACGCTGCTGGTGGACACGTACAATACGCTGAAATCCGGCGTGCCGGACGCCATCCGGGCCTTTAACGACGTTCTGCGCCCCATGGGGATCACCAGGTGCGGCATCCGGCTGGACTCCGGCGATATCGCCTATCTCACCCGGGAAGCCCGGAAGATGCTGGACAATGCCGGTTGGACCGGGTGCCAGATCTCCGCCTCCAACTCCCTGGATGAGTATATCATTCAGGACCTGATCCGCCAGGGTGCGAAAATTGACCTCTTCGGCGTGGGCGAACGGCTGATTACCGCCCGCAGCGAACCGGTGTTCGGCGGCGTGTACAAGCTGACCGCCGTGGAAGACGCATCCGGCGCAATCCTCCCCAAGATCAAGGTGAGTGAAAACGTGGGCAAAATCACGGATCCCCACTTCAAAAAGGTCTACCGCATCTTTGACCGGGCCACCGGCAAGGCGGAGGCGGACTATCTCACTGTGTGGGACGAGACGGTGGACGAGACAAAACCACTGGAGCTATTCGACCCCCAGGCCACCTGGAAGCGCAAAACCTACACTGACTTCACCGTCCGGCCACTGCAGGTGCCGGTGTTCCGGGGCGGAACCCTGGTCTATGACCGCCCCTCCCTTCCGGAAATCCAGCGCTACTGTCAGGAGCAGATAGAGACCCTGTGGGACGAGGTCAAGCGGTTTGAAAATCCCCACACCTACTATGTGGATCTGTCCCAGAAGCTGTGGGATATCAAGCAGGGCCTTCTGCGCAAAAACCATTGACAGCCCGCCCCGTGGGAATGCCTGCGGGGCAGCGCTTTTTCCAGAATTGTTTACAGAAAACCAGTTGCGGACCGGCCCGTTTTTTTGTATAATAGGAAGATAGGTATGGGGACCGGCGCAAACTGAAAGGGGGCGTTTGCCGTGCATAAAAATCTGCCGCAGACCACCGAGCGGACCGAGCGGCGCATCTCCGCCGCCGTCAGCATCGGCATGTGCGCCCTGACGGTGATTGCCCAGATCGCCACCACATTGTTCCTGACCCACTTTCTGCAGGAAAAGGCCTCCTATGTCTACTCTATCCTTGAGCTGGCCGGTGCCATCGTGGCGATTCGGGTATATCAGCGCCCCGGCAGCCCCACCTATAAGCTGGCCTGGATGTGTCTGCTGCTGGCCCTGCCTGTGTCGGGCATGCTGCTTTTCTGCCTGTGGGGCGGCACCCATCAGGCCAAAAGCCTGAGCCTGAGAAAGGTCTCTCCCCTCTCTTTGGGGGAGGGCCAGCGGAGGGACAGCGAAAAAAATCTCTCCCAGCTGCGCCGCCAATCCCCGGCCTGGGGGCGGCTGGCCGCCTACCTCCAAAAACGGGGTTTTATTCTCTACCAAAACACCCAAGCCAAATATTTCGGGGACGGCGCGGCCTTTTTTGAAGACCTGATCGCCCATCTGAAACAGGCGGAGGTCTATATCTTCCTGGAGTACTACATTCTGGCGGAGGGACAGCTGTGGGACCGGATTTTTTCCATATTGCGGGAGCGGGCCGCCGCGGGCGTGGAGATCTATATCATTTTCGATGACTTCGGCAACCTCACCCGCCTGTCCGGCGAAACGCTGCAGACCATGCAGGACGCCGGGATCGAGGTGGGGGTGTTCAATCCCGTCCACCGCTATGTCAACCGCATCTACTTCAACTACCGGGACCACCGCAAAATTGCGGTGGTGGACGGGCACTATGCCTGGACCGGCGGCATCAATCTGGCGGACGAATACGCCAATCTCATTGTCCGTTTCGGCCACTGGAAGGACAGTGGCGTGCGGATCGAGGGCGAGGGGGCCTGGGGATTTGCCGGCCAGTTTATCCAGATGTGGAAAATGATGGGCCGCACCCTGCCCAACGAGGACGACTATTACCGCTCCCGCCACGAAG
>CATNDT010000222.1:0-1645 GCA_950097035.1 uncultured Oscillibacter sp.
GCCCCGAAAATGGAGGGGGAATCCAAGGGGGGAGACCTCCCCTCTTGGCACACGACTTTCGGAGAAAGTCTAGTGTGTTATACCTTTTGTCCCGGCTGGCGCGGGAAAGGGGATGCGCGGTCTGGCGCAGGCACTTTCCCGCACCAGGAAATCATGCGGCAGGGTGGAGCGAGAGCAATCATCCTGCCGCATGATTTTGGGAGGGACAAAAGGTATATACAGCCCCCGTCCCTCGTCTCCCGTCCCGCCGCAGCGGAATCAACGTGGTAGCTTGCTCCGCAGATTGGCCAGCGCGACCCGCTCCGTTTTTTTCGCCCGTTTCTCTGTCAAGTGAAAGTGCGCCGCCGTCTCCGGAACAGGATGTTCATCCCCATCGGTGAAGCCGTAGCGGTAGAGTAAATAGGTCCGTTCCCTGGTGGTAATTTCCCGCAGGCCCGTTCGCACATCCTCTATTGTCTCAGCTCGGATTACGATTTGTTCCGGTGTCTCGCTATAAGGGTCTGCAATAAGCTGAATCAGTTCAGTCCTCTCATCATCGCCAACAACATCGCTCAGACTTCCAATTTCCATAGGTGCAGCAAAAATATTTGCCGCCTCCCACATGAACTTCCGGACCCAATATCCGGCGTATGTATGGAACGCAGTCCCCTTGCCCGGCTTGTACCGGGGGATGGCCTCCAGCAATCCAAAGCACCCCTCCTGGACCAGATCATCCTCGCTCACCCGGCCATCCTGATACTGGGAGGAAATACTTTTTGCAATTTTCCGAATAAAGTCTTGACTGTTCTCCAATAGCATATCTCGCGCCGCCGTGTCACCCGCCTGGGCCATTATGCAAAGCTCCTCATTGGCCATTTGGATTATTTACCTTTGGAAGATTTTCAAACAGAGACACCAACCCATCTCGGAACTCTGTCAACTTCTCCGGGTCAAGCTCCGAGCCGTCCACCGTATGTATGATTGCATCGGCGATCTGTTTCGGCGTGACGGACAGCGATAAAGCCTCCTGTCCCTTGATCAACTCCGCCATCAGCTTGTTCAGAACTTCTTTTGTAACTCTTTTGGGCCTATCAAGGTTTGAACCGGCATCCTGCTTTATTTCCCGCACGATTGCCATAAAGGTGTTCTGGATTTTTGTCAACTCTGTCTGGCGAACCGGCACTTTCGCCAAGCTGACAGCACGGGCCGCATCTCCTGCCGCCTCGTTCTGCGCCGGATCATTCTGACCGATTCCTAAGAGAATCTCGCACATGGAATTAAAGATCTGATTCTGCACAGCGGCTCCGGCGGCGAAGGTCTCGTCGAGATAATGCTCGATCATAGCAGTTAGTGTGGCAAACCGAGGATGCTCCAGCAGACGGTTGACCACATCGACGTTGACCTTCCGGGTGTAAAGATTCCGCGCCGCCTGAGCAGAGAGGCCCAGTTCGGCAATATCGTAATTCTTCCTGTCGGGGATGCTGGTCAGGCCAAGCAGGAAGTCGGTGGAGACATTGAACTCCCGTGCCAGGGCGGTCAGCACATCATCGCCGATCTTCTGCGTCTGGCCCTTTTCCATGCGTCCCAGGGTGGTGGCGTTGACACCAACTTTCAACGCCAGTTCTTCTATTGTCAATCCAGCACCTTCCCGCAGTTCGGTGATCCG
>CATNDT010000222.1:1745-3501 GCA_950097035.1 uncultured Oscillibacter sp.
ATCAACGAGGTCCTGTTCTGCGAAGAATTTTTGCTGGACCACCCCATGCTCTGCGTCCGTGACGTGTTCTGCACCACCGAGGGGCGGGTGACGGACGAAACCATGTTGAAAAGGCGCATCCTGGAGCGCATCAAGCCCTATGTCACCTCTGGGGTGGCAAAACGGGCGGCAAATCTGCTGGACGCCCTGCGGGTGGAGTGCTGGTGCCCATCCCTGCCGGTCTACCAGAACAGGATATACGTTGCCAACGGCACGTTGTTCCTGAATGGCAGATTCTCCGAGGAAAAGGACTTCTGTGTCAACCGCCTGCCGGTCTACTATATGCCGGACGCACCCCGGCCCGCACAAAGGCTGGCGTTCCTGGACAGCCTGCTGGAGCCGGACGACATTTTGACGCTCCAGGAGTATCTGGGTTACTGCCTCATCCCCTCCACCAAGGGGCAGAAAATGCTCATCATTACCGGAAAAGGCGGCGAGGGCAAGTCCCGGATCGGCGTGGTCCTCCGCGCTCTGCTTGGGCAGAGCATGAACACCGGCAGTATCGCCAAGGTGGAGACCAACCCCTTTGCCCGCGCCGACCTGGAGCATCAGCTTCTGCTGGTGGACGACGATATGAAGCTGGAGGCCCTGCCGCAGACCAACAACATCAAATCCATCGTCACCGCTGAACTGCCCATGGACCTGGAGAAAAAGGGCAAGCAGAGTTACCAGGGACAGTTGTACGTCCGGTTTCTGGGGCTGGGCAATGGTTCGCTGAACTCGCTCTATGACCGGAGCGTGGGCTTCTTCCGGCGGCAGATCATCCTGACCGCCAAGGAGCGGCCGGAAGGCCGGGTGGACGATCCGTTTATCGCGGAGAAGATGTGCGCCGAGGCGGAGGGCATCTTCCTTTGGGCGCTGGAGGGCCTGCGGCGGCTGATTGCTAACGACTACCGCTTCACCATCAGCGCACAGGCTCAGGAGAATATGAGGGCGGCGGTAGCGGACGGCAACAACGCTATTGAGTTCATGCGCTCCTCCGGTTACATCACCTTTGAGCCGAACGCCGCCGCCAGCTCCAGGGATTTGTACGCCGCCTACAAACTGTGGTGCGAGGATAACGCCTACAATGCCCTTTCCATGAAAAGTTTCTGTAACTTCCTTGGACAGAACGCCGGGGCCTACCACATTGAACCGACCAACAACATCTACATCGGCAACGGGAAACGGTCCAGGGGCTTCACGGGGCTAAAGGTGGTGACGAGGCAGTTTTGAAAATGTGCAGTGACCTGAAATCTTCTGTACAGTTCGTACATGAGTACTGGCCATCGTGAGCGACAAATTGTCGGTCACGTTGTACGCTTGTACGCACTGTACGCTTCTTTCGCGGTCAGCGGCATTTCTTTTCCGGCTGGTTGAGGTCAAAATTTCCGGCTAATTTTCAATGGCAGTGAGAAAAGCGAAGTTATTCATCCATGACAGATGAAAGTTCGCAATTCCGCGCACCGCTGGGCAATGACGCTGGTACGCCGCTCCGTGGGGCTTTTCGCTGTTTTGCAAAATTTTCCGCAATTCCGCAAAATGCCATAGGTCCGCTTGTGACCTGGGCATCATCAAGACCAATTCAAATCGCTATAGGGAGGTATTCAGTATGAACATTAGAAACGAGATCAAGGCGCAGATCGTCCGCGCCGGTATGACCATGCAGGAGGTGGTGGATCAGCTTTCCATCGACTACGGCTGGAGCGAGAGCGTGTTCAACCTCTCCCGCAAGTTG
>CATNDT010000223.1 GCA_950097035.1 uncultured Oscillibacter sp.
GGTCAGGCTGAAATGCCGCCCCCGGCTGTCGGTGAAGCCCTTTTCCAGAAGATTCCCTCATTTCATAGATAATGCGAACGGCCTCCAAGAAAAGGCCGCTCCGCTCATCCGCCAGACCCCGGCGAAGGCCGGAGACGGAGAGCCCCTGGCAGGGTGAGCCAAATGTGATAATGTCCACGGGCGGCAGCTTTCCGCCGTGAAGCTGGGTGATGTCCCCCACATGGACCATATCCGGAAAATGCCGCCGTGTGACGGATATGCACTCCGGCATAATCTCGCTGGCCCACAGAGAGCGGATTCCATAAAACGAAGCGGCATAGGGGAAACCCCCTATGCCGTCAAATAAGGAACCTAATGTAAGCGTTTTTTCCATTTGTCAGCGTACCTCTTCCGCTTTTCGCTTGGGGGCGCGTTTTCCGGCAGGAGCCGCCCTTTCCGCCAAGCGGCTCTTGATCGAGGATTTTCCCTGGCCCCGCTCACGAGCGGCCCAATATTCGGGATAATATCGCTGGACACTCTGGTCAATGATCTTACTGTATTCCCCAGGCTTGAAATAGTCGTTCACCGGGGCCGTGAACAGCTTCTTGTCCATCAGCTCCCGCAAAGCGACCGTGGCGGCGCAATCTTCCTCGAAGCAAAGATAGCCGCCCTCGTGGAATCCGCATTTCTGCGCCGCTTTGGAAAGCGTCAGGTCTATGATCTCACAGTTAATCATGACGCCTCCATGACTGGCGGTGTCAACCTGAAACGCGCCGGGGCACAGCACTTTGCAATTCTGCACAGGCCCCCAGGGGGAGCTTTCCGGCATATCAAACAAATCCATCGTCCGCCGCCCCTCATCTGGCCCCGGCGTCATGGGCCTTATCCTTGGGCCTGCCGCCAGGGGCGGGGTTTTTCGCCAGCCGTCCCTTGATGGAGGGCTTCTGCGACTGCCGCTCTTTCTCCGCCGCAAGTTCCTTCCGAACCAGCGTGACAAACTCATCCAGTTTGACCGGGTGACTTTGGATTGCGTAATCATAATGCCGGGTTCCAGTATCGAACATGGGAACCGACTTGGCCCAGACGAGATTATGGTCGGAAATACGTTCGTCCGCCAGCTTATCCAGCAGGGTTGCCGCCAGCACATGGGACACGCGCTCCGGGCCAAACTCCGCCAGAACATTCTTTGCGACGGTTTCGGGAAGGTGCATCCCATCAAAACCCGTCCAAATTGCCGCGTCGATTGCATCCCGGCAGGCAATATTTGCCTTTTGCGAAGCCCGGAACAGGTCAATTTCGCTATGGGTTTTTGCGTACCGGGCATTTTCCGGATAGAGCGGAATGGCGCGGGTTTTCTCATACGGAACCTGATTCATTTTTTCAGCGTCCATCTTAATTCCCTTTCTTACAGTTTCTTTTCATACCGCAGCTTCATCTGCGGCGGATAGAGATCGGCGTCTGGGCGGCGCGGGCCCGTCCAGCGTTTGCCGCCAGCCGTTCCGGCGCAGAGCCAGCCAGCGGCCCGGAGGCTGGTGCCCGGTTCCGTGTCCAGTGTATAGGTGATGATCCTGCCGTAGCCCAAGGCCCGCGCCGCCCGTGCCGCCGCCCCGTAGAGGAAACTGCATACGTTCTTTTCTCCAGTGGCGCAAAGCCGGTTGACTTCCAGCGTCATGCCGTCGTCCAGATAGCGGCTGACAGGCCGTCCTACGATTGCGACGCCCACCAGCCGTCCGTTTTGGACGCATCCGAGAGAAAACTTGTGCCCCGTGACGGGTTTATGGTGGCGGTGGTGCTCCGCCACAAAGGCATTGGCGGCTTTCAGAGAAACCGGAACCAGCGTATTCACCGGTCCCCCCTCGTCGCTTTCTTCTGCTTGTCAGGCTGTTTCGCTTCTTTTGCCGTTTTCTGCGGCGCGGCCTGGAGTGCGTCACGCACAGAGGTCTTGGCCTTGGCCCCTCGCTCCGACAACAGCTCCATCACACGCTGATACTCACCCATGACCGCGCCAGTCAAAGCCTGACGCATTTCCGCTGTAGTGGGAAAGCAAACATCCCGGTACTCCCCCTTTGCGTCCTGCCGGTCCGGCATGGCAAGGAACATCCCCTTCTGACTGTCCATGATCCGGATGTTGTTGATCGCGAAGCACCCGCCCAAGGTGACGCTGGCATAGGCCAGCAGATTCCCTTCCTTTTTGGACGGGTAAACCTTTGCCTCCACATTCAGAGGCGGGACATTGGCAGTTTCCCGCGCTTTGGTTTCGCTCATAGAAATTCCTCCATAAGTATTTTAGTGGGCCGAAAAGACCCCTTTTGCGAGACTTCCGGTTTTGAAAAGTGTGAAGCACAGCAGGACCGTATAGCCCACACAGCTCCAGATCGACGCGACTACATCGCCGCTGAAAGCGATATTCCGCACCAGGACGGCGTAGATACCCACGCACACCATGATGAGGAACGCCTGAAAGCCCAGGGCGAACAGGGACCGGAGGTAATTCTGGCCCATGCCGCCGAACTCCTTCCCCAGCATCGCCGCCATGGGGATGGGGGCCACGCTGGTGACAAGATAAATCTCGATCATCCTGCCGTAAATCACGATGAAGATGCAGATGGACAGCGCCCACATGGTAAGCCCTACAAACATGGATTGCAGCCACAGGCCCAGCAGCGGTCCCAGCTCCATTGCCTCCAGTTGTACCTCCAGGTCTGTCACGGCGCTGGATATGTCGATGGAGGCGTCGGAGACAATCACTCCGGCGGCGCTGTTTACCACGCTCTGCGCCACATCAAATACGCCCATGACGATATTCCAAGTGTTGGACACGATCAGCACCGCGCAGGCCGTTTTGAATATCCACTTGAAGAACATCCAGGTGTCGATATCGTGCATACTGTTCCGGTCAGTCACCATTTGAATCAGCTCCAGCGTCATGACGAAGGTGAGCACCACGCCAGCGATAGGCAGAACCACCGTGTTGGAAAGGTTCTGTACCATATCGAAAATACCGCCGTTCCATGCCTGGGGCGTTGTTCCCACCTGGGCGGCGATGTTGCCCACCTGTCCGTTCACGCCGTCGAACATTCCGGACAGATTGCCGAGAATGCCGCTAATCAGGATTTCCTTCAGCCAATCCGTGATGGCGCTCCAAATAGCATCCATAAAGGTCTGGCCTCCTTTCGTGGCCCCGCCCGTGTGGGGCGGGGCCGGGAAAATGGGGGAGGCTCACATTGCGTCCAGGTAGTCCATGAGCTGGTTCGCCGATAAATGCCCGCTTTGAATAAGGGAACCGAGGGCCATCTGCCGTCCGCCGAGAAGCGCCAGACTCATTCCTTTGCTTTTCAGCGCGGCGTCATCGTTTTTATACCCTTCCAGCATGAGCTGGATTCCATAAATACCGGTATTCGCGGCAATACCAGCCACGATGCTTG
>CATNDT010000224.1 GCA_950097035.1 uncultured Oscillibacter sp.
GGCTCTCCGGTCTACTACGCCCACCCCAGCGGACAGATTCTGTCCCTGCTGGACCGGGCCTTTTACGCCGGGGCGGAGGCATTCCTCCACAAGCCCGCCGCCGTTGTGGCGACGGCCCGCCGGGCCGGGACCACGGCCTCTCTGGATGTGCTGAACAAGTATCTGCTGAACGCGGAAATGCCCATTGTGTCCTCCACCTATTGGAATATGGTGTTCGGCCCCGCGCCGGAGCTGGTGGAGCGGGACAAGGAGGGCCTCCAGACCATGCGGAACCTGGGCCGGAACATGGCGTGGCTGCTGGGATGTATTGAGGCGGGCCGTCAGCAGGGCCGCACACCGCCCCAGGCGGAGCGGGAGCACTGGACCAACTTTAACCGGTAGGGGCGAAAACATGACGGCAGAGGATGTTATCAAAGGGTTTCGGGAGGACGCGCCCGAGGACGCGGAGCGGGCGGCTTACGCCAATGAGCTGTTCCAGGAGGCCATCCGACTGGGAATGGAGCTGAACAATCAATACCATACCCCGGAGGAAATCCGGGAGATCATGGGGCGGCTGACCGGGAAGGAGATTGCCCCCGACTTCCGGCTGTTCCCCCCGTTCTATACGAACTTCGGGAAAAATATCGCCATTGGGCGGGATGTGTTCATCAACTCCGGCTGTCACTTCCAGGACCAGGGCGGGATTGAGATTGGAGATGGCGCGCTGATTGGACATAACGTAGTCCTTGCCACCATTGACCACGACCTGGACCCGGCTATGAACAGGAAAAACCACTACGCGCCTATTAAGATTGGCGCTCATGTGTGGATCGGATCCAATGCCACGATCTTATCCGGCGTTTCTATCGGAGCGTGGTCTGTGGTTGCCGCCGGGGCGGTGGTGACAAAAGATGTTCCCCCTATGACGGTAGTGGGTGGCGTTCCTGCTAAAGTCATTAAAAAAGTGAAAGTACAGGAAATGAGGACATCCGCATGAAACGTTTGAAATTCTCCATGGCGGTCTGTATGATCTGCTTCCTGACCATGACCTCCTGCTCGGCAGCGGAGGTCCCCGCCAACGACAAGGATGTGACGGCCGAACCGCTTGCCGCTGGCACCACCCAGACGGCCACTTTCTCGGATGTTCCCGCTGACGCTTGGTATGCGGAGGCGATTGCCTACTGCCAGCAGCACGGCATTATGAGCGGAACCTCCGCCACCGTCTTCGCGCCGGAGGCGACTCTGACCCGTGCTATGCTGGCCACGGTGCTGCACCGCATGAGCGGAACGCCTGCCGTATCGGATGCCCCCGTTTTTACAGATGCGGTCGCTGGGTCCTGGTACAGTGACGCCGTTTCCTGGGCTGCAAAAAACAGCATTATCTCCGGCTATGGCGGCGGCACCTTTGGCGTAAATGCCCCTGCGACACGGGAGCAGGCGGTTACGATCCTGTGGCGCTACGCTGGAGAACCGGAGGGCTCCGCAGTTGCGGACATTTCTGACGCCGCCTCGGTTTCCGCTTGGGCGCAGGCAGCGGTTCGTTGGGCGAATGCCAACGGTATCCTGGAGGGTATGACCAATAACCGCCGGTTCGACCCGAAAACCAATATCAAACGAGGGGAAGTAGCCTCTATGCTATATCATTATTTAAGCAATACCACCAGCAGCCAGCCGGGACCGGCAGCAGGCGGCAAGACCCTGGTGGCCTATTTCTCCGCTACCAACACCACCCGGCCTCTGGCGGAGTACGCGGCGGATATTTTGGGCGCTGATCTCTATGAGATCGTGCCGGAGGTCCCCTATACAGACGCCGACCTCGCTTATTACACCAACGGCCGGGCTGACCGGGAGCAGAACGATTCCACCGCCCGCCCCGCGATTTCCGGGAGCGTGGAAAACATGGCGGACTACGATGCAATTTTCCTGGGCTACCCCATCTGGCACGGACAGCCGCCCCGGATCATCAGCACTTTTCTGGAGAGCTATGACCTCGCTGGAAAAACCATCGTCCCCTTCTGCACGTCCCACTCCAGCGGGTACAGTGACAGCAGCATCAAGTCCCTGGCCCCCGGCGCGAATTGGATCACCGGACGCCGCTTCGCCGGGGGAACCAGCCGCAGCACAGTGGAGGAATGGATCAATGGTCTGAATCTGCCGCAGCCGGCGGTGGATGCGGTGACTTCCGCCACCAGCAAAGCGGGATTCAACTTTGAGACAAAGAGCGTCACTCTCAACAGCGGCTATGAAATGCCCATCAACGGCCTGGGGACATACAGCCTCCATGATAAAACCTGTGTCAATGCGGTCAAGTCCGCCCTGGCCAGCGGGGTTCGGCTCATTGATACCGCCTCCGCCTATGGCAACGAGGAAGAAGTGGGACAGGCCATCCGGGAGGCCATTGACGAGGGCATCATCAAACGGGAAGATGTTTTCGTTATCACGAAGATCTACCCCGGCAGCGAGATGGCGAACCCGGAGCAGTCCATCCAGGCGTGTCTGGACCGGCTGGACATTGGCTATGTGGACATGATGCTCCTGCACCACCCTGACCGGAACGATGTGAAAGCATATCAGGCCATGGAAAAATTTGTGGAGGAAGGAAAAATCCGCTCCCTGGGCCTGTCCAACTGGTATGTAGAGGAGTTGGAATCTTTCTTACCCCGAGTGACGGTTACCCCGGCTCTGGTTCAGAATGAAATCCACCCCTACTACCAGGAGAATGATGTGATCCCCTATATCCAGGACCTTGGGATCGTAGTCCAGGGCTGGTATCCCCTGGGAGGCCGTGGTCATACGGCGGAGCTGCTGGGGGATGAAGTAATCTCCGGTATCGCCAAAGCCCACGGCGTATCCTCCGCCCAGGTTATCTTGCGGTGGAATCTGCAAAAGGGTGTGGTAGTCATCCCCGGCTCCAGCAATCCCGACCATATCAAGGAGAACACCGAATTGTACGGCTTCGAGCTGACCGATGCGGAAATGGCGCAGATCAACGCCCTTGACCGGAACGAAAAGCACGATTGGTACTAAACAGAATCCTGCCTGTGACACCCGTGACCGGCGGCGCACAGGCAGGGTAATTTTTTGTAAAATAGGAGACAGCCTGTATGAAGCTGCAAATTCACTGCGCTTTACCACCTTAATCTGTGCACCGCATATGTCTTTCACCTGATTTGCAAATCGTTGGCCGAAATAACCCGCATCCACCAAAAACTTCTCCACATGAGAGAGATTGTCCAGGTTAAGGAGAATCATCTGGATGGCCCTATCCCGATCCGTCACATCGGCGGTTGTTACGGTTATGGCATGGGGCAATCCCCTCGTATCAACTATAACGTGGCGTTTGATTCCGGTTTTCTGGGCCGGGTTGTTTTTTGCCCCTTCCAAATCCTCTCGGATCAGGTTATATTCTTCCCGGCTGATGT
>CATNDT010000225.1 GCA_950097035.1 uncultured Oscillibacter sp.
CAGCACAATTTCCCGGACACCATCCAACTGGGGGATGCTTTTCAGACGCGGTCGCACGATTGGAGGCTGTTATGAAGGAAGTTTACAAAAGCAAAGTCCATACTGAACAGTTTGCATTTTTGGACCTTGGCGTGAGTGAGAATGGCCTATGACCATCGGCCTGATCGATGTAGACGGGGGCCACAACTTCCCCAACCTGGCACTCATGAAACTGTCCGCATGGCACAAGGCCAGGGGAGATGTGGCGGAATGGTGGTGGGGGTTTGGGGAGTATGACCGGGTGTACATGAGCAAGGTGTTTGATGAGACGTATTCTTCGGATATTCTGGAACCGCTGAACGCCCGCGAGATTGTGAAGGGCGGGACTGGGTACGGCCTGGACAATCGCCTGCCGGACGAGGTAGAGCATACTTACCCGGACTATTCCCTATACCCGGAGTTGACCAAAGAGACGGCCTACGGCTTTTTAACCAGGGGATGCCCTCGGGCCTGTGATTTTTGCATAGTTGCCGGGAAGGAAGGGCGGCGGTCGGTGAAGGTTGCGGACCTTTCAGAATGGTGGAGCGGGCAACGGTATATAGAGCTGCTTGACCCCAACCTTTTAGCTTGCCCGGACCACATGAACCTTTTGCGGCAGCTCAAAGACAGCGGCGCACAGGTTAATTTTAACCAGGGGCTGGACGCCCGCCTTCTGACGCAGGAAAACATAGAGGCTATAAATGCCATACGGGTAAAGGACATCCATTTTGCATGGGACCGCATGGAGGAGAGCGAGGCGGTTTTGGCGGGGCTTCGGCTTTACCGGGAGCGGGCAAGCAGGAAGGTCCACGGAGACTGGGGGACGGTCTACGTCCTGACAAACCACGGGACCACGATGGCCGAAAACCTATACAGGGTTAAAACTCTGATAGATCTGGGGTATTTCCCCTATATCATGATTTTCGACAAGCCAAATGCCCCCAGGGAAATAAAAGACCTACAGCGGTGGTGCAACCGATTTGTTTACAAGTCGGAGCCAGACTTTAGAAGGTACGATCCAAGGCGGAGGGGAGGATAGGTCATGAAACTTTTGGGGATTACAAGACCGCCCCGAGGCCGGGCGGCGCTCCAGGACTGACCGCTCTGGTCCTTTGGGCGGGGCTGGCTGTGATACACCTTCAGCTCGGGCCCGGAGGTCCCGGCGATGACAGGTCGGGCGGGTTGCTTGGTGTGCTTGGCCTTGCCTTGGATTTCAGGCGCCGACGGGACCTCGTTCCGGGGATGGGTGGGGTTCAGTTCGGGCGGTCCATGCCTTGCTTTGCAATAAAAATCACTTCTGGGACAGTTTGTCCAGGAGGAGGAAGGAGCAACCCATGAAAAGATTGACGTCGGGCAATACATTTGAGATGAACATGCGCCAGCTGGCGCTGAATCAGGTGTACGTTGGCAAAGACGGCTGGGCGCGGTATGTGGAGGGTCCTGAGTGCGAGTGCAGCGTGTGTGACCTGATCCGCACCGCCTCGGAGACGCTGGGCGTGGAGCTGCCCATTTTGAGCGACGAAGATTTGTCTGATCTGATGACGGACTGGCTGCAATATGGCGCTGAGGAGCCGGAAGGCGTTGTGGCCATTCTCTATCGTGCGCTGTGCGCCATGGCGGAGGTGCGGGACAAGCTGTTTCGTTACGAGGACGCCGGGCTGGAGCCGGAGGACATAGACGGACTCCGAGTTCGTGAGCAGGGCCTTGCTGAATTGCTCGTAGATATATCTTGCGGGTGCGCTGTACCTTATGCTCGCCTCACTGAGCTTGCCCAGGCCGAGAAGGACGGGCGGCTGGTGGTTGTGCCGTGTAAACCAGGCACTCCCATTTGGGAGATCGGAGACTTTGATGGTGGGAATCTCAAAAAGAGACCGTTTAGCGTGGAGGATATGTCTTTTTGGAGATTTGGGACTACCGTCTTTCTGACCCGCGAAGAAGCCGAGGCGGCGTTGAAAAAGAGGGAGGAATGCAATGAGGCCGATTGATGCGGATTTCGCGAAAGAAAGAATCAGGAAGTCTGACCTGACAAACCGAGAAAAGATAGCGTTGATGTTGGTTCTGGAGGATATCCCAACGCTTGCCCCGCCGCCCAACGACCCGCTGACCCTAGAGGAACTGCGGGAGATGAGCGGGGAGCCGGTGTGGGTGGTGGAACTTAACGGATACCCGCCCCACTGGGGGTTGGTTTATTGGTGCCGAAAAAGCAAAAGAAATATCGTTTATGTCACCATAAATAACGGTGCAAGTATTTGTGCCGAGGCGTTCTTGACTGTCGGCGGAAAAATTTACCGCCGCAGGCCGGAGGAGGGAATGGCATGAAACTAATGCTTTTCTTTGAAGTCGACGGCCTCACTGAGGATGAATATGGAGAACCGGCCCCCGCCGGGCTGGCCATAAACCTTGGGGAGGCTGAAAAGCAAGTTGACTATCAAAAGCTTGTCCGGAATATTAGCATTGATGGCGTCCTGAAATTGGTATGTCTGGATGGTATTGTGAGGCCGGAAGATGTGAGGATCATAACTTCAGAGGAGTACGACGAGAAATACGGGGATGAGAAGGTCCCCTCCCTATGGGCGGCCTGCTGTTGACCGTCGCCGTGGAGGGCACCACTGTGGGCAAGGCCATCGGCGTCAAGGAAGCCATCTCCATGGACCTGGAAAAGTACGGGGACGTGCGGGTGCTGCGGGTGGAGATCCTGGAGGAGGAGCAGATGGCCCTGGGCGGCGTGGTCCCGAAACCGAAGGCTGGCCCTGTGACTCCTCCTCGCCGTACCGTGCCGGTCCCGCCGGGCGGACAAGCCCAGGCCGCCAATACCCGGCCTGAATCGCGCGGCCCCCGGCGGTCCGTACCGGGAAACATGCCCTGCTGCCTGAACTGCCAGTCCTACCAGGAGGAATCAGGGATGGATGAGAGCGGCAAATTCCGCTGGGGCGTATGCGGGCGCACCGGCCTTGCGGTGCGGGAACTGAAAGACAGATGCGGCGCGTGGGCCCAGGAGCAGACGCTATGAGAGGGGAAACGCGCTCTGGACCTGACCCCGCCTGCAAGGGGTGTATCTATTTAGGCCGCCTGCACGCCAGCGAACCGGCGCCCAGTATCTGCGATTACATCGAAATCACCGGGCACAGGAGAGGCTGTCCGCCGGGGGCAGGCTGTACAAAAAAGAAATTGGCTGGGGCGGAAGACGCCGGAAGGCGGGGAAGTGACCGCATCTATTATATATAAGGAGGACCGGGCCGTGAAGCGAGTGAAGGTACGCATATATTCCGGGGTGGTGTGTGAGATGAAGGTGTTCAACGTCCCCGAGTGGGCGGACGTCAAGAAAGCCAAGCCGCCCCGCCCCCGCTTCAAGGATGAGGACGAGCGGGAGGCCCACCGGCTG
>CATNDT010000226.1 GCA_950097035.1 uncultured Oscillibacter sp.
ATACACGCCGCCGCCTTCCCCCTTTTCTTTCCTGAACAAATGTGCTACGATAGAGACATCATAACAGAGGGGAGGGCCCTTATGGACCGCATCATTTTGCACTGTGATTTGAATTGCTTCTACGCCTCAGTAGAACTGCTGAGCCATCCGGACCTGCGAGACATCCCCACGGCGGTCTGCGGCGACCCCTCTTCCCGCCACGGTATTATCCTGGCAAAAAATGAACCCGCTAAAAAACACGGTGTTCAGACGGCTGAGACCATCTGGCAGGCTAAAAGGAAGTGCCCCGGTCTGGTGCTGCTGCCGCCCCACCACGCTTTATACCGGGAGTATTCCCAAAAAGTCAACGCCATTTACGACCAGTACACCGACCTGGTGGAGCCCTTCGGCATTGATGAGAGCTGGCTGGACATAACCCACACCCTCCACCTTTTCGGCGGGGATGCCAGGCAATTGGCAGACACCCTGCGGGAACGGATGAAACGGGAACTGGGTTTGACGTTATCTGTGGGCGTCAGCTTTAACAAGGTCTTTGCCAAACTGGGCAGCGACTACAAAAAACCGGACGCCACCACAGTCATCTCCCCGGAGAACTGGCAGTGCATGGTGTGGCCGCTTCCGGTGGGGGACCTGCTTTATGTGGGCGGCGCAGCCCGAAAGCTGCTGCACCAGTATGGGATCGACACCATCGGCCAACTGGCGGCCTGCCGCCGCCAAATGCTGGAGACGCTGATGGGCAAGATGGGTGCTCAGCTCTACGAGTACGCCAATGGTCTGGACCACGATCCTGTCCGTGCCCGGAGCGACATGGAGCCGGTGAAATCCGTGGGCAACAGCTCCACCTTTTCACAAAATCTCACCACTCGGGCGGAAGTCCGCCAGGGGATCTCTCTGTTGGCGGATTCCGTGGCCTCCCGGCTGCGCCGCCACGGCCTGTATGCCGGCGGCGTACAGGTGACGGTTCGGGACCCGGCCTTTCATGACCGCTCCCGCCAGAGACAGTTTGCCTCTCCCACCCACCTGATCCGGGAACTGACGGAAACCGCCATGGAACTGGTAACGGAACTCTGGCAGCCCCCTGCTCCCATCCGGGCGCTGTCCGTCACGGCCATTCACCTCGCCCCGGAGGACGCCGCCTATGAGCAGGTGGATCTCTTTCATGCCGGCGCTGCCCCCCGCCGCGAGAAGCAGGAGAAACTGGAGGCCGCCATGGACTGCATCCGCGGAAAGTTTGGATCAGACGCCATCGCCTTTGGCGCTTCCCGGCCGGAAAAACGAGAGGAGGACCCACTGCCATGAACAAACAGGAGGAAAAGCAAACGCTCCGCCTGCGCCTTCGGACGATAGAGAACCGCCTCTCCCCCCGGTATCTGGCGGAGTCCGGCCGGGCCATCTCCGCACACCTGTTGGCCATGCAGGCGTATCAAACTGCCGGAACCGTCTTTTGCTTTGCAGGTGCAGGCCGCGAGATCGACACCCGTCCCATTTTAATCGACGCCCTGGCAACCGGCAAAAGTCTCTGCGTGCCCCTGTGCACCGGACCTGGCCGCATGGAGCTGCGGCAGATCACCGCATTGGAGCAATTGTCCCCAGGCGCCTACGGTATCCCGGAGCCGCCGGAAGACAGTCCCGCCATTTTACCCGATGAGGTGGATCTTGCCATTTTGCCCTGTGTCACCTGCAACTATTACGGCCAGCGCCTGGGCCACGGCGGCGGATATTACGACCGCTTTTTGGCCCACTATCGGAGCGGCGCCGTTCTTCTGTGCCGGGAACGGCTGATCCGGGCGGAGATTCCGGTGGCGGCTCATGACTACCCCGTTCCCTGGGTGCTGACCGAGCGAGGCCTGTATGAGGATGGAACTCCCGCCCGGCTGGGCTGAATTCTCTGTAAAAAGCGCCAATATCCCCGTGAATATCAGCAAATTTCCAGCAAAAATACGTCTTGTCAAATTCCCCGATATCCCCTAGAATAGAAAATCATCGTGATTTCCAGCATATTAAAGGAGGAACCGCCCCCATGCTTCAGCAATCTATGGACTATATTTCCCAGTACGACCCCGAGGTCGGCGCGTCTATTCGGGAAGAGTTTGCCCGGGAGTGCCGCAACATTGAATTGATTGCCTCTGAAAACCTGGTCAGCAAGGCTGTGATGCTCACCATGGGCACCTGCCTGACCAATAAATACGCCGAAGGGTATCCCGGCAAGCGGTATTACGGCGGCTGCTACGCCGTGGATGTTACCGAAGAGATTGCCCAAAAACGGGCCTGCCAGCTCTTTGGCTGCAACTATGCCAACGTTCAGCCCCATTCCGGAGCCAATGCCAACCTGGCGGCCTTCTTTGCCCTGGTGCAGCCTGGCGATACGGTTCTGGGCATGAATCTGGCTCACGGCGGCCACCTGTCTCACGGCAGTCCGGTAAATATCTCCGGTAAATACTTCAATATCGTGTCTTATGGCGTCAGTGATGAGTTAGAGACTATCGATTATGACGCGCTTTTAGAGACTGCCAGGGCCTGCAGGCCAAAGCTGATCGTCTGCGGCGCAAGCGCCTATCCCCGCACCATTGACTTTGCCAGGTTCCGCGAGGCCGCAGATGCCGTGGGCGCCTATCTCATGGTGGATATGGCCCACATTGCCGGTCTGGTGGCCGCTGGCGTTCATCCCTCGCCCCTGCCCTATGCCGACGTGGTAACCACCACCACCCATAAGACCCTGCGGGGCCCCCGGGGCGGTATGATCCTGTGCAATGACGAGGCCATCTATAAAAAGGTGAACTCCGCCGTCTTTCCCGGCACACAGGGCGGCCCTCTGGAGCATATCATTGCCGCCAAGGCGGTTTGTCTGGGTGAGGCCCTGAAGCCGGAATTCAAAGCCTATGGCCGGCAGGTGGTAAAAAACGCCCATGTGCTGGCGGAGGAATTGGTAAAACAGGGCTTCCGCCTCGTATCCGGCGGCACAGACAATCACCTGTGCCTGGTGGATGTCCGCAGTTTCCACATTACTGGAAAGGAGTTTGAGCGCCGCCTGGATGAAGTCCAGATCACGGTGAATAAAAACGCCATTCCCAACGACCCGGAAAAGCCCTTCGTTACCAGCGGCATCCGGGTGGGTACGCCTGCTGTTACCTCCCGCGGCTTCAAGGAGCCTGAAATGATAAAGATCGCCCAATGGATGGGCATGGCGGCCCGGGATTTCGAGGGCTGCGCCGGACAGGTCCGGCAGGAAGTGGACGCCCTTTGCAGGCAGTTCCCCATTTATCAGTGAGAACAGGGCCGTGCGGCACAAGCCGCACGGCCCTGTTTTATTGCCCACAAAGCAGCCTGGGCGACAAAAGAAGAGACACACTCCTTCGAGTGTGTCTCTAAATGTTGGCGCCACCTAT
>CATNDT010000227.1 GCA_950097035.1 uncultured Oscillibacter sp.
CGGCCCGGACCACCGTGCCGTCCGCGCCGATACAGACGCTCTTTCCCGGCTGGTTAAACGCGCCGCACCTGGGGCAAAAATCGTCCACATCAAAATCATAGCTTTTTCCGCACTCATAGCACCGGACCTTCCGCATATACTCTTCCCTCCCGTGATTACGTCGCTGTCTCTGCTCTCTCTTCTATCTCTATTGTAGCACGGATTTTCCCATTTGCAAGCAAAAACAAAAAAGCCCTTTGTCACAGGCCTAGGATCCCATGACAAAGGGCTTTTTCTCAAAATACGGGCTCTCTTATTTCACCAGTTCAATAATCGCGGTCTCCGCGGCGTCTCCGCGGCGCACGCCGGTGCGGATGATGCGGGTATAGCCGCCATTGCGCTCGGCATAGGTGGGCGCGATTTCCTTGAACAGCTTCTTGCAGACATCCTCGCGGGTAATGAAGCTCATGGCCCTGCGGTAAGCGGCCAGGTCGCTCTTTTTACCCAGCGTGATCATCTTTTCAGCCAGGGGCTTGATCTCCTTGGCACGGGTGACGGTGGTCTCCATCTTCCCATTGTCCAGGAAATCCGTAACCTGCTGACGCAGCATCGCCATGCGCTGGTCAGTGGTTTTGCCAAGTTTCCGGGTTCCGGGCATCTTGATCTCCTCCTTATCAGGATTTTGGTCAGCCGGTGGGCTCTGCCGCCGGCACTCAATCAGTTATTCTCTTCGTCGGCCAGATGCAGTCCCATCATCGCCAGCTTGTTGATGACCTCTTCCAGGGACTTGCGACCCAGGTTGCGGACCTTCATCATCTCGTCTTCGGTCTTAGAGATCAGATCCTCAACGGTGTTGATGTTGGCGCGCTTGAGGCAGTTAAAGCTGCGGACAGACAGATCCAGCTCTTCAATGGTCATCTCCAGCACCTTGTCCCGCTGGGCCTCCGCCTTCTCGACTACGGTAGGCTTGCTGCCCACGTTTTCGCTGAGATCGGTGAAGAGGGTGAAGTGGTCACACAGGATCTTGGCGCCCAGGGACACGGCGTCCCGGGCAGAGATCGTGCCGTCTGTCCAGACCTCCAGCGTCAGCTTGTCAAAATCACTGGAGGCGCCCACACGGGTGGGCTCCACAGTGTAGTTGACCTTATGAACCGGGGTGTAGATAGAGTCCACAGCGATGGTGCCGATGATATTCTGCTGGGGCTTATTGCGGTCTGCAGGCACATAGCCCCGGCCGTGAGACAGGGTGATCTCCATATTGAGCGTCGCGCCATTGTCCAGCGTGGCAATATGCATCTCCGGGTTCAGGACCTCCACCTCACCGTCGGCCTTGATGTCGCCGGCGGTGACCTCGCAGGGTCCCACCGCTTCGATATAAACGGTTTTCACCGTTTCGCTGTGCAGTTTGGTCAGGAGGCCCTTCACATTCAGAACGATCTCCGTCACATCCTCTTTCACACCGGGAACGGTGGAGAACTCATGCTGGACGCCGGCGATTTTGATGGTGGTCGGCGCGGTGCCAGGCAGAGAGGAAAGCATAATGCGGCGGAGCGCGTTGCCCAGAGTCGTGCCGTATCCCCGCTCCAGGGGTTCCACCACATACTTGCCGTATGTGGCGCTGCCCGGGGTTTCGATACACTCGATCTGGGGCTTTTCAATTTCGATCATGCAGTTACCCTCCTTCATCTTCTCATTGCGGCGGTGCATCGCTGCATGCCGCGGACAATTCGTATCATCCTCGAGGGTACCCTCCGATTACTTGGAGTAGAGCTCGACGATGAGGTGTTCCTCAATGGGAAGATCAATATCCTCGCGGGCGGGTTCTGCAATGACTTTCGCCACGTTCTCTTTATCCATTTCCAGCCACTTGGGCACCACGCGGGAGGCGTTGGCCTCCAGAGAGCCCTTGAACTTATCCAGGCTGCGGGAGCCCTCCTTCAGGGCCACCACGTCGCCGTTCTTCACCAGGTAGGAGGGGATGTTGACCTTCCTGCCGTTTACGGTGAAGTGGCCGTGGAGCACCAGCTGGCGGGCCTCCGCACGGCTCATGGCAAAGCCCAGGCGATACACCACGTTGTCCAGACGGGTCTCCAGAATGGACAGCAGGTTCTCGCCGGTCATGCCGGACTTCTTGTTGGCCATGAGAAAATACTCATGGAACTGCTTTTCCAGCACGCCGTAGTAGCGCTTGGCCTTCTGCTTTTCGCGCATCTGCATGCCGTACTCGGAGAGCTTCTTGTTTCTCGCATTGCCGTGCATTCCGGGAGCGTAGCCACGACGCTCGATGGAGCACTTGTCCGTATAGCAGCGGTCGCCCTTCAAAAAGAGCTTCTGGCCCTCTCTGCGGCAAAGGCGGCAGACTGCGCCGGTATATCTTGCCATATTGCTTGTTACCTCCTCTTTTGATTACACGCGACGACGCTTCGGGGGACGGCAGCCGTTGTGGGGAATGGGGGTGACATCCTTGATCATCGTCACTTCCAGCCCCACCGCCTGCAGGGCGCGAATCGCAGCCTCACGGCCCTGGCCGGGGCCCTTGACAAAGACCTCCACGGTCTTCAAGCCGTGCTCCATAGCGGCGCGGGCGGCGGTTTCAGCCGCGGTCTGGGCCGCAAACGGCGTGGACTTCTTGCTGCCCCGGAAGCCCAGGCCGCCGGAGGAAGCCCAGGAGATGGCGTTGCCCTGAGTGTCGGTAACAGTTACCATGGTGTTGTTGAAAGAAGAACGGATATGGACCTGGCCCCGTTCAATATTCTTTCTCTCACGGCGGCGGCGAATGACCTTCTTGCCGCCAGACTTCGCAGTTGCCATTTCAGTTCTCCCTCCTTACTTCTTCTTGTTGGCAATGGTCTTCTTGGGACCCTTGCGGGTTCTTGCGTTGGTCTTGCTGCGCTGGCCGCGGACAGGCAGACCCTTGCGGTGCCGGATGCCGCGATAGCAGCCGATCTCGCTTAAGCGCTTGATATCCAGCGCGGTCTGACGGCGCAGGTCGCCCTCGACGGTATAGGCGTCAATGGCGTCACGGAGCTTTTGCTCGTCGGCGTCGGTCAGGTCCTTCACGCGGGTGTCGGGGTTGACGCCCGTCTGCGCCAGGATGTCCTTGGCGCTCTTTCTGCCAATGCCGTAGATATAGGTGAGGCCGATCTCGATACGCTTATCCTTCGGCAGGTCAATACCGGCAATACGTGCCATACTCTTAAAGCACCTCCAATTAAATGTTAGCCCTGTCTCTGCTTATGCTTGGGGTTCTCGCAAATGACCATGACACGGCCTTTGCGGCGAATGACCTTGCACTTTTCGCACATGGGCTTCACGGACGGTCTTACTTTCATAGTTTGAAACCTTCCTTTCAGCGGTTTGTGTCAGTCTG
>CATNDT010000228.1 GCA_950097035.1 uncultured Oscillibacter sp.
GCACCCGACGGCTGGGAACTGTCCGTCGCTGTAAACTCTATCCGGAGCAACACCGTGGGAGGACACAAAGGCCGGCCCGGCCGTCCTCAGGAGGTGGCTTGAGCATTCCGGCAACGAAATGCCTAGATAGATGACCGTCAAATACAGAACCCGGCTTACAGTTTTGCTCGCATACAGATACGGCCCCAACTGCGTAATACGCGGTTGGGGCTCTCTTTTTCTGACGGGAGGTCATCCTCAATTATTATTAAACAAAATCTAGTTTTTGTTTAATAATTGGGTAAAAACAGAGGGCGGCTTACACCGCCCCCTACATGATCAGTCGTTATCCCAATTGTGCCACACGTTCTGCACGTCGTCGCTGTCCTCCAGCATGTCGATAAGCTTTTCCATATTTTTTAAATCACCCTCGGCGGAGAGCTGGATGTAGTTCTGGGGAACCATCTCCACCTCAGCACTGACAAAGGTGTATCCCTTCTCCTCCAGTGCCTTTACCACCTCGTTGAACGCATCCGGCTCACAGGTGATCTCCAGGGCGGTTCCGTCCGCCTCAAAGTCCGCCGCGCCGGCCTCCAGCGCATCCATCATCACCGTGTCTTCCTCTAACTCGCCGTCCTCATTGTCAATAATAATCACGCCCTTTTTATCAAAAGACCAACTGACGCAGCCCTGTGCGCCCAGGTTGCCATTGCACTTGTCAAAGGCGTGGCGGACCTCGGGCGCGGTGCGCTGGCGGTTATCGGTCAGGGCATCTACGATCACGGCCACGCCGCCGGGTCCGTATCCCTCATAGGTAACGGCCTCATAACTGTCGGTGTTGCCGGCGCCCAGCGCCTTATCGATGGTGCGCTTGATATTGTCGTTGGGCATGTTCACAGCCTTGGCCTTGGCGATAACGGTAGCAAGGCGGGAGTTGTTATTGGGGTCGCCGGACCCGCCCTCCTTCACCGCCACGATGATCTCCCGGGCGATTTTGGTAAATGCGGCGGAACGCTTGGCGTCGGCCGCACCCTTGGTTTTTTGGATATTATGCCACTTAGAATGTCCAGACATAAGATTTACTCTCCTTCAACATAATAATGAATCGCCTCCCGGTGAGAGACGGATTTTATAACGGCCAGTTTTGAGAACCGGACCGAAAGATACGAACAGATGGCGGCGCAGATCGGATCCTCCGTTGGAAAATGGCCCGCGTCAATGAGATTGATCCCCTTCCCCGCCGCGTCCAGAAACTGGTGATAGCTTAAATCTGAGGTGACAAAGGCGTCGCATCCGGCGGCGATGGCGTCTGCCTCAAAATCTCCGCAGGCTCCGCCGCCTACCGCTACATGGAAGACTTCTCCTCCCGAGCCGGCATACCGAACGCCGTTGCAGCGCAGGGCTCTTGCAACAAACCGCACAAAATCTGCGAGGGTCATAGGTTCTGGTAAAAATCCGTGACGCCCGATTCCCGTTTCGTTTAACGGGACAGGGTCGGCCAGCTGCAGCGCCTTTGCCAAAAGATCATTGACACCGCCCTGTGCAGCGTCCAGATTGGTGTGCATGCAGATGGCGGAGATCTGATTTCGCAAAAGCTTTAACAGCAGCCGTCCCTGGGGCAGGTCCTCCCGGATACTCTGCACCGGCATCCATTTACAGTTCATCACCGGATGGTGGGAGACAATCAGCGTGCAATTCTGTCCCAACGCCTCATCCACCACACTCTCGGTGATATCCAGCGCCACAAGAACGCGGGACACCGGCTGTTCGGGATCGCCCAGAAGGTGCCCGACATTGTCCCAGTCCATTGCCGACGCTTTTGGGGCCCAGTCATACAGGGCCTGTTCAATTTCGCGGACTGTTGGCACAGCGCCACTCCTCTCTCATAGACAACAGCGCGGTCAAAATCTCCCGCAGACTGTCCGCCTTTCTCCGGCTCGCCTCATCGCCGGCACGGTTCAAGCCTGCCACAGCGCTCTGCAGCCGGATGATCTTAGCAATGATATACTGCTCTCCCAGGGGATCGTGGCACAATTTTGCACCGCCATGGAGTTGGCCCAGGGTCAACGTCTCCTCCCCCGCCACCACCTGCATACAGGGATAGAGAATGCCCCGATCCCAAACCAGAGCTTCCCGAGAAATCCGGTAACCGTGCTCCATTAAAAAAAGACGGAGATCCTCTGCCCGGGTCATGGGCTGAAGCAGCAGCGTGTGGCCGCCGTCAGCCGTCCAGGGGGCGGCCGCCAAAATGGCGGAAATATTCTCGCCCCCCATACCGGCAATCACAATGGTGTCGGCCTCCTCCGGAGAGATCCCTGAAAGACCGTCACAAAGGCGAAAATCCACATTTTCCACACCATAAGTACGCCCGGTCTCCCGGGCCCGCTCCAGGGGGCCTTTTCTCAAGTCGCTGGCAATGGCAGAGGCCACGCTCCCGTGCAGTGAAAGCCACACGGGCAGATAGGCGTGATCTGTGCCAACATCAGCGACGCGCGCGCCGGGGCACACCCATCCGGCAAGCACCCGCAAGCGGGGTGAGAGCTCCAGTTCCTTGATCCCCATCCCCTCCTTGTATCATTCCGTACAAGGACGCATACGGAAATCCGTATGCGTCCTTGTGTTCTGTCTTACTGGGCGGCTTTATTGGCCTCTTCATTTACCAGAGCCAACAGCTTGTCCACATCCACTCCGTGAACCATGCAGGCCTCCTCCACAGTCTCTCCCCGGGAAGAGGGGCAGCCCAGGCAGTGCATGCCGATAGACAAAAAAATCGGCGCAGTCTGGGGCGCAACGTCGAGAATATCACCGATAATGGTGTCTTTTGTAATGGTAACCATAGGAATTTTCCTCCATTTCAGATGTGAAAGCCTTTGCGGCATTCCGTCTCATAGCCAGTCTGCGGGTATTATACTCTATTATTCGCGCAAGTTCAATAGAAAATCAAAGAAAACCTTGGGAATTTCCAACAAAACCGGCAAAGCCGGTCTTCTTCTCCAGAGGGTCGGCGTCTATTTTTAAAAAAGCGGCGTCCGAAATTTCGGACGCCGCTTCTTGTCTGCAAGAGACAAACAGAAATTTATGTCTTTATCTCTGCTCCTCGCGCATCTTGGCGAAGCACTCACTGCAATAGACAGGCCGGTCAGACTTGGGCTCGAAGGGAACCTTCGCCTCGCCACCGCAGGCAGCGCACACGGCGGTGAAGTACTCACGGGGACCGCGGGCAGCGTTCTTGCGGGCATCACGGCAAGCTTTGCAGCGCTGAGGCTCGTTCTGGAAGCCGCGCTCAGCATAGAACTCCTGCTCAC
>CATNDT010000229.1 GCA_950097035.1 uncultured Oscillibacter sp.
ACAAGGGGGAGTGCCACCTGTTCTACCAGTACCACCCCTATTCCAACGAGTGGGGACCCATGCACTGGGGCCACCTGAAAACCTGTGACTTCCTCCGCTGGGAGCGTCTGCCCGCCGCCCTGGCTCCGGACCAGGACTACGACGCCGCCGGGTGCTTTTCCGGCAGCGCGGTGGAGCTCCCGGACGGACGCCAGCTTTTGATGTACACCGGCGTCCAGAGGGGACACAACGCCGACGGCTTTATTCAGGATGTCCAGACCCAGTGTGTGGCCATTGGGGACGGTATGAACTACGAAAAGTGGGGAGGCAATCCCATCCTGGACGGAAAAGACCTGCCTGAGGGAGGCCGCGCCATCGATTTCCGGGACCCCAAGATTTGGCGGGGCAAAGACGGGATCTTCTACGCCGTCATCGGCAACCGCACCGCCGACGGCAGCGGCGCAATCCTGCTCTACCGGGGGACTGAGGGCTATAAAGGGGAGTTTGTCCGCACGCTGGACGCCTGCCACAATCAATATGGAAAGATGTGGGAATGTCCGGATTTCTTTTCCCTGGATGGAAAGCAAGTACTGATCACCAGCCCCCAGGACATGAATCCCGTAGGCCTGGAGTTCCACGCCGGAAACGGCACCCTCTGTCTGATCGGGGAGTACCATCCTGAGAAGGGCTTTGCCCGGCAGGCCGCCCAAGCGATTGACTACGGCCTGGATTTCTATGCCCCCCAGACTTTGGAGTCCCCGGACGGGCGGCGGATTATGATCGCCTGGATGCAGAATTGGGATACGGTCAACTCCAAGCCATACAATTGCCGGTGGTTCGGGCAGATGACCCTGCCTCGGGAGCTGTCCCTGAAAAACGGACGGCTCATTCAGAATCCTGTCCGGGAGCTGGAGGCTTATCGGGGAGCGCGGATGGTCCATCAAAACATCCCCGTTTGCGGCGAAATCAATCTCCCCGGCATCCAGGGGCGTATCCTGGACATGACCGTCACCATCCGTCCCACCGGCCCGGAGCAGTACCGCTGGTTCCGTGTTCGGGTGGCGAAGGATGGGGAACATGAGACCATCATCCGCTACCGTCCGGATCAGGGTACGCTGAAGCTGGACCGCATCCGCAGCGGACTGCCCCGCGATATTGTCCATACCCGCTCCTTCCTGGTGCGGTATCAGGAGGGGGAGATCAAGCTGAGAATCATCCTGGACCGGTACAGCCTGGAGGTGTTCGTCAACGACGGCGAGCAGGCGGCCAGCGCGGTCATCTACACCCGGCAGGAAGCCGACGCCATCACCTTTGAGGCGGGCGGCTCCGCGCTGATGGATGTGGAGAAATACGATTTAACCTTTGACGGGCAGGAGGTATAAGCCGTGGCAGGGAAACATTTTGACGTAGTGGCTCTTGGCGAGCTGCTGGTGGATTTCACGGACAACGGCTTGAGCGGGCAGGGAAACCCTCTGTTTGAGGCCAACCCCGGCGGCGCGCCCTGCAACGTGCTGGCCATGCTGAGAAAGCTGGGGCGCTCCTGCGCTTTTGTGGGAAAAGTCGGAGACGACCTGTTTGGGTCACAGCTTCGCGCTGTAGCGGAAGAAGCCGGCATCTGCATGGATTACCTCGCGGTAGATCGGGAGGCCCGCACTACCCTGGCCTTCGTCAAGAAGCTGGATAACGGGGATCGTGATTTCTCTTTCTATCGCAATCCTGGTGCAGATATGAGGCTTACAGAGAAAGACCTGCCGCTGGAGGCCATCGAAAACTGCCGCGTATTTCATTTCGGAACACTCTCCATGACCCATGAGGGCGTACGCCGGGCCACCTGCAAGGCCATTCACTGCGCCCAAAAAGGCGGAGCGCTGATTTCCTTTGATCCCAATCTGCGCCCTCCTCTGTGGAGCAGTCTGGATGAGGCCAAAGCGCAGATCGAATATGGCTTGGCTCACTGTGATATTCTCAAGATTGCGGACAACGAGCTGGAGTTTATGACAGGCGAAACGGATTTCGATAAGGGCGCGGCCATCCTCCGGGCAAAGTATCCCAACATCCGGTTGTTCAATGTGACGGCGGGTGCCGAAGGCAGTTACTCTTACTATGAAGATAAGCGGGTTTTTGTCCCTGCCTGTAAGCTGGGCGGTGTGATCGAGACCACCGGAGCGGGGGATACCTTCTGTGCCTGCGTGCTGAATTTTGTGCTGGAGCATGGTCTGGAGGGACTCACGGAAAAGGACCTGACAGCGATGCTGGCCTTTGCCAATACTGCGGCCTATCTAGTTACGACCCGGAAAGGGGCGATCCACTCCATGCCGGAGCGAAGGCACATAGAACAACTATTGATTAATAGACCTCTTGCGAAATAATCTTACCCTCGAAAAATTCTTTCGAAATGTTTGAATTTTGCTACTCATTTCCAAGCAAATAGCTCTCATAACTTTTACAAGTTTTTATTTTCGCAAGAGGTCTAATGGAAAAAATGAGCAACTATAGTAGCGGCAAGCAATGCGCTGGTATATACCCGGCGCGTGCTTGTTGGTGGCTGACCGCCCCCAAACCCCTGTAAAACCGGGCGCAAGTGCGCCCGGTTTTTTAAGCCGCCTCCGGCGTCTGCTGTTACCCGCAGGGAGAGAAAAATCTTCAACGCGCCTCCTGCTGGCGGTCACGATTTTTCTCTTTTCCCGTCACGCCTAAAATCCGCTCCACGTTGTTTTTGGCGGTGAGCAGTTCTATCATTTTTGCCTTTGCCTGCTTGTACTCTGGATACCGCTTTCTGTTCCCGGCATACAAGGTGGCATACTCCTGTTTCAGCGATTGTATGGACGGCAGTTTCTTCAAACCGAGGGAATCAAAATACCGCTTCGCCGCTTGACAGGTGGTGATTTCACTGCTATGCTGTTCATAAAATTTCTCCCTTTTCCTGCCTGTCAGTTTCCGATATTGGGCGTAAACTTCACGGATCTTGGAGTACGTTCCAATGTGCCGTTGCAGTTCGGAAATGTCTTTCGTTCTTTGTTCAGCGGCTTTCATCTGATCGCCCAAATCGTTGAATTTCTGTGCCGCCGTATCACAGGCTTTCTCCAATTCTCCGAGGTCAGTCAGCCCGTTTTCCTGCAAATATATAACCGTCTTTGCCATCTCTTTGAGATTGAAAATCTTTGCCCACCGCTCAAATCCGGGAGTGTTGATTTTCTGCATTTTCGCTTGAATGTCAATCAGCAAATTGGGTTTGGACCTCGCCGCCGCCTTTGCCCTTGGAGCGACAATCCGTTTACCGGAAATGCGCTCTATAAT
>CATNDT010000230.1 GCA_950097035.1 uncultured Oscillibacter sp.
GCCTTGACCTGGGCCTCCAGCTCGGCCACCGTGGGCTTCTGGCTGATGAAGTCCGTCAACTGCTCAAAGCCGAAGCTGTCGCAGTAATGGCAGGATACCACACCATCCCTTTTCAGCACAATGATGTCGCTGACGGACACAGAAGGGTGCTGAAAATCGGCGGGGTGGTCGTTGTTGAATTGATACCAGAGCTGATCCAGCGCCGCGTCCGCGCTGGCAAATGTGGACAGCGGGGCCGTGTAGACCAGATCATAATTGTCCCGTTCCACGGCACGGCCTTTGGATTTCAGCCAGTCCAGGGATTCAAAGCGAATATCCCGCAGCGCATCATCGTCCCTGACCTGATAGATGGCGAAACAGTCCGCCGCATGGTCCAGAAACGCTTTTTCGCGCTCCGGCTGGTGCTGCATCCTGTCCAGTACCGCCTGCCGGAAGTCCTGGCTTTCCTCCCATTCCTCGCGGGTGACGGCGAACATCATGCCCTCCGGCTGCTCCATGAGATCGTCCCGGTCAAAGACCATAGCGGGATTTTCGCCAGCCTCCACCATATAAACGGTCAAATCCTGCTCCAGCAATTCCGCCGCCCGTTTCCTGGACAGGGGCAGCAGATCGCCGCCCGAATAGCCGTAGTCCTGTTCCAGTTCATTAGCGGAAAAGGCTGGGTCCGGCAGGGGGTATTCGTCCAGACGGCTTTCCTGTTTATCCTGCGCCTCGACGACCACCGCCTGCTCCGCTGCGTCCGGCTGGGTGAAGCTGAACGGCTCCCCGGCGAACAACAGTTGCCCGACCTGCTCAAATTGTGCCAGCACGCCAACACGCAGGGCATCAAACTCGGCATAGTCCTCTATTGTAAAACAGCCCTGGGCCAGCAGCTCCGCTTGGGTAGCGGCATAGCTGCTCCCGGAGACAAAATCGAACATCACCGTATTATCGGAGAGGTACAGCAAGGACTTGTCCGCATTGAGGTAATGGCCGCGATTGTCATAGTGGTCGCGCCTACCCATATATACCTTATCATCTGGCCCTACAAAAGCATCCAGCTCCGCGCCGTCTTTGGTTTTGTAATGACTGATTCTGGCTGTGCCAGGTTGGAAAAAATCATCCGGTTTCAATTCGCCGGATTGCAGCTTTTTCAGAATACCGGCGCATTTATCAGCCGTGCCGAAAAACAGCACCCGATCCGGCTTTAAGGTCCCTTGCGCCGTTCTCTCATATGCCTGGATAAACTGCTGGTCGATTGCGCCCACAGTCCGGGGATTGGCCTCCATTTTGTAGACGTATTCTTTCAGCGGCACGGACTGAGCCAGCCCATCCAGCCGGTCCAGCATAACCTTTGCCTCCGCCGCGCCGGTGTTTTGTTGGACGAACTGCTCCAGAGTGGCCCGGACAATGGATGGATTCACTTGCAGAGTACGGACCAGATTTGCCTTGGTCTGTTCCCGGTTGTCAGGGGGAAAATTCTTTTTGATAAGCCCCGCCTGATACAGATGGTCCAGCATATCCAGCATATCGCTGATGAACCGCTCCGGGGTGTCAGGCGGCAGCTCCGCCGCTGGCGCGTCCTGCGTCTGGACCAGCCCATCCAGCCTTGCCAGCAGCGTTTTGGCTTTTGTCAAATCGGTAAGGGTTAAGCCGGTATGTTCGATCAGATAGTTCAGCGGGCCGCGCACACCTTCAAAATAACCTTTCCGCATTTCAATCACAAGGTCAGCGATGGACCGCTCCTTGGGGTCCTGGGTAAACGGGTGTTTCAGAACTCCCTCCTGATGAAGCTGATCCATAAAATTGTATAAATCAGCGGCAAACTGTTCCAGGGTGTCGGGCGCGGCAGAGGGCGCGTCCTGTTCCGGCTGCTGGGCGGTCAGGTCAATGCCCTGTTCCTTGCAAATCTCTTGAAAATGGCGGTCAATGCTGGTGATGAGGATATTGGCGGTCTTGGAGATGGTCTCCAGGCTGGCCTTCAGCTCCGGCAGGGTCTTGTCTTTGGACCAAGTGGCGATGTAGCCCAGGCTGTTGGCGCTGGTCTCGATGCCGTAATACTGGCAGACGGTATAGGAAACGCTTTCCGCCTCCACTTCCTTTGTGTTTTTATCTTTCGGTTTGGGCGGTTCCCGATCTGTAATCCCAGCGGCGGCGGTGAGCTGCTCCCGCTCACGGTTGTGGAGCATAGCGTGGGTGATCTCATGGACGGCGGCGCACACCGTCTGTACCTGGCTCATGCCCTCCCGGATGGTGATAGTCTGATCGTTCAGGCTCAGAAACCCGTCCAGGCCCTCCCGCAGCGGCTTGAACATGATCGACACCGGGGATGTGCGCCGCAGGGCCTCCATGAACGCCTCGTACTGCTGCACATCCCCGGTCAGGCTGGAAACAAGGCTGGGGAGGGGCCTGCCCTCGGTCTGGCTCACATCGAACACCTTGACCGGGCGGAACAGGGGAATCTCGACTTCCCGTTCCTCCATGATAACATTTCCGTCATGGTCCAATACCGGCGCTCTGGTATCCGGGTCCAGCTTCATTTCCTCAATACGCTTTTTGAACGGCGTGGGGGCGATGATGGTCAGGCCCTTTTCTCCCTTTTTCACATGACGGCCAAACTGATTTTTCCACTTGTTGAATCCGGCCACATGGGTGGCGCTGGGCATCTGCATATGGATGAGGATGGTATTGTTATAGGAATAGCTGTGAAACCGGGACATGGTGCGGAGATAGTCCGCAAATTTATCGCTCTGGAACAGGTCCTGTATGTTTGCCTCAATCCCGGTGACGATTTCCTTGATCCGTTCCCGGTTGCTGGGCTTGTTATCTGCCACGGCAAAAATCTCCTTTCATAAAATGGCCCCGCACAGGAAACCGAAGCGTCCCATACGGGGCAAAATTCCGCAAGTAGAAGTTAATTTCAGCCCTCCGAGGGTAAAGTTACGTCCCTGGGCGGATTGGCGTTTTGAAAGCGTTGTGCCGCAAGGCTTTCCAGCCCTCTATTTGCGGAAGTGCGAGGCCGCTTTTGCTTTCCGCTCCCGGTCCCGTCTGCGGCGTTCCCTGGCGGCGCAGGCAGGGCAGTATTTCACCGAATTGGAACGTGAGAAAATCGGTGCGCCGCAGATACAGCAGCTTTTGACGGGCCGTGCCGCCATGATCTCCCCGTGCAGCTCCTGGTCCGCTGGCAGGACGGCGGCGCGGAAGTATTTGCAGATTAAGGTGTTGGAAATCATCTGCGGACAGGGGCAGGGGTCCCCATCGTCCAGCAGGAGGCAGTTGCCGC
>CATNDT010000231.1 GCA_950097035.1 uncultured Oscillibacter sp.
CCCCGTTTTCCATTTCCTCGTTCCAAGCTCCATATTGATATTCAACCTAATTTTATCGAAAAACAATAAATTATTGTTGACATTCATTCTACTTCGTGGTAGGATACCAAAAAAAGGGGGTGCCTTTTATGGGCCTGTCTGCTGTTCTCATCCCCGCCGCGCTGGCGCTGCTGGCCGCGGCCGCCGTGCTGCTGCTGCACGGCCTGCGGCAAAAACACACGGGAAAGCTGTTTCTTGCCGCAGGGATCCTCGCCTGTCTGCTGGCCGGAGGCGCGGTGATGATGGAGTTTATCACCCGCCCGCTGTAGAACAATCACAACTGTATCAGGGGGAATGTCCATGGAGTCTGTATCCGTACAAAAAATCGCCCGCATCCTCAACGCACTGGTGCTGATCGCCCTGGTCTGCAACATCGTGGCCCTGTATCTGGTTCCAACCGCTGTCCTTTTAGGGGACAGCGGCCTGCCAAACGGCATTCAAACCTACTTCGGCAGCATTTTCTCTGCCGGTGAAGACAGTATTGCCTCCGCCTCCATTTGGGGAAGCGCCCTGATTTGGGTGATGGGCTGGCCGTCCTTCAGCCCCCAACAGCTGGTTTTAACTCTGTTCCTCCTCTTCGCCGGCGTACAGACCGCACGCATCCTTCTGCAGGCCCGCCGGGTGCTGGGAACCATTCTGCTGGGAAATCCCTTCTCCATGGAAAATGCCCGCTCTCTCCGCCGGGCGGCCCTGTGCTGCTTTCTCATCGCCGCCGCGGCTCTGGCGCGGGTGATTTTCAGTGTCTGCTGTTACCGCTCCCCTCTGCCCCTGGCCACCTACAACGCCCTGTTTGTGCCCATGTTTGCCATGGCGGGGCTCCTCTGTCAGGTCATGTCCGCTCTCTTCCGCCAGGCGGCTGAGCTGAAGGCGGAAAATGACCTGACGATTTGAGGTGGCCCATGATCGTGGTGAATCTGGATGTGATGATGGCAAAGCGGAAGATGTCCCTCTCCCAACTGTCGGAAAAGGTGGATGTCACCCTTGCAAACCTCTCTATTTTAAAAAACAACAGGGCCAGGGCCGTCCGCTTTTCCACGCTGGAGGCCATCTGCGCCGCCCTGGACTGCCAGCCGGGGGATATTCTGGAGTTTGTGCCGGACTCCAGGGAGGAATCGTTGAAATAACCGGTCCGCAGCTGGCGGACCGGTCAGACAGGAGAATCTGATATGGAAAACATGAAAACAGCCCTCCCGGCGGAGGGTGCGGCGAAGCCTGCCCAAACCGCCCGAAAGACCTACGACATAACGCCTCGCTCCCGTCTCTTGCTTGCCGGGACGCTGGCCCTGTGCCTTCTGCTAGTAAACGCCCTGGGCTGGCCCTGGGGCATGGGAAACACCGTGACCGTTTTTGCCTGGTATCTTCTGCTGCTGCCGGCGGTGGGGCGGGAGGCCCTGTTCCGCCGCCGGGAGAGCCAGGTGCTTCTGGGGGTAAATCTGGCACTGGCCGCCACCTTTGCCCTGACCTCAAATCCCCTGTTCCGAGTCTGGAACTTCCTGGCCCTGCTGCTCCTGGCGCCTCTTCACGCCGCCTCCCTCCCTGCCGGAGACCTGCTGCCCTGGTGGCGGCCTGCCATGCTGTGGGAGCGGCTGGGCCTTCTGTGCCGTGGCGCATTCTGCCACCTGGGGGCGGCTCCTGCCGCCCTGACCGCCGGACAGGAGAAGAAAAGCGTAAGCCTCCCCCTGGTGCTGGGGTCCGCCGCCGCCCTGGCACTGGTGTCCGTCCTGCTGCCCATTCTGGCCTCTGCCGACGCTCTGTTTGCCGCCGCCACCCGGGGCCTGACGGAATGGATCCGCCTCCACTTTGCCCAGGGCCTGTGGAAGCTGCTCTGGGCAACGGTCCTCACCCCCTTTGTGTTCGGCCTGCTCTACTGCCTGCGCCACGTTCCTGTCAGGGCGGGGGCCCACACGCTCTACACAGTGGATGACATTCTGTTTGGCGTCGTCCTGGGGGCTCTGGATGCGCTGTACCTGCTGTTTCTGGCAGTGCAGTCCGCAGGACTCTTCGGCGGGCCGGAATACCTGGCCCAAAAGGGTATCTCCTACGCCGAGTGGGCCCGCAGCGGCTTTTTCCAGATGGTAGGCGTCACCATTCTCAATCTGGCGGCCACCCTGACCGCCCTGACTTTTTCCCAGCAAAAGGGCAGGGGCTGGCGGGCCGTCCGCGCCCTCTCCACTGCCCTGTTGGGAGAAAGCCTGGTGCTGCTGGCCTCCGCAGCCTGGCGAATGACGCTGTACGTCTCCGCCTATGGCCTCAGCTTCAAGCGCTTTATGACCTGCTGGGGCATGGTGATGATGGCGTTGTTCCTGCTGGCCGCCCTGGGGAAAGTGCGAAAACCGGACTCCTCCTTCTGTCGCCGGGCCTTCCCTCTGGCTCTGGCTGGGTGGCTGGTAATCAACTGTGTCCCCGTGGACTATCTGGTGGCAAAAAACCAGGTGGACCGCTATCTCGCCGCCGAGGCCCTGGGGGGGACGCCCTCCATCAGCGCCGGCTATCTGCTCTGCAGCCTCTCCTATGACACCGCCCTCCAGCTGGCCCGTCTGGACGGCAGTCTGACCTTTTTTGACCCCTGCACAGGCCGGGAGGAACCTCTGCGGGATATGCTCCGGCGCCGCCGGGCCCAGGCCAGAGAGGACTGCTCCGACTGGCGCAGCTGGAACCTCTCCGCCTGTCTGATCTCCAGCGTGGACTAAACCGGAAAAGGCGTCCGCCTCTTTCCGGCCCTTACCTTTAAGATCAAAGGGGCTGTAAAAAAGGCGCCCTATCAGGGCAAAGGCCACCCCAGAAAGGGGTGGCCTTTGTTATCTGCGAAAAGGAAAAGGGGGATGGACGCAAAAAATGCGCTCCGGATACTCGATGGTGTACACTTCCCGTGTCCCAAACCTTACTCCCCCTGCAGTGCGATCCCGGACCGGTCCATTTCCTCCAGCAGCCCGCTCACCTTGGCGAACGCCTTTCTCCGGTTCGTTTCGCAGCGCTTCTTCCATACCCACGAATATCAGGTTCCGTCTTTCACCAGTTTGTCGAGCAGTTCATCAAATGTACACCGCGCTGTCAAAGAGGGACGGCTCTCCGGGAATCTCCGCTTCCATGGAGGACGGGTATCGGCTCGTTCCCTTGCTGTTGGAGTCAAAGAACATCTTGAAGTCCTTCGGCGGAGCGATTGTCTGGTCGATCATGCTCCCGCCCGTGCTCCGCAGCCGGGCA
>CATNDT010000232.1 GCA_950097035.1 uncultured Oscillibacter sp.
GTCAGAGAAAATGGTGTAATCCTTGGGCAAAACGCCCGTCAGCTGCTCCGACTGGGCCTCCACCAGTTCCATGGCGTTGTTGACCACCTCACCCAGGCTGTTCATGGTGTGGCCGCTCTGGTTGGTCAGTTCCGCCGAGGCGATGTCGGCGGGGAGGTTGACCAGATATTCATACTGCGCCTCCCTGGGAAGAAACAGGGCGCTTTTGGAAACGAAGTCGCTGGCCTCCACAGGCAGAACCCGGCCGCCGCGGACAGGACGGTTTTTCAGAATTTCCTTCTCCACCAGCTTGAAGCGGCTGTATGCGTAGCGCAGAAAAATCAGGCCCAGCACCGGCATACAGTATTGATTGGAGGTCAGCTTGGAGCCAGCCCGGAGCAAATCAGCGGACTCCCACAGGTCAGATTCCAATTTTCTGATGTTTACCATAAGACTGTACCTCCAAGATTGCTTGGCGCCGCAATCAAACAGCTGCCGGTTTTGACATTTATTATATACGTTCGAGGAAATATTTGCAATCCGTTCAGGGGCTTATTTCATTGTTTACTGGTACGCAATATTTGACAGGGTGCTTTCACCCGATGAACCGGAAAGCGGTGCGTTCCACACTGCCTGGAACGCACCGCTTTGTTTCATGGGGTTACGCATAGAAGTTGACGCTGTTGGGTATCCCGACGAACATGTAGCAGTAGGTGATACCATCGTGCTGGGTCACGCCCACGCCGATGCAGTCGCATCTGGGGTCGATCATGGTCTCGAAGTGGCCGGGGGAGTTGATCCAGTTGTCGACGGCGCGTTGGGCGGCGTCGGCTGTGCCGGTGAACACGGTGAGGTTATCGCCGAAGCCATAGGGGTAGCCGGCGTCGACAGCGGCATGGCTCTCCTCCGGAGCGTTATGCCAGGTGTAGCGCCGGTCGGAGCAGACTTGGGCGGCATTCATCAGGGCCTCATTGACCGGTAGCTCTGACACTCCATTGGCCTTTCTGGTCTGGTTGATGAGGCAGATCATCTCCTGCCGTATCTCCAGATTGTCCGTCAGGCCAGTGCTATCCCCGCTGGCGGGGGCCTCCGGCGCGGCGGGGACGGCGGAGCCGACTGTCAGTGTTACGCTCCCGTGCTCCCCGGCGCTGTCGGAGACGATGATTTCTGCGCTCCCCTCCGCTTTGGCGACAGCGACCCAGAAGGTCAGCACCTGCTCTACTGCCACAGTGTCCGGGTCGCTGGAAGTGACAGCGTACTCCGTACCGCTGGGGCCGATGATGAGGCCGCTACGTTCCCCGACCTCCAGGGTGCTGCCCTTGTAGCTGCTCACTCGGATGGTTGGGGCCTCCGTTGCTATGGCGGGGATAGCGAGGGTTGTTGCGAGGATTGCTGCCGTCAGTGCGGCAGTGGTGCGCTTTTTGATACTGGTCATTTGCTTTTCCTCCTGATTTCTGTATTTTATAGGGCTTTCGCAAGCAACACGATACCGAAATAGGAGGCGAAAGTCGATAGGGATAAACGGAGAAATACAGAGGTGAAAAGCAAGCGAATTACACAGTGCTTCGTTGTGTTTGTGGACGGTCTCTTTCGGTGAGACAATTTTCTTGACCACATAACCAGCCACAGACAGACGTGGAATATACGGAAACCCTGTTTGTAAAGAGTGTCGGAAAGCAAATGAAATGGAGCAAAAACGGCTATAAACAAGCGGAAAATATGTAAAAAATATTGCCATGGCAGTTGGTAAGGATGAGGTCGGCGGTTCGAATCCGCCCAGCAGCTCCAAGAATTAGCACTTGAATCCATTCTGAATACGTTCACAGGGACACAAAGTGAGACACTCCCTGCAATAAGGTTCGAGCGGTTAAAACTGCTTGAACCTTATTGCATTTTCTTCTCTGATCTGCTATGCTGGAACTCGGGCGAAAGCATCCGGCTGAGTTGTATCCGTTTCCATTGGCCTGTCCATCACGCCGATATCCCGGTAGATGATCCGGACGCTCTGGCTGGCACTGCGGGAATACTTCTGGCCCCGCTCGCCCACCTCGATCCGCTGAATGAACAGCCGAAGCAGTTCCGGCGTGAGCTCATTAATGGCAGTGTACCGCTTTGCCTTCTCAATGAAATTGCGTGTTCTAAAAAGCAGTCCCGGATGCAGAGTCATCCGGGACTGCTTCTAAGTTCTTTTTGATACTTTTTCTTTCAAGAAGAAGCATGGCTGCCATCCCCGTACAGGACCTGCAGGGCCGGGTTGTTCCGTTCCGCGTCCTTCAGCGTCTCCAGGAGGGCCCGGCCGTAGTCCCCCAGGCGCTCCTCCAGCAGTTCCCGGCGCAGGACGACCAGGCGGACGGGGGTTCCCCGCTCGGTGAGGACGTCGTAGAGGGCGTCCAGGTTCCGCCCCCAGCAGTCCGGCAGGCCCAGGGCCGCCGCCAGCAGCTCGTAAGCGGATTCCCGGGAGCACACGGCCCCCCCGTCAAGAGTGATGGTTTCCATGGTGGCCGCTCCCCTCGCATTCCACGGTGAGGACCCCGTTCTCCTCATAGAAGGCCAGCTGGGTGAAGCTCTCGTAGTGGTCCTCTGTGTAGTAGATGGCCTCATCGGAGTACACCAGCCGCTTGGCACCCCGGCTGGAAGCACCGTCGGTGCCGATGTCGCACTCGTGATAGCTCCCGTCGGGCAGGATGCCCTCCCGGTTGCCGAACCGATCCCCGCCGATGGCACAGCCGGGGACCACCTTGTCCACCGCTCCGCCGGTCCAGCCCAGCTCCCGGGCCTCGCTCTTGGTGATGTAGTTGTCCGGCAGGCGCCCGTAGAGGTACAGGTACAGGGACACCTCCTCCAGGCTGTTGTAAGTGCCGTCCTCCTCCACCGGGGCGGAGACGGCCTCCACTGGGCCTGTCCCGTCCTCATAGGGGGCCTCCCCCTCCGCGTAGCCGGTGTCCGGCTGGGCGGGCTCCTCATGGTGCAGGCTGTCCTCCTCCGGTGGATAGACCTGCTGGGACTCCTGGCCGGGGACGCCGGTAACGAAGATCGCCGTGGGGCCGTCCTTCCCGCCGATGACGCCGATGTCCGCGCATCCGGTGAGCGCCATCACCGCCCCCAGCAGCAGGCACAGTACTTTTTTCTTCATGTTGTTGTCTCCTCTCCACCCCGATCCTTCGTCCCGGGCAGCTCGCCCAGGTCAAAGGGCGTGGTCTGGTAGACGAAGTAGTTGAGCCAGTTGCTGTAGAGGAGGT
>CATNDT010000233.1 GCA_950097035.1 uncultured Oscillibacter sp.
CTTCTCGCCGGTGGCGGGGTTGCGGGTAAAGGCCACGCCGGTGCCGCAGTCGTCACCCATATTGCCAAAGGCCATGGACTGGACGTTGACGGCGGTGCCCCAGGAATAGGGGATGTCGTTATCCCGGCGGTAGACGTTGGCCCGGGGGTTATCCCAGGAGCGGAACACGGCCTTCACAGCGCCCATCAGCTGCTCTTTGGGGTCGGTGGGGAAGTCCTGGCCGATTTTGGCCTTGTACTCGGCCTTGAACTGGCCGGCCAGTTCCTTCAGGTCCTCGGCGGTCAGCTCCACATCCTGGGTGACGCCCCGGGCCTCTTTCATCTTGTCAATGAGCTGCTCAAAGTACTTCTTGCCAACCTCCATAACAACGTCGGAGTACATCTGGATAAAACGGCGGTAGCAGTCCCAGGCCCAGCGGGGATTGCCGGACTTCTTGGCCAGCACGTCCACCACGGTCTCGTTGAGGCCCAGGTTCAAAATGGTGTCCATCATGCCGGGCATAGAGGCCCGTGCGCCGGAGCGGACGGAGACCAGCAGGGGGTTCTCCATATCGCCGAACTTTTTGCCGGTGATGGATTCCATCTTCTCGATGTACTCCATGATCTCGGCGAAGATCTCGTCGTTGATCTTCTGTCCATCCTCATAGTACTGGGTGCAGGCCTCGGTGGTGATGGTGAAGCCCTGGGGGACGGGCAGACCGATGTTGGTCATCTCGGCCAGGTTGGCGCCCTTGCCGCCCAAAAGCTCCCGCATGTTGGCGTTGCCTTCGGTAAACAGATAGCAGTACTTTTTGCTCATTTTCATTCCTCCGTTTTTTGATCCCCGCCCCGCCGGGCAAGTGGGGTGTTTTACGTCCGCGGATATCTGCCAGGCTTGTATTGATGTCAGCTATAATATTATAATCGTACCCTTTCTGGAAAACAATTCATAAATATCATAAGAAATCCGGCCGAAATCAAAAGATTCCCCCAAACTTCTGGCGGTTTTGCACAAAAGCAGCGGTCAGACAGTTAAAAAATCGAAGTTTTTTTTACCGTTATCCCTGTAGAACGGCTTTAGCACACGTTTGCGTTTCACAATTTTCTTTCTTTAATATCGTTCCCGCTCACCGACCCCTTCGCCCCTGGTCTGCCCCTTGCAATGCGCTTCGTCCGGCAGTATAATACACGCATGACCAATACCTGCCCGCAAAGAGAGGAGTGTGCGCCATGGCCGCCTTTCAGCCGTCCGATCCTGCCGCTCTCCGCATCCGGGAGGCCGCCGGGAGGGGGACGCTGCCCCACGCCCTGCTGTTTACCGGCAGCGGTGATCTTTCCGGCGCCGCCCGGTACGCCGCCGCCGCCCTGGAGTGCCAAAAGAGGGGAGACCGTCCCTGCGGCGTGTGCCCCGCCTGCCGCAAGGTGCTGGAGGGCATTCACCCCGATGTGGTCACCGTTCGGGACGAAACCCACAAAAACATCGCCGTGGATGTGGTGCGCGCCATCCGGGCGGACGCCTATGTCCGCCCCAACGAGGGCCGGCGAAAGGTATATATCTTTCCGGACTGCGCATTGCTGACGGAGCAGGACCAAAACGTGCTGCTGAAAATTGTGGAGGAGGGGCCGCCCTATGCGGCGTTTCTCTTCTGCGCGGAAAACGCCGCCGCCGTGCTGCAGACGCTCCGTTCCCGGTGCGTGGAGCTGAAGCTCCGCCCCGCATCCGCGACCCCCGCAGCGGATGGCGCCTCCCCGCTGGCGGAGGAGCTGTGCCGGACTGTGGGCGGCCGGAAACGGGGGGCTATGACGGCGCTGGCGGTACGGCTGGAGAAAAGGCGGACCACCCGTGAGGACCTCTCCGCCATGCTGGAGGAAAGCCGGGAGATTTTTGCGGCGGCTTTGCTGCTGCCTCACGGGCGGCAGCCGAAGGAAATCCACCGGGAAACCGCGGCTTTTCTCGCGAAAAACTTGACAAAATCTCAAATCATGTGCACAATAGAATTGTTGCAGAAGTATCGGGGGGAGTGTGTCTACAACGTGGGACCCGGCCATGTGCTGGGCGCTCTCGCCGTGGAATTGGAGGACATCTTTTGACAGAAGTAATCAGCGTCCGCTTTCGGGGCGGCTGCAAAAACTATTTTTTTGATCCCAGAGGGCTGCAGGTAAAGATGGGCGACAAGGTGATCGTGGAGACCGCCCAGGGCCCGGAATTTGCCACCTGCACAGAGGGCAACCACGAGGTGGAGGATTCCGCCATTGTCCGCCCCCTCTGCGCCACGCTGCGCATGGCGACAGAGAGCGACTGCCGCACCGTGGAGTACAACCGGAAAAAAGAGCGGGAGGCCTTTGACATCTGCGAGCGAAAAATCGCCGGCCACGGCCTGGAGATGAAGCTGGTCAACGTCTCCGCCAGCTTCGACGGCAGCAAGATCATCTTCTACTTCACCGCCGACGGGCGGGTGGATTTCCGGGAGCTGGTGCGGGATCTGGCCTCTGTGTTCCGGGCCCGCATCGAGCTGCGGCAGATCGGCGTGCGGGACGAGGCCAAGATGATCGGCGGCCTGGGGATCTGCGGGCGGCCCTTCTGCTGCTCTCAGTTTCTGGACGGGTTCCTTCCCGTGTCCATCAAAATGGCCAAGACCCAGAACCTCAGCCTGAATCCCACCAAGATATCCGGCACCTGCGGGCGGCTGATGTGCTGCCTGAAATATGAGCAAAACGCCTATGAGGACGCCGCCAAGCGGATGCCCAAGGTGGAGTCCTTTGTCCAGACGCCCGACGGCCCCGGCAACGTAAAGAGCGTGGACCTGCTGCGGGAAACCATGAAGGTCTCTCTGGATTCCGCCGCCCCCAACGAGCCGCTGAAGACCTATCGCAACTGCGAGATCAGGATCCTGCGAAACGGCAAGGGCAGCCGGGAGGGCATCGAAATTCCCGAGCGGCCCGCCCGCTATGTTGAAGAGCGGACGGAGGATATCTTCGACGCCCCCATTCTCACCACTCCCTTCTATATGGACCACACCTTTGAGGACGCCCCCGTGCGGGAGAAGTTCGGCCAGGAGGGCGGAGAGAACAAGGCCCGCCGCCGCCACCGGGGCGGGCGTCGGAGCCATGGCGGCGGAAAGCCCGCCGGCGGCGGACAACCCCGCCCATATGAGGACAGGGCCGGCGGAAAACCCCGCTCTTCCAAGCCCCAGCAGCCCAAAGCCGAGGCGGCCAAAACCGGCGGGGAGACCGGC
>CATNDT010000234.1 GCA_950097035.1 uncultured Oscillibacter sp.
ATTAGACCATGTTGTATCGTACTCTGAAGCGCATGATCGAGCGCGGCCAGACCGACGGTATCGAGAAGAAGCTGGATATCTTCTACGCCGCCGGCAAGATCACGGATGGCGAGTATTCCGAGCTGGTCGGGATGCTGAGCGCCCAGCGGTAACCCTGCACAATGCTTGAATGCAGCAGGAGGTGACAGGTATGGACGGAGATTATATCTCCCGCCATGAGCATGAGGAGTTTCGCCGGAGCATGGAGGCCGAAAATCAGCGTCTGGAGGATGAGAACATCCGCCAGAACCATCGGCTGAACGCGCTGGAGGAAACCATCAAGCAGGTTGCCGCAATCAGTACATCCGTGGAAAAACTGGCTCTGAACATGGAGAACATGCTGAAAGAGCAGGTCAACCAGGGGAAGCGCCTGGAGACACTGGAAAGCCGGGACGGCGAAATGTGGCGGAAGGTGGTCGGCTATGTCGTCACCGCCGTCGTCGGCATCGTCGTCGGCTTCCTGTTCAAGCAGGCCGGAATGTGAGGAGGGGCGAGGTATGGACATCAAAGCAAAGAGAATCGCACCTCCGCCCCCAGAGCCTGCCGAATCTGAACCTTGCTTTGAGCCTGATATTTTCCAGGAGGAGGCCCCCGGGGAGTATGTTGAGGAAACACCCCCCACCCCTGAGGAGCGGAACACCTCCAATGTGGTGCTGACGATTCTGGGGGCGTTCCTTCTGGCGTTTATCGTGGCTATGATCGTGACCTTCTGGGTCAAGGGCTCTGTGCCGGACACGCTGATCCAGTACACCATGGGGGCAGGAGGCGTGGAGGCGTTGTTGCTGGCCGGAATCAAGATTAGCAAGGTTGTGACCGGGAAGAAATCCCGTCGGACGGGGTAACACAAGGAGGAATCGCAAATGGAAAGCGTTCTGAACTGGTCTGTGGTCATCAGCCTCATCGGTGTGCTGGTGGCGCTGACCAACATCATCACCCAGGTCCTCAAGAAGGTCACCTGGGAGAAGCTGCCGACGAACATCCTGGTGGTCGCCATCTCGATGGTGCTGACCCTGGTGGTGTTCTTCGCCTATTGCCAGATCAAAGCCATCGCCGTGGTGTGGTACATGGTGGCCGCCGCGGTCGTGCTGGGGTTCATGGTGGCGTATGCAGCCATGTTCGGTTACGACAAGCTCATGGAGGCTATCGGCAAGGCCGGCAAACAGTAATTAGAAGCGGAAAAAGGTGTAGGAGTGTCGTTTATTCCTTGACTACTCCTACACCTTGACCGTTTGGGCCTTGGAAATACTGGACTTTGTGCTTCTATTATAAGATAGTATTTTTCAAATGTAAAGTACTGGTGTTAAAATGGTGGCAAAGGATGTGAGAGATATGGGAAAACGCTGCTGGACGCTGTTTACCACGATGTTGTTTTTAAGCGCCTTCACCCTTGGGGGCGGATATGTCATCATCCCGCTGATGCAGCGCCGGTTTACCCGGGAACTGAAATGGCTGACAGAGGATGAGGTTTTTGAGATGGTGGCCTTTGCCCGGGCCTCCCCCGGGGCGGTGACGGTAAATGTAGCGGTGCAGGTGGGCGCCCGGGTAGCCGGGCCGGCCGGAGCGCTGTGCGGTGTATTGGGCACAGTAATCCCACCCCTGGCGATCCTTTCGGTCCTCTCGCTGTTTTACAGCGCATTTACAGCCAGTCCCATTGCTGCCGCGCTGCTGTATGGGTTGCGTTTGGCGGTGGCTGTGGCGGTGTCAGACGCCGTGGCCGCTATGGTGGCAGAGGTGATCCGCGGGGGAGACCGCCTGCGGTGGGCTGTGGCGGGCGCCGTGCTGCTTTTGTCCCTGGCGGCGGACGTGAGCACGGTTTGGCTTCTGTCGGGAAGCGCCGTTTTGGGCTGGCTGCTTTCAGGGAGAAAGGGGGGAGAGGCGGCATGAGGACGCTGGTACTTCGCTTTTTATACATTGGCCTTTTCAGCATCGGCGGCGGGCTGTCCGCAGTGGCGCTGATTCAGGCAGAGATCGTGGACCGGCTGGGGTGGCTGACGGCGGAGACGCTGGTGGATATCATGGCCGTTGCGGAGATGACCCCGGGCCCCATTGCCGTAAACGCGGCCTCCTTTGTTGGGATGCGGCTGTACGGTATTCCCGGTGCGGTTTTGGCAACCACTGCATGTATCCTGCCGGGTGGATTGATCTCCTATCTGATTTCCCGGGCAAACCGGCGGCTGCGGGAAAATGCCCGCTGGCAGTACAGCTTGAAGATACTGCGGGCGGCGGTGGTGGGCGTGGTTGTCAACGGCGGTCTGGTGGTTTTGAGGAATGCGCTCTGTCCCGGCGGGGGCGGCCTGGATTTGCTGACGGTGCTTCTTTTCTGCATGGGGCTGCTTTGCTGCCGGCGCTGGAAGCGTTCTCCGGTAATATTTATGCTGATAATGGGGGCGGTTTGCGGCTTGCTGCGGCTTGCGGCGCTGCAAATAGCTGGAATGTGACATCCTGCCGGCACAAAGGAGAGGGATGGACTTGTCAAGTAAAAGTTTGTAGCATTGACATAAAAATTTTATTAAATTTCTATGAATGAGCAGTTGATTTCAGTAAGCTAAAGTGCTATTCTTTGGGCAGGTAGTTCCCCTACCAAGAAAAAGAAAGGTCGAGATGAAAATGAACAAGAAGTTCCTTGCCCTGCTGCTGGCTGCCTTCATGGTGCTGAGCCTGTGTGCGTGCGGAGGCGGCACGGACGGCGGCGACAGCAACGCCGCCCCGCCTGCCAACACGGACGCCAACGACGCAAACGATGCCGCGGAGCCCGCCACCGGCTGGACCCCCAGCGAGCCCGTGAATATGATCGTGGCCTATAAGGCCGGCTCCGGCACCGACAACACCGCCCGCGTTCTCAGCGCCTATGCCGACAAGTTTATCGGCCAGACGGTGGTGATCGACAACCAGGAGGGCGGCTCCGGCTCCATCGGCTGGACGGCTCTTTCCCAGGCCAAGCCGGACGGCTATACGCTGGGCTTTGTAAACCTGCCCACGCTGTGCTCCAACATTGTGGAGGGCCTGGGCGACTATACCATGGAGGACTTTGTGCCCATCTGCAACCATGTTACCGAGACCTCTGTGATTCTGGTGGCCGCCAACAGCCAGTTTGACACGCTGGAAGATCTGGTGGCCTATGCCAAGGAGCATCCCGGTGAGCTGAAGGCCTCCACCAACGGCA
>CATNDT010000235.1 GCA_950097035.1 uncultured Oscillibacter sp.
CTGCCGCGGGGGCAGGCGCCGCTGCCGCGGGGGCAGCTCCGGTCAGCTCTTCCAGCTCGATCTCATAGGCCGTGCCGTTGACGGTAACTCTGTACTTTTTCATAGTGCTCTCTCCTTTTTTCCTCTTACAGTTTTTTCATGGATACGATGCGGATGCCTGTGATATCGGCGCCCAGCTCCTCCGCGATGGCGGCGGAGACAGCGGCTGCCAGTTCCTGGCGGTTGGGCTCCGGTGTGGCAGAGACCGCGGAGACCGGGGCCGGAACGGCGGCAGGGGCTCCGTGGCTGCCCACAATTTTGCCCATGACCGCCGTCAGGACGATGAGGCAAATGAGACCGAAGAACACGGTGCCCATGCCCATCAGGCAGACAAACAAACTGGAATATTCCATATGCTCCCTCCCATAAAAATAATAGCATCCGTATTGTACCAATTTCCAGCTGAAAAAACAATGACTTTTGAAAATTTTATCCGCAAATAATTTGACAAAAACGATTGCTATTTTGCAAATCCTTTAAAATGGTCTCGACGGAGCCGGAAAACTGTGCTATGCTTAAAAAACCATACCCGGTTTTACCGGAGAAGCCGCGGCAGCGCCGCGGCGGAGAGGAGGCCTCATGCGCTATGGAACCGTGATCCCCGGCCGGTTTGTGGACCGGCCGAACCGCTTTGTGGCCCATGTGGACACGGCGGAGGGCATACAGACCGTGCATGTGAAAAATACGGGCCGCTGCCGGGAGCTGCTGGTGCCCGGGGCCGCCGTCTATCTGGAGCGGGGGACAAATCCCGGCAGGAAGACAGCCTTCGACCTGATCGCGGTGGAAAAGGGCGGGCGGCTGATCAATATGGACGCCCAGGCCCCCAACAGGGTGTTTGGCGAGTGGACGGCTGCAGGGGGCTTTTTGCCGCAGGTGACGGCGGTGCGTCCGGAGTTTTCCTATGGGGAATCCCGGTTGGATTTCTGTTTGGAGACACCGGAGGGGCCCCACCTGGTGGAGGTAAAGGGCGTGACGCTGGAAAGGGGCGGCGCGGCCTATTTTCCGGACGCCCCTACGGAGCGGGGAGTAAAGCACATCCGGGAGCTGCAGCGGGCGGCGGAGGCGGGCCTGGGGGCTACGCTGTTCTTTGTGGTGCAGATGGAGGGTGTGCGCTCTGTGTCTCCCAACGACGGCACCCATCCCGCCTTTGGCGCCGCTCTGCGGGAGGCGGCCGCCCACGGCGTGGCCGTCCGTGCTTTTGACTGTACGGTGACGCCGGAAAGCGTGGCGATCCGCCATCCTGTGCCGGTGCTTTTGTGAGGCGCCGCATAATATTGAGAGGTGCGACAGGGGAGGAGCGAGTATATGAGTTTTTGGGAGCTGCTTTTGATCGGTGCGGGCCTTTCGATGGATGCCTTTGCCGTGGCAGTGTGTCAGGGGTTGTCCATGCCGCGGCTGAACTGGCGGCATGCCGGAGTTATCGCCCTGTTTTTCGGTGGGTTTCAGGCCCTTATGCCCTCCGCCGGGTGGGCGCTGGGATCCCGATTTGCCGGGTATATACAGGAGTTCGACCACTGGGTGGCCTTTGTGCTGCTGGGGATCATCGGCGGCAATATGGTGCGGGAGGCCCTGGGGCCGGAGGAGGAGACGGAGACCGCCTGTGCCGCCGGGCGGCTGGACTACCGGCTGTTGCTGATGATGGCGGTGGCCACCAGCATCGACGCTCTGGCGGTGGGTGTGACCTTCGCCTTTTTAGAGGTGTCCATCCTGCCGGCGGCGGCGCTTATCGGCGCTACCACCTTTTGCCTGTCCCTGGTGGGGGTGGCCGTGGGCAATTTCTTCGGGGCCCGGTATAAAAAGCGGGCGGAGCTGTCCGGCGGGGTGATTTTGATCTTTCTGGGGACCAAGATATTGCTGGAGCACCTGGGTATCTTTATAAAATGAGGGGGCTGCAGCCCCTTGAGAGGTAACGCCATGTATATTGCCGATCTTCACATCCACTCCCGCTTTTCCTATGCCACCAGCCGGGAGTGCGGTCTCCCGCAACTGGACTGGTGGGCCCGCCGCAAGGGGATCGGACTGCTGGGGACGGGAGATTTCACCCACCCCGCCTGGCGGGCGGAGCTGCGTGAGCTGCTGGTCCCGGCTGGAGAGGGCGTGTACGCCCTGAGGGCGGAACGCCGCCTGCCGGGGAAGGAGGAGCCGCCCCGGTTTGTCGTCACCGGAGAGATCAGCTCCGTCTACAGGCGGGACGGAAAGACCCGCCGGGTTCACAACCTGATCCTTCTGCCCGGACTGGAGGCCGCCGAGGCCCTGTCTGCCCGGCTGGAGGCGGTGGGGAACATCCGCTCAGACGGACGGCCCATCCTGAATCTGGACAGCCGGGATCTGTTGGAGCTGACGCTGGAGATCTGCCCCGAGGCGGAGCTTGTCCCCGCCCATATCTGGACGCCCCACTTCTCCATGTTTGGGGCCTTCACCGGCTTTGATACGCTGGAGAGCTGTTTTGCAGACCTCACACCCCACATCCACGCTGTGGAGACGGGGCTCTCCTCCGACCCGCCCATGAATTGGCGGGTCTCCGCTCTGGACGGACTGACGCTGGTGTCCAACTCAGACGCCCACTCCCCCGCCAGGCTGGGCCGGGAAGCCAATATACTGCACACGGAGCGGACATATCCGGCGCTGGTGCGGGCCATCCGCACCGGAGAGGGGTTTGGGGGAACCGTGGAGTTTTTTCCGGAGGAGGGGAAGTACCACCTGGACGGGCACCGGAATTGCGGGGTGTGTCTCTCGCCCGCGGAGACGCAGGCGAGGAACGGCGTGTGCCCGGTGTGCGGAAAACCGGTGACCGTGGGGGTTATGCACCGGGTGGAGATTTTGGCGGACCGTCCGGAGGGATACTGCCCTCCGGACGCGAAGCCCTATGAACGCCTGGCCCCACTGCCTGAGGTGATTGCCGCCTCTGCCGGAGGCTCCGCCGCCGGAAAAAGGACCATGGCGCTGTATGAGGCGCTGCTGCGGGAGCTGGGGCCGGAGTTTTACGTTCTGCGGGAGGCGCCCGCGGCGGATGTGGCCCGGATCGCCGGGCCCTGTGTGGCGGAGGGACTCCGCCGGCTGCGGCTGGGACAGGCCGGGCTGCAGGCGGGATTTGACGGGGCCTACGGCAGCATATCCCTGCTGACGCCTCAGGAGCGGGAGTGGCTGGACCGTGG
>CATNDT010000236.1 GCA_950097035.1 uncultured Oscillibacter sp.
AAAACCTCGTTTCTTCGGAAACGGGGTTTTTGCTTTATGCTACGCTGATCGTGATACTTGTAGTGAACTGCTCCAGGTCGATATTGAAGTCGATATGCAGCTTATAGTCCCGGTAGACCTCCACCCGCTTGATGAGGCAGTTCACGATCATCTTTTTAGCCTCCAGGCTGGCTCCGTCGTACATATCCGCCCAGGAGATGATGTCCGCATACTGGGCATTCAAAGCGTCCATGACGGCCTGCCCTTCCCTGTAAGCGGTCTGGGCGGCGTCAAGCTGCTCCTGAAGGGCGGCTGTTTTGGCCTCGGCCTCAGCTACCATGCCGCTTAACAGGTCCTTGGAGAAGGTGCTTTCGCCCCGCAGGACGTTGATGATCTCCGCTTTCAGCATATCCAGCTCGGAGGCAGCTTTTGCGTGTTCGGCCCGGACAGATTGGAGCAGCAGTTTCCGTTCCTCCATCTTCTGACGGTAGCGGGCGTTGACGATCTCGCTTTTGGGAACAGACCGCATCCGCTCAAAAATCTGCCGCACAATCTTGTCGATCATGCCATCCAGAATGTGGGCGGTATAGCCAGTCTGCCCATCGCACTCCGTCTGCTTGCGGGTCTTGCCGTAGCAGATGTAGCGGACACGCTTTACAATGCGGTTCGGGTCAGCCGCACAGGGATAGGCTTTCCCGTTGGTGGTGAGGGCCAGCCGCGCCCCGCAATGGCCGCAGAACACGTTACCGGACAAGAGAGACTGCCCCCCGATATTACGGGGAACAGTACGCTCCTGTTCTGCGGCGTTGGCACGGGTGGTACGGATGCGCTGGGCGGCGTCAAACATCTCCTGGGAGATCAGCTGCAAGTGGGGGAGTACCTGGGAACGGCTTTCCCCGCTCCGCAGAACGCCGGTGTAGGTCAAGTTGCAGATGATGCCCCGGATGGTGGCGTGATGCCAGTTCTTCCCCGTTCTGGCCCGGTAGCCCAGGCGGTTCAGATAAGTGGCGATCCGCTGTGCGCCAAAGCCCTCGTTGACGTACTTCTCAAAGATGATACGCACGACAGCGGCCTCAGTTTCATTGACCGCCAGATTGAACAGCTCGTGCTTGCGCTTGTTCAGCTGGCCGCTCTTTACGAGGTCATAGCCATAAGGGGCAACGCCGCCCTTGAAACCGCCGCTTTCTACCAGCTGGCCCAGGGCGGTCCTGGTACGGATAGAGGTCTTTTCGCTCTCGCCGTCAGCCTGCCAGAAACGGATATAATTGGTGAGCTTGTCGGTATGATTGTCAAACCGCTGCTCCCCTTCCTGGGTACTCCAGACCCGGATGCCGTTCTTTGCGAACCATTCCACCACAAAGGGCGTTTCATCCGCGATGCGGCCGATCCGGTCGAACATGAACACCAGCAGAATGTCAAATTTCCCCTGGCGGGCGTGTTCCTTGATGATCTGGAGCTTATCACGGTTCTCTGCCCGGACTTTGTGGCCGGAAACGCCGTCCTCCTGTTCCTCGTGAACGATGGTCCAGCCCTTTTCCTCCGCAAAGCGGTGGCAGGCTTTTCGCTGCATGGGGATGTCTGCCTGACATTTATCGTCATAGTCCACCTGTTTGCCGGTGGACACCCTGTAAAGACAATAGACTCGATCTTTCATGCACTGTTCCGTCCTTTCTGGGTGATACACGGGTAAAGGGCGAGATCAATGCACAGGAGAGATAGATTGTCAAGGTGCATGAGGGCTGACCCTCACGCTAATTATCCCCCTGTTTCGAGCAGATTGCAAGGATGTCGCCGGTCTGGGGCTTGACTGTGTTTGCTATGTAAGAAGAAAGCAAAATCTGCTTTATTTGATTGATTATGGCGGTATTTTTATCCGTGGCAAAACTGACGGAAACTTCCCGCCCATCAACGAAGATCATCTTCTCAGACTGCATCATATCCACAGATACCTCCTGTGTATCTTGTGTTCGTAGAGAGCAGCCGCGCCGGGAAAAGATGTGTCCGCATACATAGAACGGGCGATACCCCCGGCGCGGCTGAAATTTGTTTGTTTCGATGCGCTTTCACCGTATTTGCCACGCGCCCCCGGTGAGGGGATACTGCAAGCCGCCCCTGGCGGGGCTGTCATAACTCCGCAGCACCGTTCTGAGCGTATGCCGCAGGGTTCCGTCGCAAGTCCGTGGACGGGCGTGAGCAAGTTTCATTATCCTCTGCGCAGTCATCGCGCCCGATGTGCCATGATCGGGTCCAGGACTTACGTTGATCGCTCGGCCAGCTTGTCCATCACCTCCTAAAGCTGACTGTCTTGGCGGCGCGTCCTGTGCCGCTGGTGCGCAGATTTTGTGCTTGCAGTACCGTGTATTCAGTTGTCAAAGTATCACAAAAGGCACAGAGAACGCGCCCTTCACTTACCGCCTCTGAAACGGCATTTCACAGGGGCGGATTGAGAAATTTTTTGAGTTTTTCTTTTGCTCTCCACAGGCACTCAGCTACACTCTGCTGTTTCACATTTTCTGCCAGAGCTATCGCATCCTCTGTCAGCCCGTCCACGCAGTACAGCCAGAGGCGGCGGCGCTGGGTCGGGGTCAGGCAGCTGTCCAGGCCCTTCATGAGCATCCGGCGCAGTTCCCGGCGCTCCTGCTGTTCCTGGTCCTCTATCATGGTATCCTCCGGCGATGGCACCGCAACGGCCTTTTCGGACAAGCCGTGCAGCGAACGGGTATGGTTGTAGTAGACGTGGCTGGCCTTTTCGGTGTCGTGGTAATTCTCGTCAGACCATGTTTTCCACCGCTGAAATTCCTCCAGGCTGGGGAAGTCAGCCTGTGTAAGCCGGGTCACTTCCCCGGCGGCGTCCTTATATACGATGGCATCGGGAGCCATCTTGTTCAGAGCGTAGTCACTCTTGGGGTCAAACATAGTGGTTCCTCCATTTCGATGTTGGTGGGACTGGGGCGGCGCATCGAAACGGAGGGCGGACTGTGGCATCCGCAGGAACGGGATTTTTCTCTGGGCAGCAGACAAGGCAGAAAGCCGGGTACTTCCTTTGAGTACCAAGCCTTCTGCCTTGTTCGGAATTATATTTCTGACCTATATACCGTGATACTTCTGAATGATAGGTATGCTGGTCCGCATGGGGAGCATAGATTTTTTTGATGGGTCATCGAATAGGGGAGAATCGGAATACCCGCCTGTAA
>CATNDT010000237.1 GCA_950097035.1 uncultured Oscillibacter sp.
CGCCGCCCGGTCCTCATCAACAACTGGGAGGCCACTGAGTTTGACTTTGACGTGGAAAAGCTGGTGAGCATTGCCCGGGCGGCGGCGCCCCTGGGCCTGGAGCTGTTTGTGATGGACGATGGCTGGTTCGGCTCCCGGGATACCGACCACAGCGGCCTGGGAGACTGGACCGTGAACCTGAAAAAGCTCCCCGGCGGACTGGAGGCTCTGGTTCCCAAAATTCAGGAGCTGGGCATGTCCTTCGGCCTCTGGATTGAGCCGGAGATGGTCAGCGAGGACAGCAGCCTCTACCGCCAGCACCCCGACTGGGCCCTGGGCGCGCCCAACCGCCCCCAGGCCCGGGGCCGCGGCCAGCTGGTGCTGGACTTTTCCCGCCGGGAAGTGCGGGACTACATCTATCAGGCCATCCGGCAGATTCTGGACAGCGCCCATATCTCCTACGTCAAGTGGGATATGAACCGCAGCCTTTCCGATGTCTGGTCCGCCGCCCTGCCCGCCCACCGGCAGGGGGAGGTCTATCACCGCTATATCCTGGGCGTGTATGATTTTCTGGAGCGGCTGCACCGGGATTACCCCGCGCTGCTCATCGAGGGGTGCAGCGGCGGCGGCGGCCGGTTCGACGCCGGAATGCTCTACTACACCCCCCAGATCTGGTGCAGCGACAACACCGACGCCATCGATCGCCTCCGCATCCAATACGGCACCTCCTTCTGTTATCCTGTCAGCGCCATGGGCGCCCATATTTCCGCCGTGCCCAACGCCCAAACGGGGCGCTCCGTCTCCATGGAGACGCGGGGCGTGGTGGCCATGTCCGGCACCTTCGGCTGTGAGATGGATCTAAATCAAACCTCAGAAGAAGAGCGGGAGACCATCCGCCGTCAGACGGCCTTTTTCAAAGAACACTACAGCTTAATCCAGCAGGGGGATTATTACCGCCTTACATCTCCCTTTGAAAACGGCCCCTATACCGCCTGGCAGCAGGTCTCCCCCGACCGGCGGGAGGCTCTGGTGTCTCTGGTGACGGGTTCGGTCCATGCCGCCGCCCCCTTCACCGCCCTGCGTTTGAAGGGGCTGGACCCGGCGCTCTGCTATCGGGTCAACGGCCAGGGCAGCTATCCGGGCGACGTGCTGATGCAGGCGGGCTGGCCCCTGCCCCTGCCCTGCGGGGACTACCAGTCCATCCAGCTCTATCTCACCGCGGTCTGAAGACGGCGGCCGCGATATATGCGGCCGCCGTTTTTTACGCACCGCAGCATCTTGAAAAACAGGATGGCAGGTGGTAAAATCAACCCTGTCAAGATTTTGCCTTCCCGGCGGGGGAGGGCGGCAAAGGGGCGTGTGAGGGAATGAAGGAAAAGGGCGGCGGCCCGGCATTTCTGCGCTGGCCGTGGAATGCGTTGATCTACATACTACTGGCGATCGTGCTGCGGATCTTCGCCATCCCGGTCATTTTGATCCTGATGCATATCCAGCGGAAAAACAACCCCCACGGGGCCGCTGAGGGCTACTGCCTCAGCCGCACCCGCAAGCGGGCAATATGGGTGCTGTGGTCCCTTTTGATGCTGGTTATCGCCGCAGGTCTGGGGATGGCCTTTTACACCGCTCTGGGGCAGGACCGGACCTATTGGAAGACCACGGACTATGTGACGCTGGTGGTGTCCGGCGGCGGCTGCGTCATTATGCTGCTGCTGGGCGCCTACGCGGGCTATTCCGCCCTGCGGGATACGTTTTTCCCGGCCCACAGCGCTCTGGCCCAGTCCATTCGGGACCAGCTCCCCTACCCGGAGGAGGCCCCGCCGGTGGCGGAGCTGTTCGCCATGGTGGACGGCGATCTGAAGGCCCACGGCCAGTGGTTCGACGCGGTGGGCATCGGGCAGGAGTGGGTGCTGGGCGACCTGGTCACCCGTATCGACCGCATCCGCGGCATCTTCACAGTGGATAAGATCCGCCAGCACAGCACCAAAACCGGCGTACGCACCAGCCGGACGCTGGAGCTGGTGCTGATCGACAGCCGCTGGCAGCGGCAGGCCACCACCTTTTCCAAGCCTCAGGAGCTGAAAGCGGCGGCCGACTGCCTGGCTCTGCGGGTGCCGGAGGCGGCCCGTGGAACCAACGACCAGTACTTTGATTTTTGGAAAATGGATGAGAGCGCACAGGAGGATTTTGAGCGAACCTTCCGCCAGAAGCAAAACCTCCGGGCCACGTCCCAGGCCCAGCGGGAGGTTTTGCGCAGCGGCCCACAGGATATGATTTTGAAGCGCCGGAGCGGAGAGGTGACCTCCCGCGTGACTGCCTCTCTGGTGGAGGAGACGCTGGACCGCTGTTTTGACGGGGAGGAGTCCGGCTTTGAGCTGACGCCCACCCGGCCCATTGAGGCGGAGGGCCACACCCTCTGTTCTCTGGACTGCCTCATTCAGACAGAGAACGAACCGGAGATCCTGCTTTTGCTGGAGCTGGCCTCTGAGCCGGGAAAGGAAAATCTCGCCCTGGCGAAAACGGTGGACCGCCGGGAGGCGCTGGCAGTGCTGACAGCCTGGCTTCGCCGGGAGGCCCCGGACCTTGCCGGCTGGGACCTGCGGCGGCTGTACACGGCCCGGCAAAGCGCCCGGCCCCAGGCCCGGCAGTCCCACGCGAAGCTGTCTCTGGTCTATGCCAGCGGCGCCGCGGAAAATCACACCACCTTCACGCAGGAGGATGTCCAGCTGGCCGCAGAGGGCATTGTGGACGGCACTTACCAGTTAGTGGATCTGACTCATCCGGTGGGCTATATCTGGATCCGGGTCACCGCCGGGGATAAAACGGACGCCCGGTGCACTGTGGAGGCCACAAAGCCCGGCGGGCCGGAGCTGGCGTTTTACACCGCAAAAATGCCGCCCAGAGAGGCGGCGGCGTGGCTTACAGGTTATCCCCACGGACAGTATCTGCCGGGCGGCAAAGACTGGAAAAGGGATAAAAAATCTAAATAAAAAGGAGCGTTCCGAACATGGCAGCGGTATTGAGCAACGAGGTAAAGCAGGCCTTACAGGACATCTATTACAATGAGCGGACAGGGCGGGGACAGGAGGCCTTTGCCCTGCTGGAGCGGGCCTCCGCCGCCGGGGACGGGGACGCCAGCTGCGTGCTGGCCCGGTGCCTGTGCGGCTACCAGTACGTCTGGCGGGGCCACGGCTTCC
>CATNDT010000238.1 GCA_950097035.1 uncultured Oscillibacter sp.
CGTCACCGACTGGCGCAGGTCTCCCAGGTCCAGCGGATACCCCAGCTCCTCCCGGAACTCCCGCTCCGCCGCCTGGCGGCTGGTCTCCCCGGCGTCCACACCGCCGCCAACGGACACGTCCCACCGTCCCGGCCAGAGCCGCTTTTCCGCCGTCCGCCGCTGAATCAGCAGCCGGCCCCGGCTGTCGAACAGGCAGACGTGAACCACCAGACGGTATTCCCCCGGCCCCTTGGGTGCGTGGCGCTCCGCCGTCCGCCTCAGGGGGATGCGTTCCTCATTGTACAGGTCCACCATTTCCATGGAAATCACCCTCTCCTTCTGTTTACTGCCGCCGGGCGGTCCCGCAGCCGCCGCCACGGCGCTCACCTCTACAGTATAATTGCGTAAATTCCGCCCACGTCCAGCCTCTCCCGAATCACCAGCGCCTCCACCGCCTCCCGGGCATCAGGGGGCGCCGCCCAGCACATGCCGCAGCCGGCGGTGATGGCCCTGGGCACCGGGATCAGCCGCCCGGGAACGGCGGCGGCCCTGCAGGCCCGTTCCATGGCCATGGCCCCGGTGGTGGTGCGGAATGTGACCACGCACTTCTCCGTCCGCTCCCGCACGGCCCTATGCCTCCGCCGCCAGGATACGGACGGCCTCCGCCGCCGCGTCGGTCTCCGCCTCCGTGTTGGCCCAGCCCCAGGAGAACCGGACGGCCCCCTGCTCCTCCGTGCCCAGAGCCCGGTGAAACCGGGGGGCGCAGTGGGCCCCGGGACGGGTGGCGATATCAAACCGCTCCGCCAGCTCGTCAGACACCTCGGAGGAGCCCCAGTCCCCGATATTCAGCGTGACGATGGGGGCCCGCTCCACTGCGGAGAAATCCCCGTATACCGTCACCCCCGGAATGTCCCGAACCGCCCGGTAAAACCGCCGGGCCAAGCCGCACTCGTGAGAGCGGACCGTCTCCCGCCCCGTATTTTCCAGATACTCCAGCGCAGCCCCCAGCCCGGCAATGCCGTGGCCGTTGAGGGTGCCCGCCTCCAGACGGGTTGGCCACTCCTCCGGCTGGGTTTCCAAAAAGCTCTGCACACCGGTGCCGCCCACCATACAGGGGCGGATCTCCACCCCCTCCCGAACGCACAGCCCGCCGGTACCCTGTGGGCCCAGCAGGCTCTTGTGGCCGGTAAAGCACACCACGTCGATATGCTGCGCCGCCATATCGATGGGGAAGGTCCCCGCCGTCTGAGAGGCGTCCAGGATAAACAGCAGTCCGTGGGTGTGGGCAAACGCCCCTACCCGGCCGATATCCGCCATATCCCCCGTGAGGTTGGAGGCGTGGGTGCACACCACCGCCCGGGTATTGGGCCGCAGCAGCCGCTCCAGCGCGTCATAGTCCAGCCGGCCCGCGGGCCCGGCTGGCACAAAATCCAGCCCCATGCCGGCCCCGCGCAGGCGGTACAGAGGACGGAGGACGGAGTTGTGCTCCCAGTCGGTGGAGATCACATGGTCTTCGGGGCCCAACAGCCCGCCCAGGGCGATATTCAGCGCGGCGGTGGAATTGGGGGTAAACGCCACGCGGTCCGCTCTGGGGCAGCCAAACCACGCCGCCAGACGCTGCCGCACGCCAAACACCGTCCGGGCGGCGGAGAGGGCGTCTTCGTGCACGCCGCGGCCGCTGTTTCCGTAGGAGGCCATGGCCTCAGCCACCGCCTTCGCCACGCCGGGGGGCTTTGGGCGCGTGGTGGCGGCGTTGTCCAGATAGATCACGGCTTAATCACCTTTCCGGCCCCCGCCAGTTTTTCAACAATGGCATACATATTGGTGGCGCTGCCCACCGCCAGCTTTTCTGCCAGACCGTAAAAATTCAGGCAGGTGCCGCAGGTCAGAATCTCCACTCCCCGGGCCTCCAGCCCCTTGAGATCCTCCAGCACATCTGAGCCCTCCACCGTCAGCCGGGCCCCGCCGTTGTAAAAGAGCATGGTCTCCGGCAGCCGGGGCAGCTGGCCCACCGCAAAAATAAAGCCCTTCATCAGCGTTTTGCCCAGCTCCTCGCTGCCCCGGCCCATGGCGTCGGTATCCACCGCCACCAGAAGGTCTCCCCGGGCGTCGGGGACACAGGCCAGGGCCGGCTCCTCCACCGCCGCCTCGCCGATGGGGACGGGCACCTCCACGGTGACCACGTACTCCTTTTCGCCCACCCTCTCCGACCGGGCGGTCAGATGGTGGCCGGAGGCCATGCGCGTCAGATTCTGCACGGCGATCTCATTGTCCACATGGATCTCCAACGTCCCCGGCTCCCCCATCTCCCGCAGGGCCCGGGTAGCTTTCACCACCGGAATGGGGCACTGCTCCCCCACGGCGTTGACTACGGTCTTACCCATGATATATCCTCCTTTATTTTGGCTGTCTGCTCTATTGTACCGCGTTGCCCGTCAAATTACAAGGTGTTGTTTTTTCAGAAGCATCACGCCATTTCCGGAAAATTTCCTCTCCTCGGTTAATCGATTTCTACCGCGGATTTTGTTTTTTGGGAAAAGTTCTTGACAGTGAACTTTTCAGGCGGTATCATCCAATACGGGGAATGAGCCGGGGGCGCTCTCACTCCTGCTGCCACAGGACGTCTCCCGGCACACCATATCAAAATCAAAAACGGGAGGTTATCTTATGGAGAAACAGGTACGGCGAATCGGCGTTCTCACCAGCGGCGGAGACGCTCCCGGCATGAACGCTGCGGTGCGCGCCGTGGTGCGGACCGCCACCGCGCGGGGCATCAGCTGTATCGGCATCCGCCGGGGCTGGAACGGCCTCATTAACAGCGATTTCATTCCGCTGACATCCTCCGGCGTCAGCCACATCATCAACAAGGGCGGCACCATGCTCTACACCGCCCGCAGCCAGGAGTTTATGGAGGAATCCGGCCGGGCCAAGGCCCTTACCACCTGCCGCCTGCTGGGACTGGACGCCATCGTGGCCATCGGCGGCGACGGCACCTTCCGCGGCGCGCTGGCCCTCTCCCGTCAGGCGGCCCAGTCCGGCATGAATCTGCGGGTGGTGGGCATTCCCGCCACCATTGACAACGACATCGGCTGCTCCTATTACACCATCGGTTTTGACTCCGCCTGTAATACCGCCATCGAGTGCATCGACAAGCTGCGGGACACCATGCAGTCCCACGAGCGCT
>CATNDT010000239.1 GCA_950097035.1 uncultured Oscillibacter sp.
TGGGCGGCGGCGGCAACTCCACCACCGCCGGCGGCTGCGTGGAAAACGGCGATCCGCTGGACGTGCGGACCCGGCTGGTGGAGGCCATCGACGCATATTTTGAAAAATAGACGAGGAAAGGAAGCTTATCATAATGAAAGTGATTTTACAGCAGGACGTGAAGGGTCAGGGCAAAAAGGGCCAGATGGTGGAGGTCTCTGAGGGCTACGCCCGGAATTTTCTCCTGCCCCGGAAAATGGCGATTCCGGCCACGGCGGACGCCATCAACACCATGAACCTGAAGGAGAAGGCCAAGCGGGCCGAGGAGGCCCGGCTGAAGGCGGAGGCGGAGGAAATCGCCGGGAAGCTGAAGGAGTGTCAGGTGAAGCTGACCGCCCGGGCTGGCAGCGGCGGCAAGCTCTTCGGCGCCGTGACCACCAAGGAGATCTCCGAGGGGCTGATGAAGCAATACGGCATCGACGTTCCCAAGCAGAAGCTGGTGCTGGAGGACCCCATCAAGGCCTTCGGCAGCTATCAGATCAAGGCCAAGCTGGGCTTTGAGGTCAGCGGCACGGTGTACGTGTCCGTATTTGAGGAGAAGTAATTTCTCACGGAGGTGATTTCCCATGCCCAACGAGGATCTGCTGCTGCGCCAGATGCCCCACAGCCTGGAGGGCGAACAGGCGGTCCTTGGCTCCATGCTCATCGACGCGGATTGCGTGAAGGATGTGATGGACAAGCTCCGCCCCGCCGACTTCTACCTGCGGCAGAACCGGGAGATCTTTGAGACCATCTACTCCATGTTTACCTACGCCCGGCCCATCGACGGCATCACCGTTTGCGAGGAGATGCAGAAGACCGGCGTTTATGACGACCAGACCACCCGGGCCTACCTTGCCCAGCTGATGGAGATCACCCCCACCAGCGCCAACGTGATGGAGTACGCCGCCATCGTGCGGGATAAGGCGCTGCTGCGGGGCGTGGCCCAGGCCGCGGCGGAGATCACCGCCCTGGTGCAGGAGGGCGTGGGCGAGGCCGGGGAGATTCTGGAGGCGGCGGAACAGAAGGTGTACGCCGTCCGCCGGGGCCAGAGCGCCCAGGACATGGTGCCTCTGCGGCAGGTGCTGCCGGAGGTGCTGGACCGGTTGAGCGAGATGGGAGAGAGCGAAAACCACCTGCCGGGCCTCTCCACCGGCCTCTCCGCCATCGACCAGAAGATCACCGGCCTCAACAGGTCCGACCTGATCTTACTGGCCGCCCGCCCCGGCATGGGCAAGACCTCCCTGGCGCTGAACGTTGCACTGAACGTTGCAAAGGGCGGGCAGAAGACCGTGGCCATCTTCTCGCTGGAGATGTCCCGGGAGCAGCTGGCCTCCCGCCTTTTGAGCTCTGAGGCCCTGGTGGAAAACACCCGGCTGAAAACCGGCTACCTGCGGGAGACGGACTGGGAGAAGATCGCCGGGGCCGCCACCGTGCTCAACAAGGTGGACATCCGCATTGACGACAACCCCATGCTCTCTGTGGCGGATATGAACGCCAAATGCCGCCGGCTGGACAATCTGGGCCTGGTGGTCATCGACTATCTGCAGTTGATGACCTCCGCCGGGGGAGGCAGCCGGGGCGGCGAAAACCGCCAGCAGGTAGTCTCCGACATGTCCCGCATGCTGAAGATCATGGCCAAGGAGCTGAACGTGCCGGTGATCTGCTTGAGCCAGCTGAGCCGCGCCAACGAAAAGCGGGACGACAAGCGGCCCATGCTGTCCGACCTGCGGGAGTCCGGCGCCATCGAGCAGGACGCCGACATCGTGCTGTTTTTATACCGGGATGATTATTACAACGAGGATTCAGAGAAGCACAATATTGCAGAATGTATTATAGCAAAAAACCGCCACGGCGAAACCGGCAAGGTGGAGCTGCGGTGGATGCCGGAGTATACCCAGTTCTCCACACTGGATAACCGTTATGACGGCGAGGACTGAGCTGCTGCGGCGGTCTCCCCCTGAGGCTTTGCCGGACGGAGGGCCGCGGGTGCTGTGCGCCGTGTCCGGGGGCGTGGATTCCATGTGCCTGCTCTTCATGCTGGACGCGTGGTGTAAAGAGCGGGGCAGCCGGCTGATTGCCGCCCACTTTAACCACCAGATCCGGGGCGAGGCGGCGGACCGGGACGAGGCCTTTGTCCGGGATGTCTGCCGCCGGTGGGGCATTCCCCTCACCGTGGGCCGGGGCGATGTGCCCTCCTTCGCCCGGCGGGAAGGTCTCTCTTTGGAGGAGGCTGCCCGTACGCTGCGCTACGCATTTTTGCACCAGGCGGCGGAAACGGAGGGCTGCCACTGTATCTGCACCGCCCACCACGCCGACGACAACGCCGAGACCGTCTTGCTGAACCTGATCCGGGGCACAGGCCTTAAGGGCCTTGCCGGAATGGAGGGGCGGCGGGAGCTGGTCCGGCGGCCGCTGCTGCATGTGACCCGGGCGGAGCTGCAGGACTACGCCGCCGTCTGGAATATCCCCTATGTGGAGGACGAGACCAATGCCGACCCCGCGGCAGCCGCCCGAAACCTCCTGCGGCTGCAGGTCACGCCCCTTTTGCGTCAGCTGAACCCCAGGGCCGTGGAGCACATCAACCAGACCGCCGCGCAGCTCCGCACGGCGGACCGGGCCCTGGAGGAGGACGCCTTCGCCCGGATTGCTTGCGCGGAGGTCCGAAAGGGCCGGGCAGCACTCCCCACAGACGCGCTGATTCAGGCGCCGGAGGCGGTAAGGCCCCGGATGCTGCTGCAGTTGCTTGACCTTTTGGGCGTTGGCCGCAAAGATATCGGCGCGGTCCACCTGAACGCTGTTTTAGACCTGACCCGGCGCGCCGCCCAGGGGAGGGAGGGGCGAATCAGCCTACCCCACAACATCACCGCCCGGTGCTGCCGCCGGCAGCTGGTTTTGGAGAGCCGGCCCCGGCCCATACCGGCGATACGGCTGATCCCGGAAAAGCCTCTGCGGTGGGGCGGCTACACGCTTTTGCTGCTGGACCGCCGGGAGGGGGAGGGCCTGGCCCTGCGCCCCTGCAGGCCGGGCGAGTGCCCGGCAGTCACCGTGGCGCCCTGCGCGCCGGGAGCGCGGCTGACTCTGCCGGGCGCCCGTGGCGGGCGCAGCATCAAACGGCTTTGTCTGGACCGCCGCATC
>CATNDT010000240.1 GCA_950097035.1 uncultured Oscillibacter sp.
TTCCATACCTGATCCTGAATCACCAGCATCCCGAGCTGCTTTAACTGCTTGCCCAGCTCCTTAATGTCGTAGCAGACGACCCGGTTATTGATATCCACGTTGGTCCGGTGGTTGAACACGTTCAAAGAGCCGGTGACATAGATTTCCAGAGCGGTGGCGATAAACTGCGCCTCTTTCTCATCCTGCGCCCGGAGCGTGTCGTAGAGGTCCCCTAGGGTGGGCATATTCTCGGGCCGGGGATTTTCCAGGTAGTCCCGGTACACCAGCCGCACGCAGCGGTCAATCAAGGTTTTCTCCACAGGCTGGAGGCCGTCCTTGCTGCCGACCACGATATCGCAGAAGGACAACAGAAAATCCACTTTCAGCGACAGCGGGTTTTCATCATCGGAGTAGTCCAGGTTCAAGTCCATGGGATTGACATGCTGTTTGCTGGTAGGGGAGATTTTGATAACCTGCCCGCCCAGCCGCTGAACCAGGGGGTAATACTCTGCCTCCGGGTCCGCAATCAGAATGTCGTCGTCCGTGGCGAGAAACACGTTGGAAATCTCCCGCTTGGCGGAGAAGGATTTGCCGCTGCCGGGGGTTCCGAGAATTAACCCATTGGGATTTTTAAGAGCCTTTCTGTCCACCATGATAATGTTGTTGGAAAGGGCGTTCAGGCCGTAATACAGCGGTTCGCCGTCAGCCTGAAACAGCTCTTCCGTCGTGAACGGGATAAAAATGGCGGTGCTGGACGTGGTAAGGCTCCGCTGAATCTCGATCAGATTCCGGCCCAGAGGGAGAGAGGACATCAGCCCTTCCTCCTGCTGGAAATCCAGCCGGACGAGCTGGCAGTTGTGCTTCTGGGCAATGCTGGACGCCTGAAAGATGTTGTTGTCCAGCTGCCGCTGGCTGTCCGCCGTGTTTACGATCAGGAACGTCACCAAAAACATCCGCTCATTCCGGCTCTGGAGGTCTTGCAGGAGCTTCTTGGCCTCGTTGCCGTAAGTGGTGAGGTCGCTGGGCAGAATATCCATGTCGTAGCCCGCTCGGACCGCCTTTTTCTGTTCCTCGATCTTGGAACGGTCCAGCTCCGTGATCTTCCGCTTTACCGTCTTGATGGCGCTGGTTTGGTCCACAGACTGGATGTGGAGATTCACCACGAGACTGGATTCCATATCGAGGAAATCCGCCAGCATCCGGTCGTTCAGCTCCGGGGCCATGATCTGCACAAAGCTGACCGCGCCGAAGCGCCGCCCCATGCGGAAGGCCCGCCCGGTGCTGAACTCGAAGGAGCTGGGCGCGATGAAGTCCTTGGTGGAGAGGCCGGAGGGCGCTAACCACTTCCAGTCGAAGCGGAAGGGCTGGGCGGTGTCCATATGGAAGATGGAGTACATCAGCCGAAGCCGCTCCTTTCCATCCATGGGAGCGGCGGAAACGCCCAGGCGCTTGAAATTGTTCAGAATGTCGATTTCCACCCGCTCCAGCCGGGGCTTGGCCTCCCGCAGACTGTTGGCCTCCACGCCGAAGGTGAGGTATTTTGTCTTGGTCAGGCCGTTGTTGCCCTTGGCAAGCTGATTTTCCAGCATGGCGGAATACTCCCCCCGCACATCGTCGAAGCCGTCCCCCTTGCGCGGGATCGCAATACTCCGGCTGTCCTGGGCGGCGGAGAGGTTCAGGAAAGAAAGCTGAAAACGGACGGAGCTGTCGAAGTAGTTCAGGAAATCGCACCAGCCCTCAAAAATGGCGGTCTTGTCCTCGTTCTGGCTGAGCTGGTAGTTGATATCCTGAAATTGAATGGTCTTAGTGTAGTGGGCGTCCGTGACGCGGCAAATGCCGTCGGGGAACATCCGCTGATATGGAATGCTGTCTTGGGCGGACTGCTCCTTTTCGTCCGTCCGTCTGGCCCTGGCGATTGCGGCCTCAATCTGCCGTTTATCGTCTTTGGTGAGTTTTTGCCCGCCGCGCTTGACCGGGGCGGGCTTTTCCACTTCGCCGCCGCTCCTTCCGAACAGGCGGCGAATGAGCGCTTTCACTGTCGTGAACAATCCGATAAACCTCCTTATCCAGTCTGTCCTGCCGCTCCAGGGCGGCATAAAAGTTATTGGTCCGGTAGGGCCTTTGCTTGGGCCGCAGGAAACAGACCCGCAGGATATTCCCAAGCACCTTCTCCAAGGGCTGTCCGTTTTTTTCGTACATAGCCAGCAGGAAGAAGGGGAGCATGACCAGAATCATGCTGAGGGACGCGGAGCTGTTGCCCAGGGGCTTTTGCAGAATGAAGAAAAGCGGAACGCCAATCAGCGCCCCGCCGCCGAAGCAGATTAACTGCCTTCTGGTGAGATTGAACATCACCTTGGTTTTTACTTTTGTCAGGTCCTTCGGGACTGGCACATAGGCCATGGGTGGAACCCCTCCTTTATAAAATTTGCCGGATGCCCTGCATGATGTAGGCGGCGCAGGGCACGGCGATGCTGTTGCCCAGCATGGAATAACGTTTTGAATCGCTGATGGGTTTGCCGTCCTGGCCGTACTCCGTCCAAAAATCCGGGAACCCCATCAAGCGTTCTGCCTCGACGGGCATGAGGCGGCGCAGTTGAAAACCAATACGGACCGGATTCTGATAGTTCAGAGAATAGCCCCCGGAGCTGCTTTTTGCTTGCAAGGTCCCGCTGACCTCCGGCAGCTCCCGCAGGTTACGGCAGTCCACGGCATGGGCGCTCAATATCCCCCTGGGCTGCGAGGCGATCAAGGTGGGGGCGGTTTCCTCCTGGTAGCCGACGCTGCCAGCCTTACTCCCGGCTTTGTAGCAGAATCCGGCGCTGAGGATGCAGAAGTCGGTTTCGCTTTTCATTCCTGCGGGCCGGTTCAGGCCAGCGCCGGAGGCGCACAGCGTTCCCGCGATCTGAGGGTGAAGCAGGAGCGGGCGTTCGTGCTCGGCGGTCAGGGCCGGGGACAAATCCGCCAGAATTTCCGCTTTTGCCTGTCCGGTGGCCATAGCGACTATGGGGAGATTCCCGTGGGTTTGGCACCGGAGAGTCGGAGAAAGGCCGCTCCGCTCCACAGACATAACGCTGCCGCCCTGATCGTTCAGGATTTCCACAGCGGCCCCGCCCGCAGGGTCAGCGCCGCTTTCAGCAAAGGCGGCAAGTC
>CATNDT010000241.1 GCA_950097035.1 uncultured Oscillibacter sp.
AAGAACAACATCCTGGTCCAGTCCGCCCAGGCCATGCTGGCCCAGGCCAACCAGCTGCCCCAGGGCGTTCTCCAGCTCCTCGGCTAACTCGTCGCAAAGTACGCGCGCTTCGTTTCCGCCTTGCGGCGAAAACTGCGCTTAGCTCCCTTGCTCCTCGTTCTCCTCCACAAACGCTTCGCTGGTTTGTGTCGGAGGGGGACGGGGGATGCGATTTAGAGACAATTCTCCGGCGGGGAGCTCTCCCCGCCGGAGGAATCCTGCGAAACAACCGTTTTCATCATCGGGAGGAACTATCATGGAAGCACCTGCGGAAAACAAAAAGGGCCTGTCCAACAAGGTCATTATCATCGCGGCGGCGGTAATCATCGCGCTGCTGGCGGCGGTTGTGGTCCTTTTGCTGACGCGCCCGGCCCCGACAGACATCGGCGACGAGGGCGTACCCAAAATCGGCTATGCCACGGAGGCCACCGTTCTGTTAGACCAGAACTCTTTGCAGGCGGCCATGGACGAGGCGATGGCCAACGCCAAGGATGGAAATATTGGGTTGTATTACCAGAACGACGCGACCAGCAGTGACGGCACCAATTTTGACTGCTTTATCGGCAATTCAAATTCCAATATCTATGATATGTTCCTGACCATTTATGCCGATGCCGAGCTGACAGACCAGATTTTCCTGTCTGGTCTGGTCCCTCCCGGCAGCGGGTTTGAGAGCATTACACTGGATCACGCGCTGGACCCTGGCGTCCACACGGTCTATGTGGCATTGACCCAGGTGGATACCGATGAGGAGACCGGCGAGCAGGTTCTGAAAAACCAGGTCATGCACACCATGGATTTCCATGTGTACGGGTGACCTGTCTATCCGCTGTAAAGGATAATTCAACTGAAATCATTAGGAGGAAAACACCATGAAGACCCTGAAGAACCGCATTCTCTCCGGCGCTATGGCTGGCGTTCTCGCCATGTCCCTGGCTGTTCCCGCTTTTGCCGCCGGCGGCACCCCTGCCCCTGCTGCCGCCAATACCACCGAGATTAACGGCACGTACACGCCGATTACCATTGACGTGGTGGTCCCCGCGAATGGAGCCGCTCAGATCAATCCCTACGGCCTTCCCATTGATGTCACCAAGAGCGATAACACTACAAAGGTTTCTTTCGAGAACCAGAAGATCATGACCCAGCCCACGGCGGCAATTATGAACAAGATGGGTGTTGCTCTGACGGTCAAGGCCGCTGTGACCGGTGCTATTAAGGCTCTGCCCGGTGGTTCCACTGCGACCCCGATGAAGTTTGCCAGCGAGGCCCTCACTGCGGATACTACCGCAAAGAGCGTCTTCGCCTATGTGCAGGCAAAGCAGAGTGCTACAACCGGTGCGGCAGACACCAGCTCTGATCACACGATTGCTGACAAACTGATTGTTGAGTACTCCACGTGGACACAGGCTTATGACGCGAATAAGGACATCCTTGTGAAGGTGGGCACCGAGACCAAGGAGAACTTTGTTACGCTGAATGCTGCTACGATGGACACAGATGGCACTTTTAAGGCGTTCGCTACTGGCAGCATCGCGTTGATCCGCGTAGCCGGTGACGTTGTCGCGTCTCCCAGAGAGGACTGGAGTACCGATGACGGTTTCACTGTGAAGATTGCGTACACCTTCGCTCCCGCTCCCGCTGCTGCTCCCTGATCAAACTATCCCATTGACAGCGGCCGGACTGACGGCATCTGAAGCATAAAACCCACCGGGGCGTGCGGCCGCAAACGGTCCGCACGCCCTGGCAATAGAGAGGCGCTGTTCGGCTGTAAGCGTTTTTAAGGAGAGCTCTCCTATGACAAAAAAGAAGCCACTGTTTCTGCTCATGGCTCTTTTGATGCTGGCCTCCCTGGTGAGTCCGGCGTCTGCCGCTGAGACGGGCAACCGTGCTTCCACGGAAATTGAAGCGGTGTGCAGCAGGCTTCCGGAAATCCGGGTAACCGTTCCGCCAGCAATGGATGTTCTGATCAACCCCTATAAAATTCCGGTGGTTGTTCAGGATAAGCAGGTGGGCGATCAGATTATTTCCGACCCGGTCGCTCTTAAAAATGAGAGCGAAGTGCCGCTGAAAGTCAGCGTGAGTATCGAAACAGTTATCAAGGAGGGCAGCGATATGAGGCTGCTTTCCGAATCCACCCTGGGGCAGGAGATGACCAGCAAGCGGGCGTTCATCTATTTTGAGATACAGGCGGCCGACGACCCCGATGCTGTCGCCTGGGATGAGAAATACAGTGATGAAAAGCATCTGGTGATCCGGCCCGGGACAAAAATCAGAAAAGATATCGTGACACTGGGCGCGGACGGCCAGCCGCTGAGCTACGGTGCGTTCCGTCTGACAGGGGACTGCGTCGAGGCCCCCCGTTCCCCGTGGACAGAGGCGGACGGGATTGATGTAAGCATTGCCTTTACCTTCAAGGCAACCGAAATCGCCCCATAAAAGCAAGAATCCCCACAGCGCCGTGCGGGCCGTCCACGGCCCCGCGGCGCTCCTTTTAATTTGACTGACAAAAAATTTACGTCACCGTGCGGAGATTTTGGAATTGCAGCAGCTGTCAGAGCGCAGTAAAGTTCTTTTTGATACTTTTTCTTTCAAGAAAAAGTATGAACGGAGAAGACAACATGAAAATGAGGAAGATATATAGCGCCGTATTGGCGCTGGCGCTGACGTTCAGCTTGACCATGCCGGCCCTCGCCGGCGAGGGGGAGATCCCCCAGCCGGAGACACCTGCGGAGGAGGTGCCGGGCTGGCTGCTGGAGCCGGAGGGCGGGGAGGGGACCGCAGAGACACCGGCGGACCCCGCTGTGCCGGAGACGCCGGAAGTCTCGGAGACGCCTGAGATTCCTGTCAGCCCGGAGAACCCGGGGGAAACCCTGACTCCCGCAGAGCCGGAAACCCCGGAAACGCCCGAAATGCCGGAGGTTCCCGAAGTGCCGGAGAACCCCGAGCCGTCTGAGCCGGAGATCCCGGAGACGCCGGAAGTACCGGAAAATCCTGAGAACCCTGAAACGCCGTCCCTGCCGGAGGCTCCCGTGACGCCGCCCGGGGAGGATCCCACACAGCCTCCCGCGTGGATCCTGCCGC
>CATNDT010000242.1 GCA_950097035.1 uncultured Oscillibacter sp.
TGGACCTGGGGGCGGACGATTATCTGGTCAAGCCCTTCGGCATGATGGAGATGGTGTCACGGGTCAAGGCGGTACTGCGCCGTTGCCATCCCAGGCAAAACCCGGAAGTCCTGGCGGCAAATGATCTGGTGATGGATCTGGCGGAGCATACCGTTATGGCAGGCGGTGAGCGGGTTTCCCTCACCTATAAAGAATTTGAATTGCTGCGCCTGTTCATGTCCTCCCCCGGTGTCGCGTTCACCAGAGAAAAACTCCTGACCAGCATCTGGGATTCGGACTATTCCGGTGAAACCAGGACTGTGGATATGCACATTCGGACCTTGCGGCAGAAGCTGGGAAGCTATGGGGCCATGATCGAAACGATCCGCAATGTGGGCTATCGGCTGGAGGTGAAACCATGACCAAAAAAATTTTTCGGTCCATCCTGTGTGTAGCGGCGGCGGTACTGCTGGCAAACCTCGTCATTGTCATGGGATGCCTGTATGACTACTTCGGCTCCGTTCAGGAGACGCAGTTAAAAGACGAGCTGCGGCTTGCGGCCTACGGGGTGGAGGAAAATGGCCCGAACTATTTGGAACACCTGTCAGAGCGCGATTACCGCTACGCCTGGACCCCGGACTACCGCCTGACCTGGGTCGCGTCTGACGGCACGGTGCTGTTTGATACGCTGGATTCCGCGGAAAATATGGAAAACCACGCAGACCGCGTCGAGGTCCGGGAAGCGTTTGCGAAAGGGGAAAGCAGCAGCGTCCGCTACTCCACCACCCTCACAGAGCGGACGCTTTACTATGCCAAGGCGCTGAATGACGGAACTGTGCTGCGTATCTCCATCCGTCAGGCAACGGTGCTGGCGCTGGTTCTGGTGATGCTCCAGCCCATTTTGCTGGTAGCCATTCTCGCGGTCATTCTCTCTGCGGCCCTTGCAAATTGGATGTCCAAGAAAATCGTTCGGCCTCTTAACTCGCTGGATTTGGATCATCCGCTGGAGAATGACGCCTACGAAGAATTAGCGCCCCTTCTCAGCCGCATCCATCAGCAGCGGCAGCAGATCGCCGCGCAGCTTCACAGCTTGAAGAAACAGACAGATGAATTTGCGCAAGTGACCAGCCACATGAAGGAGGGCCTTGTGCTTCTTGATAACGCGGGAAAAATTCTGAGCATCAATCCGGCGGCGCAGCAGGTTTTTGGGGCGGAAAGCTCCTGTGATGGACAGGATTTCCTGACAATAGATCGAAGCCGTGACCTGCATCTCGCCATACAAACAGCGGCGGAGGAAGGACACGGCGAGATCAGGTCGGAGCGAAACGGGCGGGAGTTTCAATTTGACATCAGCCGGATCGAGTCGGAGGATGCCTTTGTTGGAACGGTGCTGCTGGCCTTTGACGTGACAGAGCAGGCATTTGCGGAACAAAATCGCCGGGAGTTTACCGCTAACGTATCCCATGAGCTGAAAACGCCCTTGCAGTCCATCACCGGCAGCGCTGAGCTACTGGAAAACGGGCTTGTCAAGCCGGAGGACGTGCCCCGGTTTGTGGGCATGATCCGCACGGAGGCGGCGCGGCTGGTCACGCTGGTGGACGACATCATCCACCTCTCCCAGCTGGACGAGGGGGCGGCGCCGGACCGGGAGACGGTTGATCTGCTGGAGACAGCCAAGGATGCGGCGTCTGCCTTGGGTGACAGCGCCACTGAAAAGGGAATCCATGTCTCCGTCTCGGGAGAGAGCGTTTCCATCAGCGGCGTCCGAAGCTTTTTACACGAAATGATTTATAACCTCTGTGACAACGCCATCAAATATAATGTGGAGAATGGCTCGGTGGAGATCACCGTCGTCAGAAAGGAGCAGGAGGCCGTTGTAACGGTCAAAGATACGGGCATCGGCATCCCGGCGGAGCACCAGTCCAGAATCTTCGAGCGGTTCTTCCGGGTGGATAAGAGCCGGTCGAAGGCCTCCGGCGGAACCGGGCTGGGGCTGTCTATCGTCAAGCACATCGCACAGTATCACGGTGCAACCATTAAGTTGCAGAGTGAGTTCGGTTGCGGTACTACTGTTTCAGTTGTGTTTCCTTTGTAGTCGGCAGATCAGTAATCGTGGAAAAAAGGAGCAATACCTTTGCTGCCGCAGACCTTGTCTACATCAAGGCCTGCGGTTTTCCGTTTATAAGTTATCTCTAGTTAATGACAATATGACCCGCGCCATAAAGTTGCCCATCGTCTACGCCGTTCCGGAGGGCCAGGGTCGCGAATGTGTGTCTGTCGTTTGAGAATCGTTTTCTGGCAATCAATGCAAATTTGGCGTCAAGACAGCAGTAGCTTGTCGTCCGCTTCGTCAGAGCCGCTCACCTTGCTGAACAGCTCCAGCAGTTGGGGGACGGTGAGCTTTTTCTTGTCTTCGCCCTGTACGTCAATGACGATCTTGCCGTCGTACATCATGATGAGTCGGTTGCCGTGTGCGATGGCATCCCCCCGCAAGGCCTGTTTCTCATTGACGGTGCCGGGGTTGAAGGTCTTCCAGATTTCTTTGATCTCAGGCATGGGAGGTCCCTCCTTTGTGGACGGCCTTGGTAAAGTACTGGCTCTTCCAAAAGGGGATGGACAGGAAGACGGCCACCACCAGGGCGGTGAGCAGCTTCAGGTCGTTGGGGTCCAGGCCCAGCCGCAGAACGACCTGGATGACCATGTAGTAGATGATGGCCCCGATGACGGCGGACAGCAGCTTCAGGGAGAAGTTGTGGAAAATTCTGCTCAGCAGCACCTGCCCGATGATGACGGCGGCCAGTCCGATGACAATGGCGCCCCGGCCCATGTCGATGGTGGCGCTGCCCTGGTACTGGGCCAGCAAGGCCCCGGACAGGGCCACCAGGCCGTTGGAGAGCATCAGGCCCAGCACCTTGGTGGTGTCGGTGTTGATCCCCTGGGCTCGGGACATGCTGGAGTTGGAGCCGGTGGCCCGGAGGGCGCAGCCCAGCTCGGTGCCGAAAAACCAGTACAGCACGGCGATGACGGCCGCCACTAAGAGCGCCAGCAGGAACAGGGGGTTATTCAGCCCCGCGGCCCGGATATGCCGGGAGGATACCAGCAAGGCGTA
>CATNDT010000243.1 GCA_950097035.1 uncultured Oscillibacter sp.
GGGCCACCATGATCCAGCCCCAGTTTTCCTCCCGCCGGGCGGCGGCGGACAGTTTCATGCGCTTATTCACAAAAGTCCCTCCTTCCTCATTCGCCGGTCACGTAGCTGTCCGCCACCTGCTGCATATAGGCAAGAGAACTGTCGATGTCCTCGCCGTTGTAGACCTTGACCATCTGGTCGGCGACGGTGGACTTCCACTTGCGGCGGGTGGCGTTGTTGATATACTGCACGCAGGTTTCAAACTGGTCGTAGCAGACCTGCACGTCCAGCAGATAGTCAAAGTTCCGGAAGGCGGTGGTCCAGGAATCCTCAAGGCCCAGATACGCGGGAATAGCCGCGCCGGACTCTCCCTGAATACGCTGGCCCTCCTCGCTGCCAAAGAAGCGGAGCACGTCCTTCACCAGCTCCAGATTCTTGCCGTGGGCGGCGGTGGCGTAGCAAAGGCCGTTGGAGATGGTGCCGCGGCCGTCGCCGGAGACCGGATCGGGACAGGCGGGCAGGGGTGCAATGTCCCACTTTCCAACCATGTTGGGGAAGTTGTTCAGCTCGGCGAGCAGGTTCCAGGAGCCCTCGTAAAACATGGCCCCGATTTCAGAGAAAAACGCCGTGCCGGGCGTGGTCTCGGCAAAGTAGACCTGGGTGGGGCACCAGTCGTTTTTCTGCAGGTTTACATAGTATTTAATGGCCTCCGCGGTGGCGGGCTGTGTATAGCCGGCGTAGACGTTGTTTTCGTCCAGAATGTAGCCGCCGTTTTGGTACACGAAGTTCCAATAGCCCAACTGCTCGTCGTTATAGGCCATATAGCCGTATTTTCCGGTTTTGTCATAGATCTTTTGGGAGGCTGCCTCCATGTCGTCCCAGGTCCAGTTCTCATCGGGATAGGCCACCCCGGCTTGGTCAAACATCTCTTTGTTGTACACCAGAACCACGTTGTCCCGGTCCTTGGGCACGCCATACATCCGGCCGTCGCTGCCGCTGGCGTTGCCGATGGAGATTTCGGAATAGTGGTCTTTGTAGAAATTGGGGTCGGTCTCACTGTAGATGTCCGTCAGGTCGGCCAGCATTCCAAAATCCGCATAGTACAGGATCTGGTCGGTGTGCATCCAGAAGATATCCGGCATGGTGTTGCTCTCGGCGGCGGCCTCCAGCTTGGTCCAGTACTCGCCCCAGCTGGTTACCTGCACGTCGATGACCACGTCCGGGTGCTGGGCGGTGTAAGCGTCGCACATGTCCTGCATGCCGTTGCGCTGGGCCACGTCCCAGATCTGGAAGGTCAGATGGGTCTTTCCGTCCGATGCGCCGCAGCCGCACAGGCTCAGCAGCAGCGTGAGGGCCAGAACGATAGCCGTGACGCGGGGGATCTTTCTCATAACTCCACTCCTCTGCTTCATAGTTTGCCGGGGTCTTGCGTTGGATTCACCAAAATAATAATATGTCCCCGCACCGCTGTAAATGGACTGGAATTTACGAAATATACCCAAATGCCATAAAACTCGCTTTACATGCGGGTGATACAACATCTGGGTATATTTCAAAAAAATTCGTTGAATTTTGACAGATATGTCGGATTTATTTTGTGTAAAATGGAGATTTCGGAGGACCCCTATCTGAAAAATAGCGAAGCGCTGTGTTGGCTGTGGAAATTATATTCCAAAATGTGCCATTTTTCCGGCGGGGCGCCGGGGGGTGCTCTCCAGATACTCGCTGGGAGACATGCCGGTTTCCCGGCGGAAGACCTTGGCAAAGTAATTGGCGTTGGCAAAGCCGGAGGCCTCGGCCGCGTAGGTGATGGTGGCATCCGGGTCCCGCAGCAGCAGCTTGGCGTATTCGATCCGCACGCGGGTGATGTATTTCCCGGGGGAGACGCCGGTTTTTTTGGTAAACACCCGGCCCAGGTGGGCGGCGGATACTTCCAGCCGCTCCGCAAGCTCCTCCACGCTTTCCAGAAAGGGGAACTCCTCCTGGATGATGGAGACCGCGGCCTCCACCAGGGGGGAGCCGGGGTCCTTCCGCATGGCGGCAGGCTGGGCGCGGAGCTTGAGCAGCAGAGGATAGGCCAGGGCGGACGCGTCCTCGCCGGAGGAGTGTCCCTGCTCGTCCTCCAGCACTGCCAGGGACAGGGCCGTCTCCCTGACGGCCGCCGCGCCGGCGGGAAACAGGGCGCACCCCTCCGCAAGGCGATCCTCCAGCAGACGGAAAACCAGCTCTCCTTGAAGCTGAAGCAGCAGATAGAACCCGTCAGACACGGCCTGCAGCGTGTATTCCCCGGGGTTTGTCAGCAAAAACGCCTGGCCGGTCTCCAGCAGGGCGTACCGGTCATAGGCGGAGACAGTCAGGTTTCCCCGCGCCGCCGCCGCCAGAATACAGTCCCCGGCCGGGCAGATACCGGTAAGCCGGTCTCCGGTGGAGAGGGGGAGTATGCGGACAAGAGGCAGGGCCAGCAGCCCCTGCACAGTACTGTCAGGAGCTGCCGGCCGGATATCCTGTTTTTCATGGGAGCGTGGGGGCATGCAGTACCTCCGGGGGCCGGAGCAGATCAGTGGGCGATGGCCTGCTCGGTCTCTTTGTCAAACAGGTGGATCTTCTCCTGGTTCAGAGCCAGCGCGGCGTTGTCGCCTACCCGCCCGGGATAGGTGGAGGGAGCCCGCACCACCAGCTTGCCGCCCTGGCAGTCCAGGTGCAGGTTGATCTCGGCGCCCATCAGCTCGGCGATTTCGATTTTGGCGTTCAGGGTATGCTCGCTGCCCCCGGCGGCCATCTCCACGTCCTCCGGGCGGATGCCCAGCACCACGGTTTTACCCACATAGGGAGCCAGCGCGGCCCTGTCCATCCTGGGGGAGAGGGGCACGGTGCTGCCGCAGACCCGGGCGGCATATGCGCCGCTTTGCTCCGTGATGACCGCATCCAGAAAGTTCATCTGCGGGGAGCCGATAAAGCCGGCCACAAACAGGTTGCAGGGGTAGTCGTACAGATTTTGCGGCGTGTCGTTCTGCTGGATGACGCCGTTTTTCATCACCACGATACGGTCGCCCATGGTCATGGCCTCGGTCTGGTCGTGGGTGACGTAGACAAAGGTGG
>CATNDT010000244.1 GCA_950097035.1 uncultured Oscillibacter sp.
GGTATGATGAAAGACCTGTCCGTTTTTCAGGAACCACCCTTCACCGACCAGGGCAGCGTGGTGGAGGTGTTCACCGACCTGTCCCTGTGGCTGGGAATCAAAGCGGTGATCGACAGGATCAACTCCAATGCCGCAGTGTGAATGTAACAATTTAAAGACCTGGGGCTGGATCACATTGATCAAAACCCCAGGTCTTTATACTTAATCACAGATCTGATTCGGTGAAACGTATTCCGGCTATTTGCTGTATTGATCTTTCAAACTCTGGTGTCCCTCCTGATCCTTCCGGATTAGTTCCTCCGCAGTCAAATACTGCCACTGTGGATCGTCACTCGGCTTACTGAGATCAAGGAGCATTAGCGATGAGGGGTATTGCCGCTCAGGGTCAAAGTCCAGATCGGCAGCTACCCGTTTTTGCCAAATGCTTTCCTCTGGCGGCAGCTCCTGCTTGAGCGTATCATAGCTGGTCAGCTCGTGAGTGGTGTCGATACGGCGCAGAAATTCTCTGGCCTCAATTTTTCCGGCCATATAATCCCGGCGTGCTTGACGGGCGTTTTTCTCCCACACATCGTACTGTATCACTGTCATAGGAATCAGCCGGTCCCGCTGATTCTCCGGCGCGTCCTGATAGCGCAGCATTCTGGCATACATCCGGTCCCGCAGCTGCTTGAACAGTTTGAGGGCATCGTCCTGCTCCGGACCTTTTTTGCGTTTGAGGTTGGCCCCCCGCTTTTTACAGCTTTGACCGTCAAAGATTCGGTCACAGTAGCGGGTTGCCGCCTGAGTTCTGGGGATGAAATAATTCCAGCAGTAATCACACCGGGCAATGCGCTGTTTCTCCTGCCGAAAGTACAGCAGAAGTTCGATCAGGCGAAGCTGGAACACAGAACCAACACAAAGTTGTAGAGGAGTATCCCCGTACCCGTCCAGATGGGCGGGGTCACAGAATGCGGCAATCTCAGGATACGCGTTATGCAGTTTCGCAAACCGCTCCTGCTGGGTGGCCCGCTCCGTCCCGTCGAAGGTCATCTCCATGATGTTGCGAAGCCGGATCTGTGTGCGGATGGGAAGTTCCAAAACCTGGAGCAGGCGCTGTCCGGCCCGGAGGAGAAAGATGGGCGAACCGTCATCCTGCATCCGCAGCGCCTGATCCAGCAAGCTCCCCAGTACAAAAAAGCTGAGTGGGTCGATTTCCCGGAGCGTGGAGGGGAGCAGCAGCGCCTCAGCGGTCAAGTCCTCCAAATCCGATTCCGGTACATCCAGCCGTTCTGCAAAGAGCGGATGTTCCTCATACAGCCGCTGGATTTCCCGGCGGTAGGCTGTGTAGTCCATCTCCGCTGCGGCAACCAGGTCTTCCGCGGGAGTGATCAAAGGAAGGTGCTTCTCTGGTCCATACGCTCCGGACATCACAACACAAAATTTTCCGTCAACCCCGGTCTCGATCCAGAGGCCGGGGGATTTTTTGTCTGCCATACCGCTCCCTCCCCAAAGTCACTTCATGATGTAAAGACGGCTGAAATTATTGTAGCATGACAGCGAGGAAAAAGAAAGTCCGGACGAACCTCGACAACTGAATACCCGCCACCAGAGAGGATATGTCTCCGGCCCAAGTATCGCCACAACTCCGCAGACACGGACGAGCGTACCAGGAGAGAACACTACGCGGCAGGAAAGGCCCTGGCGCAGGAACAGGTATGGTGTGTGGCCAAAACAAATAAACAGAGGAGGAGCAAATTTGAACAAGCTGAAACTGCTCACCATGAGCGACATTCCGGCGGAGGAGGTGCGGTGGCTCTGGTATCCGTATCTCCCCAGAGGCAAGATCACGATTATCCAGGGTGACCCCGGAGAGGGCAAGACCACCTTCGTGTTGGCGCTGGCGGCTCTGCTTACACGGGGACTGCCAATGCCTGGCTGTACGGAAAGTAGACCGCCCATGAACATCATCTATCAGACGGCGGAAGACGGCCTGGCGGATACGGTCAAACCCCGGCTCACAGCGCTGGGAGCGGATTGTTCCAAAGTGCTGGTCATTGACGAGAGTGAGCGGGAGCTGACGCTGAGTGACCGACGTCTTGCCCAGGCCATCCAAGAAACGGATGCGGGACTGTTCGTCCTCGACCCCATCCAGGCGTACCTGGGAGACGGCGTGGATATGCACCGGGCCAACGAGGTGCGCCCCATCTTCAAACGGCTGGGGCAGCTGGCGGAGCAGACCGGATGCGCCATCGTACTGGTGGGGCACATGAACAAAATGCAGGGTGTCAAGTCCGCATACCGTGGGCTGGGATCCATCGACTTCCGGGCGGCGGCGCGGAGCGTACTGCTGGTGGGGCGCTCCAAGGATGACCCCGAAACCCGAGTGGTGGTACACGACAAGAGCAGTCTGGCTCCGGAGGGGGCGTCCATTTTGTTTTCTCTGCATTCAGATACAGGTTTTTCCTGGAGCGGGTTTTGCGATACCACCGCCAGCGAACTCCTCTCCGGCAGCGGCCCCGGTGTGACCAAGACAGAACAGGCGGAGCGTCTACTGTTGGAGCTGCTGAAAGGTGGTGAGGTCGCTTCTGAAGAACTGCTGAAACAGTCCTCTGCCCTTGGCATCTCTGAGCGAACACTGAAGATCGCCAAGCAGAACCGTGGCGTGATCTCCCTCCGAAGGGGCGACCGCTGGTATGCCAAGCTGCCGGACACAGGTCAAGAGGGTAAGGGGGTAACGTGTTAAAGACACTGCCCGGTTGCCCTCTTATGCAGCAGGCTGGGAGGAGCGAAATTTTCTCCTTTAGGAGAAAGCCAGCATCGCGTTTGTCTGGACGCCGGCTTCCGCCGCCGCCCACCAAATGCCAATGTGGGGCGCCGCCCCACACCCCGTAGAACAGGAGGAACAATGAACAAAGATACCACTTTCAGTATCCGGATTGCCTCCAGGGATTTGGATACCATCAAGAAGAAAGCAAAGCAGGCCCGACTGTCCCAAAGCGATTACGTCACTCGGTGCTGTCTGGGCCGCCAGGTGGTGGTGATCGAGGACTTAAAAGAGGTTGCCAAGCAACTCCGGGCCATTGGCAACAATCT
>CATNDT010000245.1 GCA_950097035.1 uncultured Oscillibacter sp.
GCTGGGCCTGGATACCGGAGGTCACGCCGTCCAGGTACCCCAGCTCGGTGGCAGTTACCGCGGATACCGCCACCTTGCCGCTGGCATTGGACACCAGCGCCCGGTTGGCGGTGAGGTTGCTCCCGACAATGGTGGTTGCGCCGCCGGTGACGGTGGGCTGGGCCCCCACCTGGGCCGCTGTATGGGTGTGATTGGATGGAGATGCCCCTACTTGGGCGGCAGTATGAGTGTGATTGGCCGCTGCTGCTCCTGCCTCTGCCGGGGTGTGGGTGTGCTTTGCCGGGGCCGCACCAACATCGCCCGGCCCCAGGGTAATATCCGAGGTAAGAGGCTTGCCCGCCACCTTCCGGGTGGGGGGAACAATGGGGGTGTTCGCAGGCAAAGCCCCTACCTCCCCCGCGGTAACAGTTACTTCCAGTTTCCCATCAGGGGAGAGGGTGGCGACGCCCCCTGGAGCCCCCTTTTCGGCGGCTGGAATCGCCTTGTCTGCCGTTTCCTTTGCCGCCACCGCCTTCAGCCATGCAGCCTTGATGTTGTTGAGTATCCGCAGGAGCAGGGAGCCGAAGAAGCTGTCCTCCGCCCGCACTGGGTCAGTATTCAACAGCCGCTCAACCTCGTCCTGGTATTCCGGGTTCTCCTCCAGCGGATAGAATCCTCTTGCCATAGCTCCTCCCTCCCTTAAAATTCATCATCGAAGATGAAGGTAAACTCCTCGTCCCCGTCCTTGGTCTTGGGGGAGGTACTGCGGATGGCACAGAGGGTCCCGGCCTCGTCCACCAGGGCGATCTCGCTGATAGAAACCCCGGCCAGCTCAGTTTCCGGCACCGTGATCTGGTATCGGGCTGTGGTTTCCACCGGGAAGGTGGGCTCGGCCACCGTGTACCGGCCAACCTCGTGGTGAAGTTCGGTTTGATCCTCTCCAGGGGGAAGCACCGTACCGTCCTCCTGTACGCCGCCATCCCCCAGGGCAATGGCGGCGATCTTCGGCAGGGCGGTGATCGCTCCGGAGGTGATCTGCGCCAGGCTCTTCCTTCTGGCTTTTGTGACCACACTGTTTTGGTTTGCCATGTAACATATCCCCTTTCTTTCAAATTTCTGTTATGGTTATGCCCGCTTTGAAGCGCCGGGATCCGTCAAAGCTGTACACTCCGTCGAAATCACAACGGGATTCCGCCCGCAGGATGGCGCTGGTGCTGCTCTCATTCCGCACACCGGTTCGCAGGTGTATTTGCCGGGGGCTCTGTTCTCCCGTTGTAACTGCCCGGAGAGGAGCCGCCCGCGCCTGGAAGGCTGTAGTGGCGCAGGAGTGGACCTCGCTGCGGACAGCGCCTTTTGCGGCTATCTGTGCCGTTACCTTTTTCTTGGTTGGCCGGGGCAGTTTCGTCCGGACCGCCAGTCTCAAAGTGCTGCCAGAGCCCGCCAACCGCTGGTCAAACTGGAGATAGCCCCCAAAGGTCTCCGCCCCGTCCCATGTCACTGGCGGGATCATCCGCAGGTTCCAGATGCGGCACCGGATACGCAAGGATACCGGGAGAAATGCTTCGGGGTGGTTGGGGACTGCGGTAATACACTGATAAACCAGCTTGTCCAGCCATTGACTTTTCCGCTTGACCATCTCAACGGCGGACAGGATCTGTCGCTTTTCCTCTGTACTTGGATGTGTGCCCAGGAGCAGCTTGAAATAATGAGGCCGGCCGCCATACTCGAACCATTCCAGCACCTGGGCGTCTGGGTAAACTGCGGCAACCGCTGTCACTACCGCAGCCTTTGTCCCCAAGGTCTTGTGGACTTGCCAGCTGCCTTTAAGCGTTCTCCGTTTTTCCGCCAGGGAGTAGTTGGGATTCCACCAGTCCACCTTAAAGTCGTGGGCCAGGATGTCCAGCAGCGGTTCCTCCAACTGATCGACCGCAGAGTAGATCCGCAGGCGGTCGATCTCCTCCCGGCGTTCCGCCAGCACTCCAGCAACTGCATCTGCCAGTGCCGCAATAGAGGTATCCTCCCGGAGCGCGACGGGGAAAGCAGCCAGCATATTTTCACGGGTCAGTCCGTGGCTTGGATCGGGGATGGGGGCCATCTTATTCATCCTCATAGCCCCCATTCGTTATTGTGACCATCCCCACCGACGCCACCTGGGGGACTGCCCTGTCGCCACCATCCCGCAGGGCGGTAAAGGTGGGAGCGGACAGCTCTACCCGTTTGATACCGGTTTGCATCAGCAGCCCCACCAGAAAGGAGGGGTTGATGTCCCGTCCCAACTTGGCGGACTGCCAAGCTGTATATTGAGCGACAGCGGCTTTAACCGCCTCTGCGGTATCCGCTGCGCTTTTAGCAGATCCACTCTGCAGGTAATAGGTAAAGCTGATCTCATAGGATACTGTTTCTGCATCCTCCACAAGGACTTGGTCGCCCAACGGCCGCACAGTGTCGGCGCTGCACGCCGCCAGCACTGCCTGTTTGATCTCCTGAGACGCAGGTGTACCATCCTCCATCAGGATATAGAGCTTGATGACGCCGGGAGAAGGAGAGTCAACGATGACATCCCGGATCGCGGTGCTGACTTGCTTCGCCCAGTAGCGGTACCCTCCGGCGGATCCAGCGCAGCTGTACCCGTCCATGCTGGCCCGCATCAACTGGTAATATTCCTCGTCGGTGGCTTCGTCGGTGCCGCCATCCGATTCGGTAACATTGGCGCAGACCGAGTAGTAATCATAGATGTCCACCAGCCGGTTGATTTGGCCGGCGGCATATCCGTTACCAATCATACCAGCGGTCTGGCATCTTACAGGCAATTCCACGGAGGTTTCCCCAATGGGGATGTAGGCGTCCGTCTCGGTTGCCCAAATCAATCCGCCGCCGGTGTCTGTCACTCTGGTGCCTGCCGGGATAAGGATGGCGGTATTTTGGGCCTCGGAGATGGAAAAACGCACAGTGCAAACTGCTGCCTTTGCCACCGGCCGGGTGCGCTCCAGAAACAGCTCGCCAAGGGCATCCAGATTGGCCCCTTCCGCCCGGCTGGGGATATTCTGGTTGCCCGCATAATTGGTCAGGACCCTCTCCTGGGCCAGC
>CATNDT010000246.1 GCA_950097035.1 uncultured Oscillibacter sp.
CTCCAGGTTTTCCTGGGTGGTCATCTGCAAAAACACCCGCCGCCCCTCCGGCACCAGGGCCAACCCGCGGGACACCACCTTGTGGGCCGGCACCTTGCCGAGCTCCTCCCCCAGAAAGGTGACGGAGCCGGTTTTGCTCCGCAGCAGGCCGGAGATGGTGTTCAGCGTGGTGGATTTGCCCGCGCCGTTGGCGCCAATCAGCGTGACGATTTCGCCCTGGGCCACCTCAAAGGAGATGCCCTTGATGGCGTGGATGCTGCCGTAATAGACGTTGATGTTATCGACTTTTAAAATGCTCTCCATGGTCACGCCTCCTTCTGCTTGCCCAGGTACGCCTCAATGACCTTGGGGTTTTTCTGGATATCCTCAGGGCTGCCCTTGGCGATGACCCGGCCGAAGTTCAGCACGCAGATGCCCTCGCAGATGCTCATCACCAGGTTCATGTCGTGCTCAATCAGCAGTACGGCGATCTGGAACGTGTCGCGGATCTTGCGGATATTCTCCATCAGCTCCGCCGTCTCAGAGGGATTCATGCCTGCCGCCGGTTCGTCCAGCAGCAGCAGGGAGGGGTTGGTGGCAAGGGCCCGGACGATCTCCAGCCGCCGCTGTGCGCCGTATGGCAGGGAGCCGGCCTTTACGTCCGCCAGATCCTCCATGCCGAAGAGGGAGAGGAGCTCCAGCGCCCGGTCATGGGCCACATTCTCCTCCTTCCAGTACCGGGGCAGGCGGAAGATGCCGCTCCACATATTGTAGTGCATCTGGGTGTCCATGCCCACCTTTACGTTGTCCTCCACGCTCAGGTCCTGGAAGAGGCGGATGTTCTGGAAGGTCCGGGCGATACCCGCCCGGTTGACCTTTATGGTGTCCATGCCGTGGGTGTCGGTGCCGTCCAGCAAAATGGTGCCCTTGGTGGGCTGGTAGACCTTGGTCAAAAGGTTAAAGACCGTGGTCTTGCCCGCGCCGTTGGGGCCGATGAGGCCGGCGATCTCCGTCCGGCCGATGGTGAGGTTAAAGTCCTCCACGGCCTTCAGGCCGCCGAAGGTGATGCCCAGGCTGATGCACTCCAGAATGGGGCGTTTGCCGATGTCCCGGTCGGGGATCATGCTGCCCGAGGGGACAGGAACCAGTTTTGAAAACATCAGGCAGCCTCCTTTTTACGGCCCTTGCCGGGCTTGAACCGGCCCAGGAAGGTCTTCAGCGTGGGGTTGTTGGTGGCCAGCATCACCAGGATCAGCACGATGGCATATACCAGCATCCGGTAGTCGGAGAACTGGCGCAGGGCCTCCGGCAGGATATACAGCACGGCGGCGGCAATGATGGAGCCCCAGATGTTGCCCAGGCCGCCCAGCACCACGTAGACCAGCACCAGAATCGAGGTGTTGAAATCAAACTTGCTGGCGGCCAGGCTGCTGTAGTTCAGCCCGTACAGCGCGCCCGCCGCACCCGCCAGGGCGGCGGAGGTGATAAAGGCGATCATCTTGTACTTGGTGACGTTGACGCCCACGCTCTCCGCGGCGATGCGGTTGTCCCGAATGGCCATAACCGCCCGGCCGGTGCGGCTGCGGATCAGGTTCAGCACGATGACCAGCGTCAGCATCACCAGGATGAAGCCCGCGCCGAAGGAGGCCAGCTTCTCCGTGCCGGTGGCGCCCTGGGCGCCCTTGATGATGGCGGTGCCGGCGGGGCTCATGCCCAAATCGTCAATGGTCAGGGTGCCGCCGATGTTGAAGGCCATGTGCAGGCCCTCCTCGTCATAGCCCACCAGCAGGCAGTTGATAAGCTCCTTGATGATCTCGCCGAAGGCCAGTGTAACGATGGCCAGATAGTCGCCCCGCAGCCGCAGCACCGGCACGCCCACGATAAATCCGGCCACAGCGGCAAAGAATGCGCCCACCACAATGGCGATTACCAGCCGCACGGGGCCCAGGGAGACCGTATCCCGCAGGCTCATGGCGGCGATGACGCCGGAAAACGCGCCCACGCTCATAAAGCCCGCATGGCCCAAAGACAGCTCGCCCAGAATGCCCACCGTCAGGTTCAAAGACACTGCCATGACGATATAGCAGCAGATGGGCACCAGCATGCCGGAGAGGGAGCGGTTGATCATCCCCTGGCTCTGGAGCAGAGAGACGATGACAAAGGCGGCAATCACGCCCAGATAGGTGGCGAAGTCCACCCTGGCGGTAGTTTTCAGTGTTTTCAGCTTTTTCATACGGCCACCTCAGACTTTCTCGGGCACGTACTTGCCCAAAAGGCCTGCGGGCCGCACCAGCAGCACGATGATGAGCACGGCAAAGACGATGGAGTTTGCCAGCTGCATGGAGATATAGGCCTTGGCCATGGCCTCGATAACGCCCAGCAGCAGCCCGCCCAGAAAGGCCCCGGGGATGGAGCCGATGCCGCCGAACACGGCGGCGGTAAAGGCCTTGATGCCGGGCATGGAGCCGGTGGTGGGCATGAGGGTGGAGTTGTAGGAGCACAGCAGCACGCCGGCGATGGCCGCCAGGGCGGAGCCGATGGCAAAGGTCATGGAGATGGTGCGGTTGACATCGATGCCCATCAGCTGGGCCGCGCCCTTGTCCTCAGAGCAGGCCCGCATGGCCTTGCCCATCTTGGTCTTGCCGGTGAAAAGGGTCAGACCGATCATGATAACGATGCAGGCCGCCACCGTCAGCAAAGAGACATAGGGGATGGAGAGCTGCCCGTTGAAGAGCTTCAGGGTGTCGGGGGCCACGGAGGCGTAGACCCGGGAATTGGCGCCCCAGATCTGCAGCGCCGCATTTTGCAGAAAGTAGCTCACGCCGATGGCGGTGATCAGCACCGCCAGGGAGGGGGCGCCCCGCAGGGGTTTGTAGGCAAGGCCCTCGATCAAAACGCCCAGCACGGTGCACACCGCCATGGCCAGCAGCGTCGCCACCACGCCGTTGACGCCCAGGGAAGTCATGGCCACCAGGGAGATGTAGCCGCCCACCATAATCACGTCGCCGTGGGCAAAGTTCAGCATCTTGGCGATGCCGTAGACCATGGTATAGCCCAGGGCGATGATG
>CATNDT010000247.1 GCA_950097035.1 uncultured Oscillibacter sp.
CTTTTGTTTGCTTCTATTTTACCACCTATGTCAAACTTGTGTAGACACTATCTAACGTATAGGATGCCATTAAGCCACTGCTATTGATTCCTGTTACCAAAAAATCGGAAAACACGCCGTCAGGTGCCTTTAGGTTTGGCAGCAGTAGTTTGATTGCCTGTGCCACCATGTCGCTTTTCATATCCGAAATGCCAGTGACATGTTCCTTCAAATTCAACACAACGAGCTCTGCCAATTCAAGGGAGCCGGTATAGCCAACGCAGACAGAACTGTTGATCATTTCCGCCTTGTCTGTGGATTCGGAGATGATTTCCCCATTGCGGGAAGATCTTCCGTCGTAGGCAACCCAAGATGCAAAAGAGCACAAAACATTAGCCACAACACTCACTCGATTCACCCCCTTTCTACCGACAAAATTTTACCACAGGTCGGAGGGGGTGGCAAGAGGGAAGTCCGGAGGCCCAGGGCAGCGCGCAAACCGGGTGGAGGCGGGTGGTGCGTAGGAAGGGGGTGAGAGGAAAGTGTATATCCATGAGGCAATCAAGTCCAGAACTGCGGACAAGCCCTTCATTGCCCGAAAGAAATGGGCCGATCAATTTGGCGCAAGGCGGCATGTGGTGTTATTCCCAACATACTCCCCGGACGGACTGATCGTTTACAGCCACGCAACCAAAGAACCCCGCCGCGGGTGGCAGCCCACGGCAGGGGACCTTGTGGCGGATGATTGGATCATAATGGCTTAACCAAGGAGCATGGAGCGCAATGCGTTAATGCGCTGTGAAAGCTTGTCCAGCTTATCACCAAAGCGATGCTCCATAAAAGTAATACCATCCCGTTCCAGAGCAAATTCCGCAAGGGTATTATCCGCAAACAAACCGCTTGCCAATCCTTTTTGGGATAGTTCCCGTGCGGCATCATCAATATCATCTGTCGGCCACTGTTGAATGTAGTTTTCTTGGATATACTCAGAGTCGCCAAAAAGCCTGGCTTCCAAGGAGGATTCTCCGTTTTTGCGGCGGAGCTTATAGGCGTCGTACAGAACGCAGAGCATATAATCAGCCTCATCCGTCAGACGCATTTCAATCGACATTCCATCACCCCCTTTCTTCGCCCACATTCTACCACAGGGCCCAGGGAGGTGCAAGGGTGGGGCAGGACAGCGCGTAAATCGGGCGGAGGCTAATGGAAAGGAGGTGGCGCAATGCCCCGGTTAAGGAAAACAGATGCGCAGCGCCGTGCGGAGCGGTTCGATGAACACTACCGCGTGGGAAAAGCCCGTATGAAGCTGCAGGAGCCGGATATCGCTTCCGCCCTTGGGATCGGGGAGGCCACTTTATACCGGTACAAGCGAGCGCCAGAAAAATTCCCCATAGGCAAGCTCGTGCGGCTTGGGTGCGTGTTGGGATGGTCGGATGAGGAGTACATGGACATCATCCGAGCGAGAAAATGACCCCTCGTCAGGCGGTTCATAAAGAGCAGCGATACATAAAGGCATAGAAAATCCCCGCTCCTGGTGCTAACAGGAGCGGGGAGCGCATCAAGCGAGACCCCAAAAATCAGGCTTGATAGAACAATCGTATTGTAGCACATGCGTTTCTTTTTGTCAAGCCGGAAAGGAGAAAAAGTTGAAGATTTATTTTAAGTCCCGGCACGGCAGAGAGTTCCGCCTGGAGAGTAAGCCCTGCGAACCGGTAGAGATCGAGAGATTCTACACGCTGGCAGCTCTGGCGGCAGGCGCGATGGTTTTAGCGGCGATGTTGCTGCATGAAGTCTTGAAATAGGGGGTGAGAGCATGGAGCAATTCCAAGAGTATTGGGATGCGTTGGAGGAGGCGGGTCCTAAGATGAAAGAGCTGGTCCTGGACCGCGCAGCCAACAACAGCAAGATCAGTTTGTCTGAGCTGCAGCAGCTTGTCAGACGGGCTTATCCGGAGCAGGCGTAAAGAAATCCCCACCGGGTAGCCGCCCGGCGGGGAAGACGCCAAATCATCCACGAAAAAGCCCCTTTCCTTCATTGTAACGGGAAAGTGGGCAGAAGTCAAGGAGTAATTATGTCAAAAGCAATTTTAGACGAACAGAACAAGCGAAAGGAGACACTCATGAACGATGAGCGCAGAGAATACATACGGGACCAGTTGTATCAGGAGACTGGCGATCCAGAGAGTCAGGCGTGGCGGGATGAGCTGACGCCGGAGGAGATGGAGTACGTGGAACGGCTGGACGGCCAGTATGCGACCGGTGTCGAGGCTATGTGCGCCGCCATTCTGGTGCGGGAGAAGGTCCGGGAGCGGTACCGGCCGGAGGAGATCGCGAAGCTGGAGACCATCCGGGACCATTGCCGGGTGACGCTGCGGGATGGCGCCATGTACCTGGCACGGCTGGGCCAAGACCACTCCCTGCGGCTGGATGAGATCGACGGGGTGTGCTGAAATGAAATATCTACAAAAGCGGAGGCCGGGAGGACCGGCCTCCGGGCGTATGGCGGCAGGCCTGATGGCGCTGGCGCTGGGGGTGAACATGGTCCAATGGGCGTGGATCGCGTCTCTGGAGGACGCCCGGCGGGAGGACACGGCCCGGTGCCGGGGGCAATTGGAGAGCGCGGAGAGGACCCGGGACCTGGCGGTAGAGCGGCTGGGGGAAATGGTCCTCCAGGCCGAGGCGGACAAGCAGGCCCGGGCGGAGCAGGCGGCGGCGTATGAGATGGCGGGGGCGTACCAGTATGTGGGGGAATGCACCATCACAGCCTACTGCCCCTGCGAGGAGTGCTGCGGACGTTGGGCGGACGGTCTGACGGCCACGGGGCTCCCGGCTGGGCCTGGAGTGGTTGCCGTGGACCCGGAGGTCATTCCGCTGGGCTCTACGGTCATCATAGACGGCCAGCGGTACTTGGCGGCGGACACCGGGGTCACGGGGAAGCATGTGGATGTCTGCCTGCCGGATCATGAGGACACGGTGGCGCATGGGGTTCGGATGGCAGAAGTGTGGGTATCCGCAGAATGAAAAACGCGCTGGAGGAAGGAGTGATACCTTG
>CATNDT010000248.1 GCA_950097035.1 uncultured Oscillibacter sp.
GTCCGTCGTTTGGGCGTTTTGACATTTTTCAAACAAGGCCTAACATTGGAAAGGAAGATTTTTTATATGTGGGCGGACAACAGTGTATTTTATCAGATCTATCCCCTGGGCTTTTGCGGAGCCCCCAGAGAAAACGACGGCATCCCGGCCAGCCGCATCGGCCGCATTGGCCAATGGGCGGACCACATCCGCCGTCTGGGGGCAAACGCGGTGTACCTCTCCCCCATCTTTGAGAGCGACCGCCACGGCTACGACACCCGGGATTACCGCAAAATCGACTGCCGCCTGGGGACCAATGAGGACTTTGCCCAGGTGGTCCGCACCCTGCACGACTGCGGCATCCGGGTGGTGCTGGACGGGGTGTTCAACCATGTGGGCCGGGGCTTTTGGGCCTTCCGGGACGTGCAGGAGAAAAAGTGGGACTCCCCTTATAAGGACTGGTTCCACATCAGCTTCGACGGTAACTCCAACTATAACGACGGCTTCTGGTACGAGGGCTGGGAGGGTCACTATGAGCTGGTAAAGCTGAACCTCCAGAATCCCGCCGTAGCGGATTACCTGTTGGACACCGTCCGCTTCTGGGCGGACCAGTTCGATATCGACGGCCTCCGGCTTGACGTGGCCTATTGTCTGGACAAGGGATTCCTCCGCCGTCTGCGGCAGTTCTGCGACGGTCTGAAGCCCGAGTTCTTTCTGATAGGCGAGACCCTCCACGGAGACTACAACCAGTGGGTAAACAGCGAAATGCTCCACAGCTGCACCAACTACGAGTGCTACAAGGGCCTGTATTCCAGCCTGAACTCCATGAACCTCTTCGAGATCGTCCACAGTCTCAAGCGCCAGTTCGGCCCCGAGCAGTGGACGCTGTATAAGGGCAGGCACCTTTTGAACTTCGTAGACAACCACGATGTCACCCGCGTGGCCAGTATCCTGCAAAATCCCAGCCACCTGCCCCTGATCTACGGTCTGCTCTTCGGCATGCCCGGCATCCCCTGCGTGTACTACGGCAGCGAGTGGGGGGCCCTGGGGGACAAATCCCAGGGGGACGACGCCCTGCGCCCCGCCTTTGACGCGCCGGTGTGGAACAGCCTGACAGACCGGATCGCCGCCATGGCAAAAGCCCACCGGGAGAGCGCAGCCCTGTCCTTCGGCGACTTCCAGGACAAAGTGCTCACCAATCACCAGACCATCTTCCAGCGCCAAAGCGGGGGCGAGCGGGTGCTGGTGGCGGTAAACGCCGGCGCAGAGCCCTACACCGCCCACTTTGACGCCGGATGCGGCCAGGCCGTGGACCTCCTCACCGGCAAAATCCATGACTTTGGCGGCGGCAGCGAGCTTGCGCCCTACAGCGTGCACTTCTGGAAGTGCGAGCGGTGATCCGTCCGGCTTTTCCGCGGCCTCCCACAGACACCCCCGTTTTACTCTGCTACACCTCCACCGCACACCCCGGATGCAGGAAGTACAGCGCCCGGCGAACCACTTTCTTCTCCAGCACCCGCTCCAGCGCCCGGCTATATGCCTCCAGCTGGGGGCGGTAGTGTTCCGCCCGGCGGCGGATGTCCTCCTCTTTCCAAATGCGGTCAGTCTTAAAATCCACCACCGTCACGCCCGCATCCGTCTCAAAGCAGCAGTCCACCACGCCCTGGAGCAGCATCTTATCTCCGGCGGCAGCCCGGGGATCGTACTCCCCGGCGTCCATCAGCAGCGCAAAGCGGTATTCCCGCAGCACGTTTCTCCCCTGCCGGATCTCCTCCGCCACAGGGGAGACCAAAAAGCGCTCCAGCGCCGCCACGTCCACTGCCGCCCGCTGCTCCGGCGTCAGCAGCGCCCGCCGCTCCATGTCCGCTGTCTGGGCCGCGGCGTCCATGTCCGAAAAATCCAGGTACTGCAGCACCAGGTGGGTGGCGGTGCCCTGCTCCGCCGGGGTCAGGCCGTGGCTCTCCCGCCGGAATCTGGGCTGCTCCAGGGGGCGGAGATAGGGGGTGCGAAGGGTGTTTTCCGCAATCTCCTCGTCCAGTGCCCGTCCCTTGAGCTGGGTGGCGGTCACCTTGGCCGGCAGCAGCGTCTCCCGTCCATAGGGATATACGAACTCCAGCAGATCCGGGGCAAAGTCCCCGGATCTTTCCTGTTCAGCCTCCGCGACCGCTTCCGGGGCGGCAGACTCTGTGCGAAAATCCTCCCCGTCGTGGAAAAACACCTGCCAGGGAACCGCAGATTCACTGTATACGGCCTCCGGCTCCACGCCGGCAAAGTCCCGCAGTACCGCCGCCTCCGGGCGGCACAGCAGGGGCAGCAGCAGCCAGTCCCCAAAGTTCCGCCCCGCTGCCACCGTCTCCGGCAAGGCGGGGCAGCCCGCCACCGCAGCCAGTTTTTGCAGCCGTCTCTCCGCAAAATACATGGAATCCACCATAATCAGCTTTTCCTTGGGCCGGGTCATGGCCACATACAAAATCCGCTGCTCCTCCGCCAGATTCTCCCGCCGCAGCTTTTCCTCAACAGCCCGCCGGGCCAGGGTGGGGTATTGCATCTTCCGCTCCAGATCCACCCGCCGGGGCCCCAGACCCATGGCCGGATGCATCAGCACCGGCGTGTCGAAGTCCTGGCGGGAAAAGGCGTGGTCCAGGTCCGCCAAAATCACTATGGGAAACTCCAACCCCTTGGATCTGTGGATACTCATGAGCCCCACGCCGTTTGCAGCCGCCGCGGTCTTCACCGCCGGGGCCTGGTCCGCCTCCAGCAGCCGCCGCAGCTGTGTCACAAAGGCGAAAAGCCCCCGGTAGCCGCCGCTTTCAAAACGCTCCGCCAGGCGGCTTAGGGCGATAAGATTCTCCCGCCGCTCCGCTCCCCGGTCCATGGCGCCAAACACCCCCAGCACATTCAGCCGGTTATAGATATGCCACACCAGCCGGTGCACGTCCATGTCCCGGGCCGACAGCCGCAGTTGGAAAACGGTCTCCAGAAACGCCTTCGTGTCCTCCCCGCCGTCCGCCGCCAGGGCATCGTAAAACTCCCCCCGGGGGGTATTGG
>CATNDT010000249.1 GCA_950097035.1 uncultured Oscillibacter sp.
TGTAGCGTTCGGTGAGGCGCAGCTCCCGGTCGGTGTCCAGGTTGACCACGGACAGCCAATCCAGCTCGTAGTCGCTCCAGGGCCGGAGCTCAATGGTCACCCGGGTGCCCGGGGCGGCGGTCCTGTGGCTCACATAGAGCCGGCCGCCGGTAACGCTGCTGGGGGCGTAAATGCGGTATTCGTCCTCGTCCGAGGGGGTCCCGCCGTTCTTGGTCCAGTGGGCGTAGATGGTGGAATCCTTCTCGAAGGGTGATTGTAAATCTACCTCCTTACCGCCGCTTGCGGCGGTAAACCAGCCGTCAAAGCTGTAACCCTCGCGGGTGGGAGCGGCGGGCAGATTGTCCAGCTTGCCTCCGGCATTGGTGGTTACGGTGGCAGCGCCGCTGAGGGTGCCGCCGTTAGCGTCGAGGGTAATGGTGAATGTCTTGGGGGTGTCGGGATTATCAGGGTCTTCCTGCTTCCATTGGGCATAGAGCTTGGTATCCGCAAAGAACACAGAGTTGTTGGAATACGGGTCGCCGTCCTCATTGGCCCACCCCTTGAAGATAAAGCCCTCCTTAGTGGGGGCGGCGGGCCATTCGATAGCGCCGTCGGCATTAGTTGTCTTGGTCACATAGGCGGTGGTATCGTTCTCGTTCTGATAGAAGGTGACGGTATAGGTCACAGGACCAGCAGCACTATTCGGTTTCCATATGGCGTAAACAGTGGTGTCTTTTGTAAAAACAGTATCCGTTGTAACCTCGTTACCGCCTTTTTTGCTAGTGTACCACCCAACAAAGGTATAGTCCGCGCGGGTTGGGTCTGTGGTGGGCAGGTTGGCCAGTTTGCCGTCAGTCCCGGTAGTCAAGGTGGCAAAGGTTGTGGTGGCCGCTCCGTCATTGCTGTCGAATGTGATGGTGTAAGTATCAGCCGCCACAGCTTCTGTTGTGTAGACAACACTGCCATCCGGGTTCGTGACTTCTTTCTGTTCATAACCGTCAGGGCAATAGAAATCCGGCTTAAAACCGCTGTTAATTGTAGCCTTCATATCTCGCCAGTCGTAATAACTGCTCTTGCTGTCTATTACGATGGCCTGACCACCATCAAGCATCAACCCGGCATCTCCCACCTTGCCCCGTTTTTTAATCCCACCGGTATCAATTTCGATACCAGCTCTGGTACTTGGCTCTCCCAGTTTCAGCTCTCCGCCGCGCATCAGGATACCCACGCCGCCGTGGGCGATGATCTTGCCGCCGGTTACGTTCAGGGTGCCCTTCTGGGGGTGGTAAATGCCGCAGGTGGTATAGCCAGTGGTTTCGATATTACTGACCAACGTGCCGCCGGTCATATTGATCGTTGTTCCAGCGTTTTGAGGCAGCCCGTTACCGGCCACTGTGGCGTTGTCTTTGCTCAGGAGTATGCCGCCGTTAATGTTTGCTTTGGCATCATTACCCAAGACAACAAGAGCAGACTCTTGTGCCTCCACATAGCCGCCGTCGATTGTCGCTGCGGAACCGGCCTCCACAGCAATGGCAATGTTGGTCGCACTCACTGTACCGCTTTGCAAAACGAAGGTGCCGTTGTTCTGCACGTGGATGGCGTCGCGCTTTCTATCATTGCTGGCTCTGATGCTGCCAAATTGGTAAGGCACTGTGTTTTTATCGTTAACATTGTTAACTATAAGATCATTTTCCTTCGCAGTACTGTCCATCACTGTCCAGTTTCCCTTTACCACAACAGGAGAAACAAATGAGGTGATATGCTTTCCATTTAAGTCCAGAACACCGGTATAATCCGCCGGAATTTCCAAGGATGTTGTGGAAAAGTCCGCATTTGCAGTCAGTTTAATATTAGCAGTCTTATCCGCAATCAATTTTTGAAGCTGAGTTGAACCATTCGCTTCTACAAAAGTATCAGTACCACCCGCCGGCGCGTCTCCCTCCGCCGCCCATACGCTTCCGGGCAGCAGCGCCAGCAGCAGACACAGGGCCAACACACCCGACCCGATCCGTTTTTTCATCACAAATCCTCCCCTGACCGTATTATTTTCTATCCAAACGCCCGCCGCCGGCGGGCATTGCCGTATCTTCCCATCCATTATACTCCACCCGCCGCGCCCCTGTCAACGCCGGGACAAGCCGGTTTTTTAATAGCCCACCCATCCGGCCAGCACCATAAACCCCGTGCCCACCGCCAGATAGACCCCCACCAGAGGCAGGAAATACCGCAGCCACCCGGGGTAGCTCACCCCCGACAGGGCCAGGCAGCTCACCAGCGTGTTGGAGACAGGGGAAACCAGATTCGCCAGTCCGTCCCCCAGCTGGAAGGCCAGCACCGCCGACTGCCGGGACAGGGCCAGTCCGTCGGCCAGCGGCACCATCAGCGGCATGGCCACCGCCGCGTGGCCCGAGCCCGAGGTAATCAGCAGGTCCAGCAGGACATTGGCGTAGAACATCCCCAGCAGCTGGCTCCAGCCCGGCAGGCCCTCCACCAGCCGCAGCAGGCCCAGGACGATGCTGTCCAGAATGCCGCCCCGCTCCAGCACCAGCCGCAGCGCGGCGGCCAGGCCGATGGTCAGCGCCCCGCCCACCATCTTTTTGCACCCGGCCGTCAGCAGCAGGCAGATTTGATTGGCGCCAAAGCCGGCGGCGGCTCCGCAGGCCAGCCCCAGCACCAGAAAGACGGCGGCCAGCTCCGGCACGCTCCAGCCCCGGGCGCCCACGCCCCATACCACCGTCGCCAGCGCCCCAAACAGTAAGGCCAGCACCAGCCCCTGCCGCGGGGTAAGGGCCTCTTCCGCCAAGGGCTCCCGCTCCCCGGAGAGCGTCGGCTCTCCGGCCCTTTGGAGGATGTAAGCGGCAGTAACAGGCACCAGCGCCGCCAGCAGCAGCCACCGGAGCCACGCCCCGGAGTACAGGGGCAGCTCTGCGATGGGCTGGGCGACGCCAACGGAGAAGGGATTGTAGATCCCCGCCGCAA
>CATNDT010000250.1 GCA_950097035.1 uncultured Oscillibacter sp.
CCTGGTCCGCGGCCAGAAGCTGCCCATCTTCTCCGGCTCCGGCCTGCCCCACGCCAACCTGGCCGCCCAGATCGCCCGTCAGGCCAAGGTGCTGGGGGACGAGAGCGCCAACTTCGCCGTGGTGTTCGCCGCCATCGGCATCACCTTCGAGGAGTCCGAGTTCTTCGTGCAGGAGTTCAAGCGCACAGGGGCCATCGACCGCACGGTGCTGTTCACCAACCTGGCCGACGACCCCGCCGTGGAGCGTATCGCCACCCCGCGCATGGCGCTGACCGCCGCCGAGTATCTGGCCTTTGAGAAGGATATGCACGTGCTGGTCATCCTCACCGATATCACCAACTACGCCGAGGCCCTGCGCGAGGTGTCCGCCGCCAAGAAGGAGGTCCCGGGCCGCCGCGGCTTCCCCGGCTACCTCTACACCAACTTGGCCACCATTTACGAGCGCGCCGGCCGCCAGCTGGGCAAGGCGGGATCTATCACCATGATCCCCATCCTGACCATGCCCGAGGACGACAAGACCCACCCCATCCCCGACCTGACCGGCTACATCACCGAGGGGCAGATCATCCTGTCCCGGTCGCTGTACCGCCAGGGCATCAACCCCCCCGTGGACGTGCTGCCATCCCTGTCCCGTCTGAAGGACAAGGGCATCGGCGTGGGCAAGACCCGGGAGGATCACGCCAACACCATGAACCAGCTCTTCGCGGCCTACTCCACCGGCAAGGACAACAAGGAGCTGATGTCCATTCTGGGCGAGGCGGCGCTGACCCCCACGGACCTGCTGTACGCCAAGTTCGCAGACGAGTTCGAGAAGCGCTATGTCAACCAGGGCTATGAGGAGAACCGCTCCATCGAGGAGACGCTGGCCCTGGGCTGGGAACTGCTGAGCATCCTGCCCACCGCCGAGCTGAAGCGTATCAAACAGGAGTATATCGACAAGTATATGCCCAAGAAAAACCAGTAAAGGAGGGGTTCAGACATGGCAAGCACCGTAGTCAACCCCACCCGAATGGAGCTCACCCGTCTGAAGGGCAAGCTGAAAACCGCCCAGCGGGGCCACAAGCTGCTCAAGGACAAGCGGGATGAGCTGATGAAGCAGTTCCTGGACACCGTGCGTGAGCTGCGCTCCCTCCGCTCCCAGGTGGAGGAGGAGCTGATGCGGGTACACAGCTCCTTTACCGTGGCCTCCGCGCTGATGAGCGCCCAGGCCATGGAGCAGGCGCTGATGTATCCCAAGCAGTCGGTCGAGCTGACCATGACCTTCAAAAACGTCATGTCGGTGAACGTGCCGGAATACCACTATCAGACCCGCACCGACGATACCGGCGATATCTTCCCCTACGGCTTTGCCGCCACCAGCGGCGAGCTGGACGGGGCGGTGGCCGCCCTGGGCGAGGTGTTCCAGAACATGCTCAAGCTGGCCCAGACGGAGAAGGCCGCCCAGCTCATGGCGGAGGAGATCGAAAAGACCCGGCGGCGCGTCAACGCGCTGGAGTACGTGGTCATTCCCGAGACGCAGGAGAATATCCGATATATCACCATGAAGCTGGACGAGAACGACCGCTCCACCACCACCCGGCTGATGAAGGTGAAGGATATGCTGTTGGCGGAGGCTCTGGAAGAGAAGAGAGCCGAAACAGCTAGAGCGGTCAAGACCTTTGGAAAGTCCGGCGAGAATCCGAGGAAAGTTTAAAAAGCAGACTGCTGTCTTTGAAGCAGATGGAAAAACAAAACCGGCACTGCCTGAGAGTGATCTCGGGCAGTGCCGGTTTTGCTATTTAGGCGCAGTTTAAAATTGAAAATATGCCCAGCGGTGAGAGATTTTTTCGCTAGGCAAAGCCAATTTTTATACGAGCCCTGGACGCAAAACAAAAGAGACGCTTTCCATACTCCATGGAAAGCGTCTCTCCTGTTATAGACGGTCAAAGCACCATCATGAGGTTGTTGTAATTGAGTTCTTTGGTCTTCTTCTGGATAGAGAACCAGTCAATGATAGCAAGTATGCCGCATCCGCCGGCGGTGAGCAGCTTTAAAATGCCCATGCCCGTGTCACCGATCATGAAGCGGTCAATGCCCAGCCCTCCGAGGAAGATGGAGACCAGCAAAAGCGTAGTGGGGTCCTTGAATTCCACCGTGGAGGCAAGCTGAAATTTTGTTTCATCAGCCTGAAGCAATTTTTGCTTGACGAAAACAATCTTTTCTGCGGGGAGGTATTTTTGATTGGTGATTGCGTACATATCGACTTTTTCTTGTGTCATGTGTAATCTCTCCTTTCTACTGTGTACCCGGAAGACATATGCGTCCAAAATGGTAGAGTGCAAGCAAGCATGCGAATCCGATTAGAAACGCATCTAAGAAACGGCTTTTTGGCAGAAAATCGGTACCTCTATGGGCAAAGAGAAATATGAACAGCGGCATGGGGAGAAAAAACAGGTGGAACGAAACCGCTTGGCTCCAATCCCCGCGCAGGAAACAGAGCCATGCCCGGGTTACGCCGCATGTGGGGCAGGAAATCCCCAGAATACGGTAGAATGGACAGCCGAAAAGACATTCCAACGCCAGCAGGCCAAGGGCAGTCAGGTGCATACCTAATCGTTTTTGCTTGACAGATGCTTTGATGTGCATAGTGCCTCCTTAAAAGTACAATATAAAAATACCATAGTATTTTTATATAGTCAAGTAAAAAGATACAATAGTATTGAAATATTTAGAGGTGACGTATGCTGAATCAGAGAATCCGCCAGCTTCGCCAGGCCCGGAGTATGAGCCAGGTCGATCTCGCAAAGCGCCTAAATGTAACAAAACAAAGCGTATCCAACTGGGAAAACGACAATATACAACCCTCTATTGAGATGCTGGTCAAATTGTCAGCGGTTTTTTCCGTATCCACAGACTATCTGCT
>CATNDT010000251.1 GCA_950097035.1 uncultured Oscillibacter sp.
CAGGACGGAATTGATCTTGTCGATTCTTCTCTCGTAGCTTTCAAACAGAGCCATTTCTCAATTCCTCCTTTTCTTTATTCGTGGCGGGGGTCGATATACTTGGCGGCCCCGTCAAACTGGCCGTAGCGGCCCCTGGCCTTTTCCAGCGCCTCGTTGGCGTCGGTGCCCTTCTTGATGGCGTCCATCATCTTGCCCAGGTTCACAAACTCGTAGCCGATGATCTCGTCGTCCTTGTTCAGGGCGATGCGGGTGACGTAGCCCTCGGCCATCTCCAGATAGCGGGGGCCCTTGGCCTTGGTGCCGAACATGGTGCCCACCTGGCTCCGCAGGCCCTTGCCCAGATCCTCCAGAGAGGCGCCCACCGGCAGGCCGCCCTCGGAGAACGCGGTCTGGGTGCGGCCGTAGACGATCTGGAGGAACAGCTCCCGCATGGCGGTGTTGATGGCGTCGCACACCAGGTCGGTGTTCAGGGCCTCCAGCAGGGTTTTGCCGATGAGGATCTCAGAGGCCATGGCGGCGGAGTGGGTCATGCCGGAGCAGCCCAGGGTTTCCACCAGGGCCTCCTCAATGATGCCGTCCTTGACGTTCAGGGTCAGCTTGCACGCGCCCTGCTGGGGGGCGCACCAGCCCACGCCGTGGGTCAGGCCGGAAATGTCCTTGATTTCCTTGGCCTGGACCCATTTGCCCTCCTCGGGGATGGGAGCCGGGCCATGGTATGCGCCCTTGGCGACGGGGCACATGTTCTGCACTTCGGTAGAGTAAATCATGTTTCGCGCATCCTTTCCTGATATTTTTTCGGAAAACCGGTCCTGTGGCGAGTTTTCCGGGGGTTCCCGTGTTTCCGGTGTTTATTATATCGGTAAACGATTACCTTGTCAAGGCAAGTCCGTCGATTCCGGGCGGCCTGAATTCGTTCAATTTTAGCGGTTTCTTTCTGTGGAAAATGACAAAAGCAGATGTTCCGCCTATCGAGAGCAGGCAAGACGATCCCGCAGGGAAGCGGCCTCCATCCCCAGAGAGATTCCAAGAGAAAAGCGGAAATTTTCGCGGTAAGCCAGAAGCTGGGCATTGGCATCGATCAGATTGATTACCTGCTCGCAGAGCTCCGAATCCTCTCCATACCGTTTCAAGAATTCCCGGTGAAGCGTTTCGCAGTTTTCTGTCAGTAAAGACCAATCCATGTCATTGGACAGCAGCAGGGACTGATAATGGTTTACCAGCTTTTCTAAAAACAGCTCTTCCAACATGCATCCCTCCTTTTTCACGTATCATACACGATTTGGCCCCGGTTGACAATTACCTTGTGTATATTAACACGTACATAAATAAACGGGGAAAATATAAAAAAGGCTGCCGGATAAAAACAGCCGCTCCGCCAAATGACGGAGCGGCTGTCCACGTATGCTTTTACAGCATGTTCATCAGGTTAAAGGCCAGAATCAGGCCGGAGAACACGATGGACACGGTGGAGCAGAGCTTGATGAGGATATTCAAAGACGGGCCGGAGGTGTCTTTGAAGGGGTCGCCCACGGTGTCGCCCACCACGGCGGCCTTGTGCTGCTCGGAGCCCTTGCCGCCGTGGTGGCCGGTTTCAATATACTTCTTGGCGTTATCCCACGCGCCGCCGGCGTTGGACATAAACACGGCCATGGCGAAGCCGGTGACGGAAACGCCGCCCAGCAGACCCACCACGCCGGTGGGCCCCAGAATCAGGCCGGTGGCGATGGGGACGACGATGGCAAGCAGGGCGGGGGAGACCATCTCCCGCAGGGCGCCCTTGGTGCAAAGCCCCACGCAGGAGGCGTAATCCGGGTCGGCCCTGTACTCCATGATGCCGGGGATCTCCTTAAACTGGCGGCGGACCTCCACCACAATGGACTGGGCCGCCTTCTGCACCGCGTTCATGGTAAAGGCGGTGAAGACGAAGGTCAGCATGGCGCCCACGAACATGCCCACCAGCACGGTGGGGCTGGTGAGGGTGAAGTTCAGCGTCTCGGTGGTGTTCTCCTGCACGATATTGACATAGGACACCAGCAGGGCCAGGGCGGTGAGGGAGGCGGAGCCGATGGCAAAGCCCTTGCCGGTGGCGGCGGTGGTGTTGCCCAGGGAGTCCAGCGCGTCGGTCCGCTGGCGGACGGTCTCGGGCAGGCCGCTCATCTCGGCGATGCCGCCGGCGTTGTCGGCCACGGGGCCGTAGGCGTCGGTGGCCAGAGTGATGCCCAGGGTGGACAGCATGCCCACGCCGGCAATGCCGATGCCGTACAGGCCCCGGTTAAAGGCGGCGGTGAAGGCGCCGGAGCCGTCCACGATGACGGTGGAGCCGCCGGCGGCAAAGTAGCTCACCAGAACCGCCACGGCCACGATAAGGATGGAGGTCAGGGTGGACCTTAGCCCCAGGGAGATGCCGCCGATGATGATGGTGGCGGAGCCGGTTTCAGAGGCCGCCGCCAGCTCCTGGGTGGGCTTATAGGTGTCGGAGGTGTAGTACTCGGTGAAGTAGCCGATGGCGCAGCCGCCGATAAGGCCGCAGAGGATGGCGATATACACGCCCCAGCTGCCCAGAATCCAGTAGGTCAGGGGGGCGGCCAGCACGGCGGCCAGGATGGCGGCGGTGTATGTACCGGTGCGAAGGCTCTTCAGCAGAGATTCCTGGGTGGCGTTTTCCTCGGTCTTCACCAGGAAGGAGCCCAGGATGGAGCAGATGATGCCGCACACCGCCAGAGCCACGGGCAGCAGCATGCCGTTCCAGCCATAGCCGCCCACGGCGCCCAGGGCAAAGGTGGCCAGGATGGAGCCCACATAGGACTCGTACAGGTCCGCGCCCATGCCGGCCACGTCGCCCACGTTGTCGCCCACGTTGTCGGCGATGGTGGCGGGGTT
>CATNDT010000252.1 GCA_950097035.1 uncultured Oscillibacter sp.
CGGACCGCTGATTTCTCATCCCATAGCGGCTGAGTCCGTAGAGCGCCAGCACGCCAACGCCAACGGAGAGTGTCCCGTCAAGGGCAAGTCTGTCCGAGATAAGCTGAATCATACCCAGGAGGAGAAAATAAGCGGCAAAGTACCATTTTTTCAGCTTCTTCCTGGTGAGACGGCTGATAAAGACCATGTGCATCACCCCATGTCCCACAAGGAGGCAGAGACTGTCCAGAAACAGCGCGAAATAGTCCATGTCAGATTCCCCTCTCTTTCATATAGCGCAAAAGGGCCTGGGTCAGCTCCCGCCCCCGCAGCCGGGAGGCGGGGATACGCTCTCCCTGGGACAGCATAACCTGCCCGTCCTGACACCCGCGAACATAATCCAGGTTGACCAGGTAGCTCCGGTGACACTTGAAAAAACGTCCATCCACCCGCCGCTCCAGGTCCTCCAGCTTGTCGTAGTAGTCGCTCACTGTCCCGTCATTTTTATGAAGATAGATTTTCCGGCCCAGTACCTCGCAGTACACAATGTCCGAGAGGAGAACGACCTCACAGCCGGTCCCCCGCTGAATCACGATGTCCTCAGCCGTCCTCTGTTCCAGAGAGCGGAGGACCCGATCCATTGTCTGGCAAAAGCGGGCGCTGTCCAGGGGTTTAAGCAGATAGTCAAATGCCTCCACCTGGAAGGAGTCAAACACGCACTCCTTCAGAACTGTTACAAAGATCAGCAGGCTGTGATTTCCCCGCTGGCGGAGCAGTCTGGCGGTCTCCATCCCATCCGGCTGTTCCATTTGGATGTCCAGGAAAATCACATCAAAGCTGCCAACCCTCTCCAGCAGGGCGCAGCCATTGGAAAAACTGCTGAGGTCGTAGGCAGTTATTGATTTTTCTTTCATATAGTCCGCAAGATGGCTGGCAAGCTCCTGGACCATTATCGGCTCGTCGTCGCAGATCGCAAATGTTATCATGTTTACCACCACGTTTTTCTACAGTCTATCAGATTAACAAAAGCAGGACGGGGTTACAACCCCCGATGTAATGGAATGTCGTGAGTATGTCATGAAATGTTTTCGCCCCGCTAAAAAGGCCGGCGGGGCAGCGGCAGCCGCTCCGCTGGCCTGGGGATCACATAGACGGAAATGCCGGTCAGGTAATATCCCGTTTTTGATACACCTTTACCGCGACACGATAAGAGGCAAAAAACCAAAGGTTGGAAATCGCAAGCACAATGTTAAACGCCAAAAGGATGTTTTCTTTGAGCGAGACAGGGAAGCAATGCGGTGATCAGTCCCATTCGAGGCGACATCGCTGGTGATGTGGGAGGATACCAGAATGGAGTGGTCTTCCTCCTGCACGAAATTCAGCAGCATATCCAGAATATCGTCCCGGATCACCGGGTCCAGCCCGTCTTTGCCCAAAACGGAGACTTGGCCGGCCTCCTTTTGGATCAGGCCCAGCGCCGCGTTGATCGTCGTACTTTTTCCGGCGCCGTTTTCCCCAATCAGCCCTACAATGAAGCCGCTGGGGACAGAAAAAGAAACCTGATCCAAAACAAAATCCTGATACGTTTTGGTCAGTCCTGAAACAGTTAAAGCATTTGTTATGGTCAATCCTCCTCATACAGAAGCGTCAGCAGGTTCGGCATTTTGTCAAGAGGTATCCCGCTTGTGCGGGCAATCTCAATCGCCTCGCTGAAATGCTCCTCGATTTTCTTTTGCTGCTCTTCCGGATAAAAGTCCTGATTCTGTGCGGAAACAAAGCGGCCCTTTCCCGCTGTCGTCTCAATAAACCCGTCCGCTTGCAAAAGGTCATATGCCTTTTGCACAGTCAAAACACTGATCTGCAAGGATTTCGCAAGAGAATGAATGGAGGGGAGCGGTTCTCCTGCCTTCAGCTCCCCGCTCATAAAATGGAGGGACATAAGGCTGGCTTGCCTCATGTCCCTCTCCGTATCATGCACCTCGAAAAGACAGCTTGATTTCCAGTATGTCTCCCGTGATCTGCGCGGACACCTGCCCGCCCATCCGCTCCATCAGCTCCCGCACGATGGACAGGCCCAGGCCAGCCCCTCCCTTTGCCCGTGCGGGATTGCTCTGATAGAAGCGGTCAAACAGATGATCAGGGTCGGGCCTGGAGCCGGGAAGCAACGGGTTGGAAAAGCAAATCGCTCCACCCCGGCCGGAGACGGTCAAACCGCCGCCACTGTGGCGCAGGGCGTTAGCGATCAGGTTCCGGTACACCCGGTCCAAGGCCGACCTGCTGGCCCAAATCTTCATATCCTCCCGGTCAAACCGCAGCTCCGGCGCAGCTCCCGCCGCCTCAAACTGTGGATAAAACTCCGCCAGCGCGTCCCACAGGGGCGGCAGAGCCGTGATCACTTCGCAGTCCAGCGGCAGGGAGCCGCTTTGCAGCCGGGTATACAGGAACAGTTCTTCCAAAAGCTCCTCCAATTCCTCCAGCCGCTTGCGTATGATGCCCTGGTACTCCGCCTGACGCTCCGGTTCCCCCTCCAGCAGCTGCAAATAGCCCATGGCCCCGGCCAGAGGGGTGCGGATGTCGTGGGAAGTGCAGGCCATGGTGTACTTCAGCTCCTGTTCCTGCCTCGATGTCTCCATACGAAGCCGCCGCCCCTCCTCCAGCCGGGCATTGACCGCCCGGCACAGCCGCCGTGGCGCTGTACCGGACATCCTCACCGTCAGGCGCAGATTGCTCTCTGGTGGGGTCTCCTCCAGCACCCGGGCCATCTCCAGCAGCTGGGTGCGGTAAGCCCACAGGCGCAGCAGAGCGATCCCCAGGGCGGCAAGGGCCAGGATTAGGGCAGGCAGCATGGAAATTCCTCCTTAAATATCCCGCTTCTCCATAGACAACAGGCTTCCGATT
>CATNDT010000253.1 GCA_950097035.1 uncultured Oscillibacter sp.
CTTTTGCGCTGTTTTTCTACCCCCTTCTCTTGCTTTTAAACCTTGATTCGCATTTATAGATAGGATATAAAGCGCAAATCGTTTAGCACCTAATACGATTTTCATTGCGCCCAGGTTCGTGATCTTGGTAGAGGGACCGGTAATCATAAAGGCCGCCGCGCTGCCCACGCTCATACCATCCATCAGCCATGCCTGCAACAGCGGGATCGTTCCTCCTCCGCAGGCGTAAAGCGGTACTCCAATTGTTGCTGCCATCAAAACGCCAAAGCCCTCTTGCTCTCCAAACAGTCGGGCCATTGTGTCTGATGGAACATACCGCTGGAACAATGCGGATAAGATCACGCCCAACAGGAACATTGGCCCGGTGGCCTTGAGGTTCCGCCCCAGGTTTTTCATAAAGCGCATAAGGAGGTTGGGGTCGGTATCACGGTTTTTAGGTTCAGAAAATCCGTTGAAATCAAAAAATTGTTTATTTGAATAGAATATGCGGAGAAGAAGGCCAGTCGTAATACCGCAGAGGAAACAAGAGACGATCCGTATTATCAGCATCTTTGGTCCCAGGGCCATGCTGTAAAAAATCAACTGCGGGTTCAATAGAATGGAACTCATCATAAACGCTGCCAGCCAGTCATGCTCCATGCCGCTCTCAGCGAATGAGACGGCAATCGGAATCGTGCCGTACATACAGAGGGGCGAGGCAATCCCCAGAGCCGAGGCGGGGATTATGCCTAAAGCGCCCAGACGTCTCCCTTGGATAGAGCGAAACAATCTATGTATCGAATCCTTCGCAAAAACGGACACAGCAGACCCAAGCACCATGCCCAGCACCCAATAGGGAAAAATTTGCTCCATCTGAAGGTTGAAATAGTACCAAAGGTAGATGCACTCTCTCCGCAAAGCGATGAGTATAGGAATCACCCCGCTTTATATCGCGTCCCGACCAGTCACCGGAGCATTCTATACTGTTCGTCATCCACCGACTCCAGCCACTCATTGGCGGTATCCTCGTCAGGAATCTCCACAGCTACATGAGAAAACCAGTTGTCTTTGGCGGCGCCATGCCAGTGCTTGACTCCGGCAGGGATGGTCACTACATCGCCGGGGTTCAATTTTCGGGCTTCCTGTCCCCATTCCTGATACCAGCCCCTGCCGCCGGCACATAGCAGGACCTGTCTGCCGCCACTGGTGGCCTTGTGAATATGCCAGTTATTGCGGCAGCCCGGTTCAAATGTCACATTCGCCATGAACACGGTTTCTCCGGGAACGGTGAGGGGTCTCAGGTAGGATTTCCCTACGAAGTATTGGGCATAGGCTTCATTGGGTGCGCCCAAACCGAAGATCCCGCCGTCCGCTCCCGCATCGTCCTTGTAGACCTCCACGGCCATCCGAAACGCGGCCCAAGCGTTAGGCCAGCCCGCATAAAAGGCCACATGGGTCAGAATTTCCGCCATTTCGTCCCTGGTAACGCCATTCTTTTTTGCCGAAGCCAAGTGATATTGAAAAGAGCTGTCAATCAAGCCCTTGCTCACCAGAACCGTGACAGTAAGAATGGAGCGCGTTTTTAAGGAGAGCACTCCTTCTCTGGACCAGACCTCTCCAAAGAGGATGTCGTCGTTAAGCTCTGCGAATTTAGGGGCGAACTCACCCAACTGGTCACGGCCCGCTGTCTGTTTTATCATTGTTGTTACCTCTATTTCAGATGAGGGGCGGCCTGCAGGCCGCCCCTGATATGTTGGAATTTTAATCCTTAAAGCGGACTTTCAGTCAAGCCATTTTTTCCAGTGAAAAGGTGACACTCACGTCACCGCTACCCAGGATGTCCCGCAGTTGTTGAGAAGTGACGCCATTGATCTTCCCCAGGCGGGTGAAATTCCATGAATTGCGGTCGTAGTAGATGGTGATCTGGTTGCCCTGATAGAGAATGATATCCCCTGCCTCGGTGGTGATCTGCTGGTTATTTGTAGGCAGGCTCTGACCCAGAGGACCAACCTTCTCAAAATTGCCGTAGTCGCTCATCTGAATGGTGCAGGGACCGTTTGCCAGCAGTTCCCGGAATGCTTCCGCTGAGGAATTGTTCGCCAGAGTGGCGGTGAGTGTGGTTCCATTGACCGTAATATACAGCATAGTTTCTTCTCCTTCGGATGGACTTGTCCCTGGCTGAGTGTCGCTGAGCCTTTGAAGGACAGCGGCCACTTGGGCGCGAGTGGTGGGTGCGGAGCTGCCGTCAAAGCCGGGAATGCCCTGGGTAATGGTCTGGCCCAGGTAGTTGTTCAGAATAATATCCAACTGCTGCTGGGTAATGGGGTCGTTGGTCCCAAAGCGCCCATTTCCATATCCACGAACCAGCTCCTCGCTGGCCGCCCAGCGAATAGATTCTGTGTACCACTGTCCCTCTGGTACGTCATTAAACTGCATCAGTATAGTTGACCGCAGGACTGCCGGCCTGCCTCCATAGGACAGCGGCCAGCATGGCCCGTGTCAAGGTGCTGTCAGGGGCAAAGCGCCCGCCGCCCACTCCGGCCATCAGATTATTTTCCCGGCACCAGGCAACGGACTCCGCATACCAGGCTCCGGCGTCAACGTCGGAATAACCGGTATCAGACACCGTTGCGCTGGCAGGGAGCGCCATAGAAAGAGAGAAAAAGAGCGTGGCTAAAAAAGTAGTAAATCGTTGTTTCATAAGAACCTTCCTCTCTTGTCAAGCCCCAAATTGCGGTCTGTCCGGGTGGAGGGGCTGACCTCCACAGTGTTTTGGCTCTTTCCAGAGCCCTGCCCAATCACCATTCTCTGCTATTGGAAACTCGGCAGGACTCTGGAAAAGACGTTCTGCTGATT
>CATNDT010000254.1 GCA_950097035.1 uncultured Oscillibacter sp.
GGGCGCGCTGGGGCTGATCGTGGCGATGTTCCTCTCCCTGTTTTCATCCTGCTCTATGTTTTTGCAGGGCGGCGCGGGCGGCGTGGCGCTCTCCACCTACCCCAGCGAGGACAGCGAGATGCTGGCGGCGGAGGCGGCATACGCCGGGATGGAGGCCGAGCTGCAAAACTATCTGGACACCTATGAGAGTACCCACGACTATGACGAGTACCACTACGATCTGGACAGCATCGAGCATGACCCCTATGTGTTGATCTCCTATATCACCGCCTATCTGGGCGGCGAGTGGACAGTGGCGGAGGCGCAGCCTGTACTGGATATGCTGTTTGAAAAGCAGTACATCCTGACGGAGATCGTCACCACCGAGACCCGCACAAGGACGGAAACGGAAACAGACGAGGAGGGCAACGAAACAGAGGTAGAGGTGGAGTACACCTACTACATCTGCACTGTGACGCTGGGGAATTTCAACCTCTCCCATGTGCCGGTCTACACCATGTCACAGGATCAGCTCTCCATGTACGCCATCTACATGGCCGCGCTGGGCAACCGGCCTGACCTGTTCCCCGGCTCGGACTATGTGAATCTCTACGGTACAGATTATGAGCGGTATGAGATACCCCCGGAGGCGCTGGAGGATGAGCAATTCGCCGCCATGATAAAGGAGGCGGAAAAGTATCTGGGCTACCCCTATGTCTGGGGCGGCAGCTCTCCCGCCACTTCCTTTGACTGTTCCGGCTTTGTGTCGTGGGTGGTGAACCACTGCGGCGTGGGCTGGAATGTGGGACGGCTGGGGGCGACAGGGCTTTACAACATCTGCACCCCTGTTTCCAGCGCCAACGCCAGACCCGGCGATCTGATTTTTTTCCAGGGCACCTATGACACCACCGGCATGAGCCATGTGGGTATCTATGTGGGCGGCGGGCAAATGATCCACTGCGGCGACCCCATCCGTTATGTGAGTATAGAAACAAGCTACTGGCAGGCGCATTTCGCCGCCTTTGGCCGTCTGCCAAGCCCGTGATAAAGGAGGTCTTTTATGAACCCCAAGGTAGAAAAACTGCGGGAGGAGCGGGAGAAGAACAGGGAGAAGATCGAAAAGCTCACCGCCCGCAACAGAGTGATCGACGAAACAGTGCGGAACCTTGAAAATACGGATATCATCGGCCTTGTCCGTGAACAGGGCCTCAGCCCGGATATGCTGGCGGAGCTGCTTGCCTCCCTCAAAGCGTCCCCTCTGCCGGCAAATACACAGAAAAAGGAGGAACTCCATGAGACCTAAAAAGATGAAGCTGCTCGCAGGAATCCTTGTCGTCATGCTATGCATGACGACATTTTCTGTGACCGCCTTTGCCAGCGGCGACGATTGGTGCGAATATGGCGACTACGGTACGCCGGAGGCATCGGAGAGCGCCGGCGCGACTGAAACGCCCTCTCCCACGCCGGAAGTGACCCCCACGCCGGAGCCGGAGGTCACGCCTGCCCCTGCGGAACCCACGCCGAGTACCACCCCGGAAACACCTCCGCAGGAGGACACCGACCCCAGCGGCGACGGGGAAACCGGCAGCGGAAAGCCGCTGACGCCCCCCGGCAACCTGAATTTGGTGGACGATGTGCTGCAAACGGACAAGAAGCCTGATAGTGCCGGTAGTGACGCCAGCGCCGGCAAAAAGGACGATGGGCCGGAGGAAAAGCAGTTTATCACCGTCCAGTCCAAAAACGGCAACTACTTTTATATCGTCATTGACCGCAGCGGCGATACCGAGAATGTCCACTTTCTCAACCAGGTGGACGAGGCTGACCTGATGGCGCTGATCGAGGGCGATTCCACAGAGGAAAAACCGCCTGTCTGCACCTGCACAGACAAGTGCATGGTGGGCGACATCAACCTGTCCTGCCCCGTCTGCCAGACCACCATGAGTGAGTGCGCCGGTAAGGAGCCTGTGCCGGATACACCCCCGGAGCCGGACACCGAGCCGGAAAAGGAACCGGCCAAGGCCGGCAGCACAGCGCCGCTCCTGTTCGTGCTGGTGCTGGCTATGGCTGGCGGCGGCGCGGTGTACTTCTTCAAGTTCCGCAAGCCCAAGACCGACACCAAAGGCCCCGTCGATCTGGACGATTACGACTTTGGCCAGAACGGGGATGAGGACTATGAATACGAAAAGGACGATGCCGATGAGCCGGAGGCGCGCGGCGAGGGCGGCTAAAGGGTATTAGAATTGCCACTTGCAATTTGCACATGATAATGCTATAATTATGTGCAAAGGAGGCGAGCTTATGCCGCAGATCAGACCCATCACAGACCTACGCAACACAACGGAAATCTCCAACGCCTGTCACGCCAAGCGGGAGCCAATGTTCATCACAAAGAATGGCTACGGCGATTTGGTGGTTATGAGCATTGAAACCTATGAGGAAATGCTGGAAACCGCCGCTGTTGACGCGGCCATCTCAGAGGCGGAGGCCGAGTTTGCCCATGACGGCAAGCTCCATGACGCCAGAGAAGCCCTTTCTTCTCTGAGGAGGATGCATTTTGGCTGATTCTTATACGGTAAAGCTGATGAGCCGCGCTCTGCGCGATCTTGATGGTATCTACAAGTATATTGCAGAAACTATGTTGGAGCCAGGTACGGCCTTAAAGCTGGCGGAGGAAATTGAGCGGGAAATCCTGTCTCTGGAACACTTCCCGAACCGCTGTCCCACTCGCAAAACCGGCGCTTACGCCAATAAGGGCTATCGCCAGTTATTTGTAAAAAACTACACCGCTATCTTTCGCGTGGATGAGGCCGAAAAAACGGTCATCGTTGTTACGGTGCGTTAC
>CATNDT010000255.1 GCA_950097035.1 uncultured Oscillibacter sp.
TCACCGCCAGCGCGTCCGCCACCGGCTCCGCCAAAAACACGGCAAAGACCTTATCTGCAAAGAAATGGGGCAGAATATAGATGAGGGGGATCAGCAAAATGATCTTTCGCAGCACTGCCAGAAAGAGGGAGGTTTTGGCATTTCCCAAAGAGACGAAGGTCTGCTGGCAGGCGATCTGCACGCCGAAAATCCCCACGGCGCCCATATAGATCCGTAAAGCCCACGCGGTGTAGGACACCATCTCCGCGTCGTTGTTGAAGATCAGGGCGAAGAACTGTGGAAACAGCTGCACCAGCGCCCACATGGTGAGAGAGTAGATCAGGCAGGCCCGCAGCAGCACCCGGAAGGTGTCTCGCACCCGCTGGGCGTTCCGTGCGCCGAAGTTGTAGCTGATGATGGGCTGGGCGCCCTGGGTCAGGCCCTGGAGGGGCATCATGGCAAACTGCATGATGCTGGTGAGCACCGTCATGGCGCCCACGGCGATGTCGCCGCCGTATTTCAGCAGCGAGGAGTTGAAGCACACGGCGATCAGGCTCTCGGTAGACTGCATGATAAAGGGGGAGAGACCCAGCGCCAGGCAGGGCAGCACCACCTTCGCCCGGGGCCGCAGGTTCTCCCGCCGCAGCCGCCACTTGGTCTGGCTGCCCAGCAGAAATTTCAGCACCCATGCCGCGGACACCGCCTGGGAGAGGATGGTGGCCAGGGCCGCCCCCCGAACCCCCAGCCCAAAGGCGAAGATGAAGATGGGGTCCAGAATGGTGTTGAGCACGGCCCCGATGAGCACGGTCTTCATGCTGACGGCGGTGAAGCCCTGGGCGGTGATATAGGCGTTCATGCCCAGGGTAAGCTGGACAAACACGGTGCCCAGGGTGTAGATCCGCATATAGCTCATGGCATAGCCGATGGTGTTTTCGCTGGCGCCAAAGGTCAGCAGCAACGGCTCGGCAAAGAGCTGAAAAACCACCGAAAGCACCGCTGAGGTCACCAGCAGCAGCGTTAAGCAGTTGCCCATAATCCGCTCAGACTCCGGCAGGTTGCCCTTGCCCTCCTGAATCGAGGCGCGGGGCGCGCCGCCCATGGCCATCAGCGCCGCAAAGGCGGAGATGAGCATGATCACCGGCAGGCACACGCCCACCCCGGTGAGGGCCAGCTTGCCCACGGTGTCCGCAGGCTGCATATGGCCGATGTAAACCCGGTCCACCAGGTTATAGAGCATGTTGACAATTTGAGAGGTGATGGTAGGCAGGGCCAGGGAGAACAGCAGCCGCCCCACCCTGCCGCTGCCAAGGTCCACCTGCTGTCTTTGGTTCATTGGAAAAATTCCTCCTCTGCAAGATGTGCGCCGCTGTCCAAAACCGTTTCCAAAAGGCGGCGGAAGTGGGCCGCGTCCTCCGGGGAGAGGTCTTTCAGCAGCCGCCGCCCGCAGGCGGCCTGAATGGCCTGGGCCTCCCGGGCCAGGGGCGCGCCCGCCTCTGTAATGGCAAGGCGTATTACACGGCGGTCCTCACGGTCCGCCGTGCGGCGGAGCAGCCCCCGCTCCGCCATCAGGTCCACCGCCTGGGAGACCTGTGACTTGGCGATTCCCCGGTACTCCGTCACGTCTCTGGCGGTGTCGTAGCCGGGATTGTTGGCGAGAAACAGCAGCACATGGATCTCCCGCATGGAAAGGCCGGACCGCTCCAGCAAAGAGGTGAACTGCTGCTCGTAAAACTTTTCAAACTGCCGGGAAAACAGCAGCAGACGGGTGCTGACACTGGCCATAAGCGCCTCCAATAGTTTCTATAAAAATAGTTTTAAAAGGAACTATTTTAGCATACTACGAAAGGGGGACCTTGTCAAGAGAATTTCCGCCGCGCACCGAGATTTAACCATTGACAACGGGGGACAAATGCGGTATGATAATAAAAAATATGGTTTTTAAAACTATATTACAAGGAGTGTATTATGGTCTGGAATGTTGTGAGTGACAGCAGTTGTGATTTGCGGATGTCTGCCTTTCAGGAGAGCCCTGTCCGGTTTGAGATCGTTCCTCTGCGGATTCAGGTGGGGGAGCGGGAGTTTATCGACAACGACGAGCTGATTGTGCCCGACATGCTGGAGGCCATGTCTGCGGAAAAGGCGGCGGCCTCCACGGCATGCCCCTCTCCGGCGGCCTTTGCCAAGGCCTTTGAGGCCGGGGACTGCACGGTGTGCTTCACCATTTCCGCCAACCTCTCCGGCACATACAACGCCGCCATGCTGGCAAGGGAGATGGTGCTGGAGGAGCACCCGGAGAAAAAGATCTGCATCATCGACTCCAAGGCCACCGCCGGGGCCATGGTGCTGCTGATTCACCGGGCCGTGGCGCTGATGCAGAACAGCGGACCGGAGGATTATGACGATATCTGTGACCAGCTGCGGGTGTATCAGGCGGCGCTGCGGACCTGCTTTACCCTTGAGAATTTCGACAACCTGATTAAAAACGGCCGGATGCGGCCGCTGGTGGGCAACCTGCTCCACACGCTGGGCATCCATGTCATTGCAGACGCCACGCCCCAGGGCACCATCCATGTGGCCGACAAGGCCCGGGGCGAGGTGAAGACCTGCAGAGCCATCGCCGCCCTGATGGGGAACAGCAAGGACTGCACCGGGGCACGGGTGGTGATCTCCCACTGTGAAAATCTGCCCGGCGCCCTGCAGCTCAAGAAGACCATTCTGGATATGCTGCCGGTTAAGAGTGTGGACATCATCTCCTGCCGCGGACTCACCAGCTTTTACGCCATGGAAAAGGGCCTGATTATCGGGTATTGACCGTATCGCAGAGAAAATAACAGAA
>CATNDT010000256.1 GCA_950097035.1 uncultured Oscillibacter sp.
TGCCAGACTTGAAACAGCAGCTTGCCGCCGCCACGGGTATCTTTAAGACCAAGGAGCGCAAAGACATCGCGGGACAGATACAGCGGACGGAACAAGAGATTAGCCACAGGCTGAATGTGCTTCCTTCCATTGTCCAGGCGGAGGGCTATCCCGATGTGCAGACGTTTACGGCCACCTACCGCAAGGCCGAGGCTGTTGTCAGCCGGTATAACCGGGAGATGGCCGAGTGGGAGCGGCAGCGGCCCGCCCTAAAAGAGAGGCCCCCGGAGCCGAAAAGCGTCCGGGAACGGCTGCGTCGGTTGCAGGACGAGGGCAGACGGCAGCAGTCACAGCCACGAAGAAAGGCCGTTGACAGGGACAGCAGATAAGGAAAGCACCGCACGGACTGTGCGGTGCTTTCCTACGCTTACTGCGGCTCATGCCGATTGCAAATGTGGTGCCGCCGGCTGCAAATCGTACACTTGGGTAAACTGCTCCTTCCGCTCCGGGGTGAGATGGTGGCTGACCAGGATCAATGTCAGTTCCGGATTAGCCAGCAGGCTCTTTTCCACGATGTCGGCGTTTTTCTGATCCAAGGCGCTGGTGCCCTCGTCCACCAGGAGAATGGAGCGGTCGTGGATCAGGGCGCGGGCAATGGCTACCCGCTGCTTCTGCCCGCCGGAGAGATTGCCGCCCTCCTCGCCCACCACGGTGTCCAGACCTTCGGGCATGGAGGCCAGATCGCCCGCCAGGGCGCTGTCCCGCAGGGCCTTTTCCATCTGTTCATCGGTGAACGCTTCACCCAAGGTGATGTTATCCCGGATGGTGGAGTTGAACAGAAACACGTTCTGTTCAATGTAGCTCATCTGCTGCTGAAGCTGTTCCGGGGTGAAGTCCTTGGCGTCTTTGCCGTCAAAGCGGATGGCCCCGCCATAGTCCGGCAGCCAGCCCAGCAGGAGCTTCAGCAGGGTGGACTTCCCGCAGCCGGAGGGGCCCGTGAGGGCATACTTGCCGCCCTTCTGGAACTGGAGGGATAGGTCTTGCAGGATGGGCTTTTCACCGTACTGGAAGCTGAGGTTCTCCACGGTGATAGCGCTGTTCACCTGTTCCCGCCCGGTGACGTTTTCGGCCTGGGCATCGTCGGCGCGGACGGTGATCTTCTCAAAATAGGGCTTGGAGGAGGAGAAGGACAATAGGAGCTGCGCCATGCTCCCCAGGCCGTTGGAGAGGCTTCCGCACAGATTGCCGCCGCCCATCAAGGAACCTTGGAGGATCACGCCCTGGATGGACAGTACGCCAATCAGGACGTTGACCAGCATCTGGCAGACGATATTGACACAGCCAATCCCCGCGCTGACAAAGCCCTTCACGTAGGTCAAGCGAAACTTGGGCTTTTCAATTTGGTCGCTGGCCGCATCCGCGCCTTGGCTGAACCGCTGCTCCCGGCCAAAGAAACGCAGGACATCATACCCGGCCAGAAGATCTTTCAACTTGCTGGTAGCCGCCGCCTGCTCTTGGGCGCAGGCACCGCCCAGCTTTTCCATCCGCTTATTAAACAGTTGGGGGACAAACAGCATAACCACAGTGGTTACCAGCGCGGCCCCCAGCAGCGACCAGTGGAGTGTCAGCAGGGCGGCGGCGCTGAATACGATGGTGGCGGCGGAATCCACACACTGATAGAAGGGTTTCCAAGCGAGGTTTTCGATCTGATTGATGTCGTTGGTGAACCAGGACAGATATTCCCCGGTGTCCAGCTCATGGAACTCCCCATGGTTTTTTCGCAACAGCGTTGCCGCCATATCCCGCCGGACGGCATTGTTCATGGCCCTAACCGCGCGGCCTTGGAAGAACTCCTGCAAGCTGTTAATCCCAAGCAGAAGGAACCACGCGCCCACCATCATCAAAATCCAAAAACCGAACCCACGCAGATCGCGCTCAATGATACGCTGGAAGGTCTGGATCATCACTAGGCTGGTTCCGGTTTGCAGGGCGCACACGGCCAAAACCGGGAGGATTGCCAGGAAATTGGCCCTCCAAAACTTCTTCAAATAATGGGCCATGCCCATATTGGCTTTTTTGTTACTGCTTTTCATGTTGCTTCTTCTCCTTTTCGTCTTTCCATGTCTCGTCTGGCCCCAAGGGCGGCGCCCAGTCCCCAAGCCGCATACTGTTCATATCAGACTGCATACAGCACCTGGCCAGGTAGAGGAACGGGACAAGTTTCAGTGGTTCCGCAACTTGATAAGCCTTTACCTCGCCGTCCTCCACCTCTAAATCCACAGAACGCAGGATGTTTCTTTCCGCCAATGCGTCCAACAATTCTTCCACTGTTTCGCGGGGCATCTTTAGATGCTTTGCCGCTACGGTAAGGGAGAAATAGCTGAGTTTCCGACTGTGAAGATACCCCAGCAGTTCCAGACATCCAGGCTTTGCCAGAAGCTCAAACAGGCGGCGGTACTCGCTTTTGGGAGCGAACCATTGTGTATAACCCTTCTCAGGCTTTGGCCAGAGCGTAACGAAAGATAAATCCTCCGCGTGGATATTCAGCAGAATGCCGCCCCCGCCCCAGCATTGGCTGAGCATCAGCCGTTCACTGTCATCACCCAAGTCACCCAAGTCAGGCCGGCACGTTTCCAGATAGCCCATTACCGGCAAACTCAGCCCATCCGGCAGGAAGTACTTGATGGAAGACCAGACCAACCGACAGAATTGGCTCATCCGTTCCTCATTGGGAAATCCCTGAAGCCAGCGACCCACCGCGTCCTCCACATCGACCTGCTCCCCGCCCTCCAGACCAAAGAGGGCGTCAATAGTTACTCCCAACTGCC
>CATNDT010000257.1 GCA_950097035.1 uncultured Oscillibacter sp.
CTCCAAGCAGCGGGGCTACCGAGCGGGCATTGACGATTATATGGTGAAACCCATCCACTTGGATGAATTGTTTCTCCGGATCGGGGCGCTGCTGCGGCGGGCCAGGATCGCCAGCAGCCACAGGCTGGAGGCAGGCGGTCTGGTATTGGACGCGGACGAGCGCACGGCTTATCTGGATGGAACGGAGATCCCCCTTACCCATCGGGAGTTTAACATCCTCTATAAGCTGCTCTCCTACCCGAAAAAGGCGTTCACCCGCACACAGCTCATGGACGAATTTTGGGATGTGGAGACGTCCACCGCGCCCAGGGCTGTGGATGTGTATATAACCAAGCTGCGGGACAAGTTTTCGGGTTGTGACGCCTTTGAAATTGTCACCGTGCGGGGACTGGGCTATAAGGCGGTGTTGAAATGAGGAAAGACCGAATTCTTCTCCTGCTCCGTTCGGTCTGGAACTGCGTTCCGTTTTTTCTGCTGATCTCCTTTGTGGCCACCTGCTGTCTGGAGCTGTTCCTGCTTGAGATGCAGCGGAGCATGGGAGTCGTGTTCTCCAAGGAAAATATCGAAAGCGCGGCAAAGCTCACCTTTGGCAATGTGGTGCTCATCAGTCTGCTTTGCACATTGATTGACGGTGTCCGGCGCTGGTATACCGTTACGCGGCCTGTCCGGCGGATTGCCGCCGCTGCGGAGAAGGTCATGGCTGGCGATCTGTCGGTACGCATCCAGCCGGTCCAGGGACTGAACGCCCAAGATGGCTTTAATGTCACCATTAACTATTTTAACCGCATGGTACAGGAACTGTCCGGCATCGAGACGCTGCGCACGGATTTTATCGCCAATGTTTCCCATGAATTGAAAACACCTCTGGCTGTCATTCAGAATTACGCGGTCATGCTTCAGCAGGCAAATCTTCCGGAGGAGCAGCGGGCAGAATACGCCAAAACGATTGTGGACGCATCCTGCCGCCTGTCGGACCTCATCACAAATATTCTGAAGCTGAACAAGCTGGAAAATCAACAGATTTACCCGGAAAAAACGGTCTATGATCTGGGAGAACAGCTTTGCCAGTGCCTTTTATCTTTTGAGGATGCCTGGGAGGGAAAGGATATTGAGCTGGAAACTGATTTGGCGGAGGATGTGCTGATTGAATCCGATGCGGAGCTGCTGATGCTGGTATGGAATAATCTCATCTCCAACGCATTGAAATTCACTCCGGTGTGTGGGTGTGTTGCGGTCAGCTTGGAGGGGGTGGAGGACTTTGCTGTGGTGCGGATCACGGACACTGGCTGTGGTATCCCTCCAGAGGTAGGTGAACGCATTTTCGAGAAGTTCTATCAGGGCGACACCTCTCACGCCGCGCAGGGCAACGGCCTGGGGCTGGCCCTGGTCAAGCGTGTGGTAGATATTGTGGGCGGCGATATTTCTGTTGACAGCGAGGTGGGCAGGGGCAGCAGCTTTGCGGTGAAAATTAGGAGGATGGGCAATGGAACAAGCTAAAGCCATTCTGAAACGGATATTTTTCCTGCCGCCTCTGCCGACCCTCTGCATCGCGCTCCCCTCCTTTGCGTTGGTGATTTATGTACTGGATCAGGGATTCCTCGGGCCGCTGGCGTATGCGGTATATGTCCTCTCCGCCTATGCGCTGGTCATTTCCATCACAGGAGGTCCCGGCATCATAGCAGGATTTGTACAGTGGATCAGGGCCCATCCGCTGACCCGAAAAATGCTGCGGATTCCTTTGGTAAAACGGTTTGCGGAGGATGTGCGTTTTCGCACCAGCGTCTCTTTGTATCAGGGTCTTATCGTCAACCTTCTCTATATCGCCATAAAACTTTCGTTTGGGTTTTATTACCGCTCCTGGTGGTTTCTTACGCTGGCGGTCTACTATATTCTGCTGGCCGTGCTGCGCGTTCTTTTGCTCTGGCGCTGGGGCGGCATCGGAGCAAAACAAGAACTGCGTCGTTATCGCCTGTGCGGGGTCGGGCTGCTGATTATGAATGTGGCGCTGGCCGGAATGGTGGTTCTCATGGTAAGCCAAAATCGTGGGTATGTCTATCCAGGAATATTGATCTACGCAATGGCGGCGTATTCTTTTTACACGGTGATCATTGCTGTAGTCAATGTGATAAAATTCCGCAGACATGGAAGTCCTGTCCTCTCGGCGGCAAAGACAATCAGCCTGGCGGCGGCTCTGGTATCCATCCTTGCGCTGGAAACAGCCATGATCGCACAATTTGGAGGCACAGATGACTATCGGAAAATGATGACGGCGGCAACCGGCGGCGGCGTCTGCGCCATCATCCTTGGTATGGCAGTTTTTATGATCGTGCGGTCTGCAAAGCACATGAAGCAGCTTGAAATTCAAGAGCGATGAAAGGGACATTATGATGGAAGAAAAAAAGGAAACTTTTACCTACACCTATTCCGCCTCCCGGCAGGAGGAGGTCCGGCGCATCCGGGAGAAATATGCCCCGGCCACCAAGGAGGAGGACAAACTGGAACGCCTGCGCAGGCTGGACAGGGCCGCGACAAAGCCGGGAACAGCCGCAGCCATCGCTGTGGGCATGATCAGTACGCTGATCATGGGCATTGGTATGTGCTGTACGATGGTGTGGAGCGACACGCTGTTTATCCCCGGCATCATCATCGGCGTTGTCGGGATCGTTGGTATCTGCGCCGCATATCCGCTGTATCAGTGTGTAACGAAAAGACGGCGGGATAAGCTGGCACCCGAAATATTGCGGCTGA
>CATNDT010000258.1 GCA_950097035.1 uncultured Oscillibacter sp.
AACCTGGAGGCCGGAAAGATTGAAAACGACCGGGGCCGGATCATCGTCAACGACAGGATGGAGACCAACGTCCCGGGCGTGTACGCCATCGGCGACTGTGTGTTTGGACGGGCCCAGCTGGCCCACACCGCCAGCGCCATGGGCGAGGTGGCCGCGGAGAACATTATGGGCCACGAGGCTTACTATGACGAGAAGACCAACCCCACCTGCGTCTACATTGAGCCGGAGGCGGCCTCTGTTGGCCTCACCGAGGAGCAGTGCAGGGCTCAGGGAATTGAGTATAAGGTGGGCAAGTTCCCCATGAGCGCCAACGGCAAGGCGCTGATCCTCAACGGCGGCGAGGGACTGGTGAAGATTATCGCCGATCCCAGGTACGGTGAAGTTCTGGGCATGCACATCATTGGGCCCCGGGCCACGGACCTGATTGCCGAGGGCGCTCTGGCCATTGGGCTGGAGGCAACGGCAGACGATTTGATCGCCACCATCCACTCCCATCCCACCGTTACGGAAACCCTGCGGGAGAGCGCGCTGGACTGCTGTGAAAGGTGCATCCACGCCGCGCCGCGCCGCCGCTGAAAGGCACTTATAATGCTTTTCAAGCTTGTTGACCATAACAGGACAAAACTTTATTAAGGAGTAATCCTATGAAAAAAATCAATCTGAGACTCAACGGCCAGGTCGCCTGCTTTGAGCTGTTTGAAAAAGAGGCCCCCGTTACCTGCGCGCACCTTTTGGCGATCCTGCCGCAGAAAATTGACATCCACTATGCGAAATTCGCCGGGCAGGAGATTCTGGGCGTGCTCCCCATGATGGCACCGATTGAAGGCGGAAAAAATCTCACGGAAATCGAGCAGGGCTGTGTGGCTTTTTTCCCAGACCGGGCTTTTTTCTGCATTTACTACGGCGAGCTGCAGGACGAAGAGGTCAGCATCACTGTTATCGGGCAGCTCCGCGCAGACGAAAAGTTCATTGCGGAGATGGAAAAATGCCGGTTCCGTCAGGGCGATATTTTGGAAATCTATGATCCCGACGCAGCCCCGGCAGAGTATCGTCCCCACGACTTTCTGATTGACACCGGGATGCGGTGGGACAAACTTCCCGACGATATCCGGCGGGTGTATGAAAAGCGGGGCATCAGCCTGCCGGGCGGGCCGGTCATCTACTCTGACGGGGAATCCCGTAAGTTGGCAGACATGCTGTATACTCTGTACACCTGCGTAAGCGGCGGGGGTACTTTCGACAAGAACTTTGTCGGAAAACTCCTGGACTATTACGTCTTAAAGATCGGCGGCTGGTGCGGCATGACGGACTGTGCCAGCGATATTCTGCAGTATAAGGAGCTCCTGCTGAGCGGCGCCCGCCCGGCGGAAGAGGTGCTGGTGGACTTTATCTACTGGACAAACCGGATGAGCATGTGGATTGATCTCCTGATTCCCTGGGAAGAGGTTACCGGCCTGATGCGCCAACCCAGCAGCATTGAACTGCTCGCCAAGTAAAAACACCGCGGAAAAAGCAGCGAGGTTAGGACCCGGAGAGGATCCTAACCTCGCTGCTTTCCAAAACAGTCATATCCCTTGCGTAAATAATCAAAAAGGAAAACTGTATTTTTCTCAAAAATACGCCAAACGGGTTTACTTGTCAATCCGCTAAGAGGTGCCGGACCGTTCCTCCCGCAGTAGCGCCTGGCCCAGCAGGGTCAGCAGGGCGGCGATATCCAGCGGCGACAGTTGGGCGGACGCCGTATTTTCCGTCTTTTCCCTCTCTTCCATGGGGGCCTCCTCACTGCCGGGCGGCATACAGCCGCATGGACAGCGGAATGGAGACCGCCGTCAGCGCCACCGCCGCGACAGGGGCCGCAACCGTAACCGCAGACCACAGGGCCGCCGCATTGCCGGGAACCGGCCCGCTGACCGCCCCCATTACACTGACCAGGGCTCCCGCACCGCCGCAGACCAGAAAAATCATCAAAAACATCACCATGCGGCCCCGCTCCACACTGAAGCGGAGCATCAGGGGCAGCGTGATTGCCAGAATGCACGCGCTGGCGCAGAAGCTCAGCAGGATCCCTCCCGGCGTTCCGGTCTCCAGGGGAAGACGGAGAACCCTTACGGCCACCTGCACCGCCAGGACAAAGGCGCCGGCCCCGCCGGCGCAGAGCCAGCCCAGCACATACCTGCTCAAAACCAGGTCCCGGGGGGAGTAGGGCATCATGGCCGCCAGCTGATCCCACTTGCACCGCTCGTCATAGGCCAGAGCCGTGTAGGGCAGCATGGAGCACCACACCACAATAAACACGCTGCCAAAGCTGCCGTTGCCCACCATAATCACCAGCATCACAAAAATAAAGATTTTCATCTGCTTCCACAGCACATAGACATCCTTTTGAATCAGGGCCTTCACCGTCTGTCCGCTCCTTTCACAATAAAGAGAATGATCTCCTCCACTGTGGGCCGCTCCAGCGCCAGCGTCTGCGGTGCCAGGCTCCGCTTTACCAGCGCCCGCACGCCGCCGTAGCTCCTGGTCTCCCGGCCGAGCACCGCCTCGGGCAGCAGGCTGTCCGCCTGCTCTGCCGTGCCCACAAACACGCCGTACTCCTCCAGCAGCCGGTCCTTCTCGTCGCAGAACAGCAGCCGCCCCCGGTGGAGAAAGGCGATGTAGTCGCACAGCTTCTCCAGGTCGCTGACAATGTGGGAGGAGATGAGGATGGAGTGGTCCTCCTCCCGGGTGAACTCGTTGAAGA
>CATNDT010000259.1 GCA_950097035.1 uncultured Oscillibacter sp.
AGCGGAATTTTCGGCAAAGCCGAAAATGGAGCGGCGGAGTTTCTTCTGACGAGGAAGGGAAGGAGCTGCCCGGCGTTGCGTGCCTGCTGGATCAATAAGCAGGTAGGACAGGCGGAGTTTCCGCCTTCCAGGCCCCCGCGAAAGCCCAGCGAAGCGGGTTTCGTGGGGAGAGGAAGAAGGAACGAAGCTTAAGCGGAATTTTCGGCAAAGCCGAAAATGGAGCGGCGGAGTTTCTTCTGACGAGGAGGGGAAGGAGCTGCCCGGCGTCGCGTGCCTGCTGGACGCCTGACGCCTCCCCGCATCTCTCAATCAGCCCTTGCGGCCGAGGCTTCCGCTGTTATAAATTTACACTTCTCCCCATCTATGCCGTTAAAAACGCTTTTTCGGGGAAAAATACTTGACAAACTCCCGCCCTTTCGCTATAAAATATTCATTCATGGTTTATTCCCGCGTTATTCAGCGCCGCCGGATACACCGGCAGGCAGAATCCGCATTTTCATATCAACAAAAGGAGACATGAAACGCTATGAATCGCAGATATCGTAAAACCGTCATCGCCGGCAACTGGAAGATGAACATGACTGCCACCGAAACCAAAAAGTTCGCCGAGGAGATTAAGAAGATCCTCCCCCGCGCCAAGTGGTGCGAGACGCTGATCTGCGTCCCCGCCTGCAACATCTCCACCGCCGCCAAGGCTTTCAAGGACCTGCGGATCTCTGTGGGCGCCGAAAACGTCTATTTTGAGGAGAAGGGCGCCTACACCGGCGAGGTCTCCGCCGAGATGCTGAAGGATCTGGGCGTGAAATACGTCATCGTGGGCCACAGCGAGCGCCGCCAGTATTTCTGCGAGACCGACCAGACAGTGAATAAAAAGGTCCACGCCGTGCTGAACGCCGGCATGAACCCCATTATCTGCGTGGGCGAGAGTCTGGAGCAGCGGGACACCGGCATCACCAGCGAGTGGATTGCCCTGCAGGTAAAGAGCGCCCTGTATGGCGTGCCTGCCGACAGGCTGCGCCGCTGCATCATCGCCTATGAGCCCATCTGGGCCATCGGCACCGGCAAAACCGCCACCAGCGAGCAGGCCGGCGAGGTCTGCACCAACATCCGCGCCACCATCCGCGCCCTGTACGGCGCCCGTGTGGCCCGCTCCGTCACCATCCAATACGGCGGCTCCATGAACCCCAAAAACGCCGCCGATCTGCTGGCCCAACCCGATATCGACGGCGGCCTCATCGGTGGCGCCGCCCTGAAGCCGGATCAGTTTGTGGATATCATCAACGCCGCAAACCAGGAATGACCCCCTGCGGCGGCGCCGGATCAGCGAAATGAGAGGTTTTTTATGAACAAAACACCGACTACTCTGATTATTATGGATGGATTTGGCATGACGGACGGCAGCGGCGGCAACGCCGTGGCTGCCGCCGCCACACCGCGGCTGGATGCCTTCTTTCGGGAGTTTGCCCATACAGAGCTCTCCGCGTCCGGACTGGACGTAGGCCTGCCCGACGGGCAGATGGGCAACAGCGAGGTGGGCCACACCAACATCGGCGGCGGCCGGGTGGTCTATCAGGATCTGCCCCGGATCACCCGCTCCATTGAGGACGGCAGCTTCTTCGAGAACCCCGCCTACTGCGCCGCCATGGACGCGTGCCTGAAGAGCGGCGGCTCCCTGCACCTGTACGGCCTGCTCTCCGACGGCGGCGTACATTCCCACAACACCCACCTGTGGGCCCTGCTGAAGATGGCCAAGATGAAGGGCGTGGGCCGGGTCTATATTCACGCCTTTTTGGACGGGCGGGACGTGTCCCCCACCAGCGGAAAGGGCTTTGTGGCCGAGACCGTGGAGAAGTGCCGGGAGATCGGTGTGGGCAAGATCGCCACGGTGATGGGCCGCTACTACGCCATGGACCGCGACAAGCGCTGGGACCGGGTGGAGCAGGCCTATGACGCCATGGTCTATGGCCAGGGCGTGCAGAACCCCGATCCCGTGGACGCGGTGGCCAGGAGTTACGCCGCCGGCGTCACCGACGAGTTTGTGGAGCCCGTGGTCTGCGACGGCGAGGGCGTTATCAGCGACAACGACAGCATCATCTTCTTCAATTTCCGGCCCGACCGGGCCCGGGAGATCACCCGCGTCTTCGTGGACCCGGAGTTCGACGGCTTCCAGCGGGAGATCTTCCCCCTGACCTATGTGTGCACCACCGAGTACGACGCCACCATGCCCAACGTTCAGGTGGCTTTCCCCCGCATCCGGGTGGCCAACGGCCTGGGCGAGTACCTGAGCACCCTGGGCATGACCCAGCTGCGCATCGCCGAGACGGAGAAGTACGCCCATGTCACCTTCTTCTTCAACGGCGGCGTGGAGGCCGTGTTCCCCGGCGAGGACCGGGTGCTGGTGGCCTCCCCCAAGGTGGCGACCTACGACCTCCAGCCGGAGATGAGCGCCGTGGAGGTGACGGACCGGTGCGTGGAGCGGATCGAGTCCGGCGCATACGACGTGATCATCCTCAACTTTGCCAACTGCGACATGGTGGGTCACACCGGCGTGTATGAGGCCGCCGTGAAGGCGGTGGAGACCGTGGACGCCTGCGTGGGCCGGGTGGTGGACGCCACCCGCGCCATGGGCGGCATCGCCATGATCACCGCCGACCACGGCAACGCCGAGGAGATGC
>CATNDT010000260.1 GCA_950097035.1 uncultured Oscillibacter sp.
GACATCTCCGAGCTGACGGGCGATCTGCTGACGGTGGGGATGTTCGTGGCCCTGGATTTTGTTTGGGATAAGGCCAAGGAAAACCGCACCGAGGAGAAGGCCATCTATATCGACGAGTGCTGGCAGCTCATTGGGGCCAACAGCAACCGTTTGGCCGCCGAGTTTGTGCTGGAGATTTTCAAGATCATCCGGGGCTACGGCGGCTCCGCCATCTGCGCCACCCAAGACATCAACGACTTTTTTGCGCTGGAGGACGGCAAGTACGGCAAGGGCATCATCAACAACGCCAAGACCAAGATTCTGCTGAACCTGGAGGACGAGGAGGCCCGGCGTGTCCAGTCCATCCTGCACCTGTCCGAAGCGGAGGTCATGGAGATCACCCACTTCGAGCGGGGCAGCGGCCTGATCAGCACCAACAACAATAACGTGACGGTGGAGATCAAGTGCAGTCAGATGGAAAAGGAGCTTATCACCACCGACCGCCGGGAGCTTCAGGAACTGCTGGACAAGTCCGGTCAGCAGAGTGCCTAATGCGGAAGTAATACAGCGTTTATACGCATAACAGCCGAACCATGATTGTGGACAAAAATAATATGCCAATAATACGGTGTTAATACGCACAGCGGATTTTAATGCGGAAATAATGCTGAAATAACACGCACAAGGCCAAAACCGGCCCCTAAAACAAGCCTGACAATACGCCTGTAATACGGCGATAATACGCATAACAGAGGTGAAAGTCCATGAAAACACGCGCACAGATCTATGAGCGGGAGGCCGCCGCCCTGCTGCGGGACATCTCCATGTACCAAGTCATGACGGAGAAACAGCTTTTGCTGCTGCATCCGGGAAAAGAGGACAAGACCAGGAACCTTTTGACCTATCTCGTCCGTCAGAACCGGGTCTGGCAGGTGAACGATTTTTACTGCGCCGCCCAGGACAGCATGGAGAACATGGATCGGGGCCTGCTGGCCGCTGTCTGGGTGCTGACGGACTTTATCGACCAGGTGGAGTTCCATTCTGTGGGTGACTATCCGGCCAAAATCATTTTTTTCGCCGGCGGAGAGGTCTATGAGATCATCCACGCCGCCCAGGGGAAGGAGGTTCTGCTGTCCCATGTGCTGGCCGACCCTGGGGAGCAGCCCTCCCGCTATCTGGTGCTGGTAGATGACCCGGCGCAGATTTCGGAGCTGCTGATCCCCAACGTCAACGGCTACTGCACCGTATCCCAGGCCGGCGAGATCCAATATTACCAGAAAGAAGGAGCGTGACATTGACAAGAAGCGTTATTTCCCAGCGGATCACTTCCATTTTGGATGACATCCAGCGTCTGAACAGTGCGCTGTATGCCATGAACACCACAGACATCCAGCGATACCCGGACAACTATGAGGTGCTGTCCACTGACGCGGCTCTGCGGGCGGAGACCATCGCCTGCCGGCTGCGCCATCTGCTCTACGCCAGCACCAACACCAAAAAGAGCGAATACCTGACCTCCGCCGCCGCCATGCAGGGCATCGACATCCAGCACCGGGGCGGTATCTATGAGATCACTCTGCCTTGCCTGCTCCCCAAGCGCAGGCAGTCCCAGAGTACGGAGTATCTGATCGACCCGCTGACCGCCGCGCTGGAGAAATATGTGAAAAGCCATACGGTCCGGCGGTTCCGTCGGTGCGTGGTGTGCTTTTCCCACGCTTACTGCCGGGACCTCCCGGAACGCCGGGTCCGGGACTATGACAACCTGGAGGTAAAGCAGTACCTGGACGCTGTGGCGGCCTGGCTCCTGATCGACGATGGCGGGCTGTTCTGCGACGTTCACCATACCACCGAACTGGGCGAGGCCGACTGTACCCGTATGTTCATCATGGACACATCCCGGTTCCCGGCATGGCTGGCGGAGCGGGGATTGCAGCTTCAGGACAGCCCGAAGGAATAAAGGGAAACCGGCCCGAAAAGTTGTATTTTCCGCAAAAAATCCATATCCCATTTTTGCCTTTTTTGAGGCGTTGAAATGGGATACGGGTTGAGAGGCCGCAAAGCCTTGAAAACAGGCGCTTTTTCAGTGCCGGGCCGGCGAAAAAAATACCGAAGCTGTAGACCCCTCGGTAAAAAACCTGTGTGAAGGAGGCTGAATTTGTGTCAGATGCAGTTGGGCGGGAGCTGCCCGGCCTGGACACATTTCCGGGCCTGGTTCTGGCGCTCACCGCTCTGTCCGGTGAACTGCCCGCCGCCTTGGTCAGCCGCCTCCCCGCCTCTGATACCTACAAGGAGTATGCGGTCAAGCAGCTCAAACGGGACAATCTCCTGCGGACATTCTACCGCAATGGCGTTCGCGGCCTGCGCCTGACCACCACCGCAAAACGGCTGCTGTTGGAGTGCTGGCCGAATCAATTTCTGCCCTACCTCTCCGGCAGTAGCGAGACCAATCAGCTTAAATCGGAAGTGGTCCGCCGCCTGCGCCTTCACCGGATGGCCGAGGTGCTGGTGACGATGTTCAATGCGGATGTGTCCGTCCTGCCCTGGGAAAAGCCGGCGCTGTTCGCCCCCACGCCGCCCGCTGGCCTGACTGCCCTTGACCGGCCCGCCTATTACAGTTCCAGGGAGGTCAAGGAGTTGGGCGCACAGGCCGTCAAAATACGCGGCTCCC
>CATNDT010000261.1 GCA_950097035.1 uncultured Oscillibacter sp.
TGGCCTCCAGACTGAAGGCACTGGCGGCGGGCTACCTGGGCCTGCGCGGCGTCCAGGCACTGGGGAGTCTCTCCGACACCTGGACCCAGACCACAGCCCGGCTGGACCGGATGAACGACGGACGGCAGACCACACCCGAGGCCCAGGACATGATTTTCCATGCCGCCCAGCGCTCACGGGGGGACTACCAGGACACGGCGGACATGGTCTCAAAGCTGGGCACCCTGGCGCCGGACGCCTTCGGCAGCACGGCCGAGGTGGTGGCCTTTGCCGAGCAGATCAACAAGCAGTTCGCACTGGCGGGCACCAGCGCCCAGGGGGCGCAGGCTGCCATGCTCCAGCTCACCCAGGCCATGAGCAGCGGCGTACTGCGGGGTGAGGAGCTCAACTCCGTCCTGGAGCAGGCCCCCACCATCACCCAGGCCATCGCCAAATACATGGGCGTCTCTATCGGGGAGCTGCGGGAGCTCGCCAGCGAGGGGCAGGTCACGGCCGGCGTGGTAAAGGCCGCCCTGTTCGCCGCGGCGGAGGAGACCAACGCCGCCTTTGAGGCGGTGCCTCTCACCTTCTCCCAGGGGTGGAACATGGTGAAAAACGAGGCGCTGAGCGCCCTCCGGCCCGCCCTGGAGCAGCTCAGCGCCCTGCTCAACAGCGATATCGGCCGCACGGCCTTCAACGGCCTCATCGCCGCCGCCCAAATGGCGGGACAGGCGGTCTCCTGGCTGATCTCCCTGGTGGAGATGGGGGCCCAGTGGGTCATGGACAACTGGGAGACCGTCTCCACGGTGCTCATCGGCCTGGCAGTGGGGCTTGCGGCGGCGATGGCCGGATCGGCCGCGATATCCGCCGCCGCCTGGATTGCCGCCAACTGGCCGCTGGTGCTGATTGTGGGCGCTATTGCCCTGGCCATCTATATGGCGCGCCGGATGGGGGCGACCTGGGAGGAAGTTGGCGGCATTGTGGGCGGCATTTTCTATGAGCTCTATGCTGTCGGCTACAATCTCACAGCGGACGCCTGGAATTTGGTGGCCACATTCGCGGAATTCTTTGCCAACGTGTTCAACAACCCCGTGGCAGCTATCGCCAACCTGCTGGCGGACCTTGGAGACTGGGCGTTGGGCATTATTCAGAGCATCGCCAGCGGCATTGACGCGGTGTTCGGCAGCAGCCTGTCCAGCGCAGTCAGCGGCTGGCGATCCGGTCTCAAAGGCTGGGTCCGCGATACCTTCGGTGAAAACGAGATCAAGGTCCAGCGCATGGAGCACATCGACTACGGCCGGGCCTGGGACCGGGGCAGGGAGCTGGGTCGCAGCGTGGGCGCAGGTATCGACAACTTCACCCTGCCGGACTTTCTGGGCAATACCGGCGGTACGGGCTTCGATTACAACGCATTGGCTGCAGCGGCCAATGCCGGCATCACCCCCGCCCTGGAGGGCATTGGCGGGGACACCAAGGCCATCCGAAACAGCGTTGCCCTCTCCGAGGAGGACATGAAGCTGCTGGTGGACCTGGCGGAGCGGGAGTACATCACAAACGTCAACCTCACCGCTCAGACGCCCATCATCAACGTCAGCGGTCAGAACAGCGGCGACACGGACATGGACCGCCGCCTGCTGGCGGACGCCATCCGGGACATCCTCATCGAGCAGTCGGCCAGCCACACGAATCTGGCCTATACATAGGGCTTGTTTGAAAAAAGTCAAAACGTCCAAACAGCGGATCTTTTTCCGCCAGACTGCGTTAAAAAATCTTGAAATACACAAAGTATTCCTGCGATTTTTTGCCTTGTCTGGCGAAAAAATCTCTCGCTGTTGGTCATTCCGCCATTTATCAAACAAGCCCCAGGAAATCCCGAGACACGGCACGGCATGGAATGTATCCCGCCTGTCTGCGCCGGAACGCAGCGGTATTTTCCCGTCCGCCGGGCGGAGAAGTACCCAAAACTATCATCTGATTCAGGAGGCAGAACCATGGCAAGCGAAAGCAAGATTCAGAAATTCACCCAGGAGGCCGGATATGAAGCGCTGGAGGGCCGCTGCATCATCGTCAGGCCCGCCCCGGACAACCTCAGCGAAAAGATCGTCTCGTTTTTGAAATCCTTTGTGGAGTGTGATATGTGTGTGCTCCAGATGTGCGAAAACGAGCTGATCCTCCTCCCCTTTGACCCCGTGTGGACCAGCCTGCGCAAGGAGGCGACTCTGGTACTGCCCTATGAGGACATAGAGTCAGTGGAGCTGGCGGACGATCTGCTCAACACCGTCATCACCATTCGGACAGGTGACGACGAGATCCGCCTGACCACCCAGCAGAAGGCGCTGAGCGATTTCCGCATGTCCGGCCTCCACGCCACCCAGTACGCCGGGGGGTATAAAAATTGGCATAAGGAGAATATGGACGGGACACTGAAAGCGCTGACCGCGTTAGGAGCATAGCAGGATATCCGGCGTGTCAAAAAAGCGGCAGCGCCGCATCTTTGAGAAGGAAGGCACTGGAAGTTTATTCTTCCAGTGCCTTTTTCCGCGAAGCCCCATCAGGGCATGTATGAAAAATTTCTTTTTGATTCTTTTTCTTTTTAAATGCGAATCAATAGTAGAAACGAGCTAAAAAGGCGACAAAAGCGAGAGCGGA
>CATNDT010000262.1 GCA_950097035.1 uncultured Oscillibacter sp.
ATTCTCCCTGGGGCAAAGTGCAGATGAGCGGTCAGTTTGCAGACGGTGTGTATGAGGTCAGCACCGCCCGTCATGGCGGAATTATGATACGGGAAACGGATGCAAAAGAACTGCTTTCGTCCGAAACCTTAGCCGCTGGCGCAACTGAATATGGATGGTGCTACTATGAGGAAGATGAGGCCGCATCCGTAGTCATTCGTGAATTGCTGGACAGGGGCATACCCGCAGCACCGCCGTTTGTGCGCTGTGAGTACAGCGAAACTCACGCTTTCTTTCAAGAAAACAAAATCTATTCTGTCGCTGAATTTGACCGGCTGATGAAGCAGGCGGATGACAGGCGTGTAGCGGGCAGAGAAGCCGCCATAAAGAAGTATGGGACGGAACAGAGATGGATTGAATCCAAAGACCCGGAGTTTGATGAGTTTTTCGGCTATGACAAGGTTTCGTTCGTCATTGTTTTGCCGGATGGCGTAAGGGTTTGGGGCCGTCAGGATGTAGGCGCTGGCTACGGCGGACTGCTGGACTACCTCCGTCAAAATGAAAAATATCGCGATATTGTTCCCATTTTGCAGCAGGCCACAGAGCGGGAACAGGCGGCGGCGCTGCCCCCGGACCTCTCTGACCGGCCCATTACTCGTGAGGGAGACACCATCACCATCGGGAGCGGGGATGCCTCCCATGAGGTTGACATCACTGTTTCTGATGAGGACTGGCAAACCATCCAGGAGGTTGTCGGTGCAACAGGTCAGCCGCCCCATGACCCCCTGGCCCCGCCTTACAAGCCCGGCGATATGGTCTATCTGAACAATACCGCTTTTGAGATTACGGGCATCGGCCTGCTGGATGTGGAATTGCGGGACCCTGCGCTGCCCATCCCCCTTTTCCGCACCGAGAGTAAAGAAAACTTTGAACGGCTGCTGCATCTGGACACGCGGAATGGCCGAATTACCAGCTATCTGCCTGCCGATATGAGCCGTGTCAACGATGATTTCCGGGAAGTGCTGACAAGGCATCTGCTGACAGACCGGGACAAGGGGTACATTTCCCAATGGCTGCGCTCCGGCGAGAACAACCGTGGAATCGCTATGCGGCTGTCAAACGCCTTTGCCAGCCGCGCCGAGACGGTGACGCTGGAAACCGGGGACATAGCGGACTATTTTACCTCCACGATCAGTATGGCGGTGGAAATCCAGGACAAATTCGGCACAAAGCTGTCCCTGTCCTGGGAGGCTGTCGCGCCTATCCTCCGCGCCCTCTGGCTGCAAAAGCTGGACGGCTTTACCTACCCATGAGCCGGTCCAGCGAGAGAGCGTGGAGCTGGCAGGCCAGCTCCACTATCAGGTGGGGGACAAGGTTGCTTTTGCCTACGGCGATCACGATGTCAGCGGAACCATTGAGGGTATCGGCGATTTGGATGTTATCATTCATACCGGCCCTTATGCCTGGAGCCATCAGACTGTTACCAAAGACTTTTTCGAGGACGCAGTTCGCCATGATGTGCGCAACGCCGCCCTGTTTACCCCGGAGGCCCCCGCCGCAGAGGTCCCGGTCCCGCCAGCGCCGCCCCCGGCAGAACAGCCGGAGACCCCCGGCCCCACGGCAGTTCCGGGACCCGCGACGATCTATCCCGGCGATAAGAACGGCCTGCCCTATGATGTTGTTGTTCAGACCCTACATTTTGACGAGCCGGAACACGCGCAGCCGGAACAGGCCCCCGCCGCTGAACAGGACGCTGCCACTGAAAATTTCCGCATCACCGATGACAACTTGGGTGTAGGCGGCCAGCGAGCCAAGTACCGCATGAATGTGGAGGCCATCCGCACCTTGAAGCAGATTGAGGATGAGGGCCGGTCCGCCACCGAAGCAGAGCAGGAAGTCCTTTCCCGCTATGTGGGCTGGGGCGGCATCCCCGATGCCTTTGACCCGGACAAAGCCGAGTGGTCCGCCGAGTATCAGGAGCTGAAAAGCCTGCTGACGGACAGCGAGTACAAATCGGCGCGGGCATCCACCCTCAATGCCCATTACACCAGCCCCCTGGTCATCAAAGCCATCTATGAGGCCATCGGGAGCATGGGCTTTGAAAAGGGAAATATTCTGGAGCCGTCCTGCGGCGTGGGAAATTTCTTCGGCCTGCTGCCTGAAAGCATGGCCGCGTCCAAGCTGTACGGCGTGGAACTGGACAGCATCACCGGGCGTATCGCCCAGCAGCTCTACCCCAAAGCCCGGATCACAGTACGCGGCTACGAAAAAACAGACTTCCCGGACAGCTTTTTCGACCTCGCCATCGGCAACGTACCCTTTGGCAATTATCCCGTGGTGGATCAGCGGTATGACCGGGAGAGGCTTCTGATCCATGACTATTTCTTTGCCAAAACTATTGATAAGGTCCGGGCGGGCGGCGTGATCGCGTTCATCACCTCCAATGGCATCAGCGGCGGCACAATGGACAAAAAGGATGATCGGGCGCGGCGGTACATGGCGCGGCGCTGCGATCTGCTGGGCGCGGTTCGCCTGCCGGACGGTGTGTTCCAGGCCAACGCCGGGACAGAAATCTCTATGTCCATCATGTTCCTCCAGAAGCGGGAAATTCCCTTACGGGAGAATGAGCCTTTGCCGGA
>CATNDT010000263.1 GCA_950097035.1 uncultured Oscillibacter sp.
AATGCCTGGGCGGACGGCTGCGGCAGCAGGGGCGGCGGGTCATCTTTATCGTGCCCAAGAAGGGCCACGAGTTCCGGCCCCTGTGCGAGCTGCTGGGCGGGCTGTACCTGCGGCTGTCCCCGTCCTCCAAGGACTGCCCCAACATCATGGCCATCCGCCGTAAGTCGTTGGACAGCTACGCCGGCCTACGGGACATGGCCGCCCGGGACGATTCGGTGCTGGCGGACAAGATCTCCCGGCTCATCATCTGGTACTCCCTGCAAAAGCGGGATCTGTCCGATGAGGACAAAAACCTGCTGGATTCCTCCCTGGTGGAGTGCTACCGGCGGTATGGGATCACCTTTGACAACGCCACTATCACCGATGGAGACGGGAACTTTGTGGAGATGCCTATTCTGCCGGACTGGTACGACGTGCTGATGAAAAACCCGGACACCAAGCATCTGGCGGTGGTGCTGGCCCGGTACGTCACCGGCTCCGCCTCCGCCATGGGCCAGCGCAACGAGATCGACCTGGACAACAAGTACATCGTACTGGACACCTCTGGGATGCCGGACGACCTGCTGCTGCCTGGTATCTTCTGGGCCACGGATATCGCCAACGACCTCATCATGGATGTGGGCAGCGATTTGTCCGCCCTCATCGCCGATGAGCTGTGGAGCCTGGTGGGAGCCAACTCCAACCCGCTGGCGGCGGGTTTCGTCCAGGAGATGGTGAAAACCATCCGTGGCCTGGGCGGTATCGCCATCACCTCCACCCAGGGGATGCAGGATCTGTTCGGGTTGGACGGCGGCAAATATGGTAAGGGTATTTTGGACTCCAGTCGCATCAAGCTGGTGATGCAGATGGAGGAACAGGAGGCCCGGCTCATCCAGGGCGTGCTCAACCTGTCCGAGGATGAAGTGCGCCAGATCACCCGGTTCCGCCGGGGGGAGGGCCTCCTCTGTATCGGCTATAACCATGTCCCCGTCCAGTTCCACGCCACCGAAAAGGAGTACGACGCCATCACCACATCGCCCACCGACCTGCGGGCCCGGAGAAAGGAAGAGACATGAACGCGATGAAAGACGATATGAACCGCATCCAAGAGCTGGTGGTGGACGCCGCCCGGCAGGCGGGTATCCTTTCGGCCCTAGCGGACAGCGGTATGGCTCCGGAGAAATTGCAGCGGACATTGGAACAGGCCTCCGGGCAGTTTGAACGCTCTACTCTGGAGATACGAAAGCTGTGTGAACGCCACAGCCCTGGAGTGGGCGGATACGGCAACCGGCCGGTCCTGCCCCGGATGGAGACGGCCGGATTTGTGGAGCGGTTTGGCTACGGCTGGCTCCACATTCAGCTGAACACCCTGCTGCCCCACTGCCGGTATCAAACATCGGATTGGCTCAGCGACACCATCCGCCGCCTGCTGGACGAATATGAGAGCGGTGGGAGCGAGCTGCCCTTTTTCAAGGAGGCCATGCTGGTCATCGACGAACATTGCGCAGTCAAGGGCCGGCACATCTTCGACCAAGATAATAAGGGCTATAAGGCGGTGAGCAACGCCATCAAGGGCAGGCTGATCCCTGATGACGACCAGCACACTCTGGCCTTGGCACTGCTGTCTACCAAGAGCGAGCTAGATGTCTGCCATATCACCCTGCTGGACATGGTGGATGTGGCTGACTTCTTTGCCTACCGCTCCGGAGATTACGCTGTCCCTGACTTCTATAGCGGCAGTTGGGGGCTCTGACACCCAACAGGCCGCTATGAAAAAATGCACATTTTTCGTTCTTTGGATATAAACGGCCAGCTGTTGGGGGTCTAGCCCTTGAAAGTCTTGTGGCACAAGGGCCTTTTATTCATAGGCGCTCCAAAATTTTCTACATCATCTGTCCTCTATGTGGGGGCAACAGCTTGACCCCACATAGGGCCCTGGGAAGCGCCGAAATTGCCTTTGCGCCGGAACCGGCGCAAAGGCGGTTTCGGTGCCCGCAGGAATGTAAAGGAAGGAGGGATTTTGGTGATGTTCAGCCAGAGTGACATAGATATTCTGCGACTGATTTGCTGGTGTCAATTTGTCAAGCCAGAGTCTTTGAACAGCCTATCCACTCCAGTAGAGCGGGATAATTTGTTCGATATGGGGCTGATTCAGTTCCACAAAAAGAGCGAATCATTTACCCTCACGAAAAAGGGAAGTTCTTTTTTACAGAAGATTTTTACGCTCCCCGACCTGACCAAATCTTATCACAAAGACACGGTTGACCGCCGCCTGAGATTGACCAATCTGGCACTTACTGCCTATAAGGGGGCCATCAATATTTTTACGACAACACCGGAAGAATTAAGCGACGCTCCTTCGCTGTTCCTATCTGCTATTACACGAGGCCGTGGTTCCAATCCCTGGGGCAGCACTCGGGTGGCGGCCATCGCTCACCTGGGAGACTTAATCTGCGCCGTCCACTATGTCTGTCCCGGTATCGGTAAAGTGGCCCTGACAGATGAACTGACTGCTTTCTCCAACCAGACCGCCCAGTTTCCGGGCAGCAAGCGGGCTTTTCTTTTCGCCGGT
>CATNDT010000264.1 GCA_950097035.1 uncultured Oscillibacter sp.
CCAGTCAACGGTGTTGTCTGAAACCCTGGGCAAGCGGCCGGGCCTGCGGTTGATGCGGTAGTCAATGGCGGAAAGCTGAGGATCATTCCTGATTTCTTCCCGTTTCTCTATTCCAAGATATGCGCTGTCCCCGTAGACAACTTCGTCGTCCTCCCGCAGCAACTCCGCCGCGACGGTGACGTCGTGGACATTGGCGGCGGTGGCCTCCACTGTGTGGACAAAACCGCTCCCGGCGTCCACGCCGGTGTGGCACTTCATGCCAAAATGCCACTGGTTTCCCTTCTTCACCGAGTGCATCTCCGGGTCCCGCTTTTTCTCTGCATTTTTTGTGGAACTGGGTGCGCTGATCAGCGTGGCATCCACGATGGTGCCTCCCCGCATCATCCTTCCCGCCTGCTCCAGGCAGCGGTTGATGGCGTCAAAAAACAGCTTTCCGATCCCCTTCTCCTCCAGCAGATGCCGGAAGTGCAGCAGGGTCGTAGCATCCGGGACATCCTGCTCAAGAAAGTTGATTCCCATGAATCTGCGCATGGCATAGCTGTCATAAATGGCGTCTTCCACGCCCTCGTCGGACAAATTGAACCAGCATTGCAGCAGATACATCCGCAGCATGGTTTCGATTTCGATGGGCGGACGGCCTCGTTTTCCGGTGGGGTAGTGCGGTACGATTAGAGATACCCATTCGTCCCACGGGATAATATCGTCCATGATCTCCAGAAATTCTTCCCTTCTTGTTTTCTTCTTCCGGCAGCTGTATTCTATATCGCTGAAGCTTTCCTGTTTCATGTCCTCTCCCCCTTTTCTCTATTTTATCACATTTTCTTCCTACACGGGGATTTAATCAGTGGTTCCTAAAGTCGCCCTCAATGGAGTGCTTCAGCGCGGACGCAGCAGCAGCGAATTCCACTGCCGCCTGATTGGACTTTCCGGACAGCAGCGCGTAAATCAATGCGCCGCCAAAGCTGTCCCCGCCGCCGATGCGGTCCACAATGTGCAGGTGGTACTGCTTAGAGAAGAAGCAGTCCGTCCCGTCGTAGAGCATGGTACTCCAGTCATTGTCAACGGCGCTCCGGCTCTCCCGGAGGGTGATGGCCACCTTCTCAAAGCCGAACCTGTCCGCCAGCTGCTTGGCCACGGACTTGTAGCCCTCGTGGTTGATCTCGCCGCCGTAAATGTCGGTGTTGTCCGCCTCGATGCCGAACACGTCCTTGGCGTCCTCCTCGTTGGAAATGCACACGTCCACGTACTGACACAGGTCCGTCATGGCCTCACGGGCCTGCTCCCGGGTCCACAGCTTGCCCCGGTAGTTCAGGTCGCAGGAGATCTTGACGCCGTGGGCCTTGGCGGTCTTGCAGGCCTCTTTACAGATTTCCACCACATTGGGGCCCAGGGCCGGGGTGATCCCGGTGAAGTGGAACCAGTCCACGCCCTCGAAGATAGCGTCCCAGTCGAAGTCGGCGGCGGACGCCTCCTGGATGGCGGAGTGGGCCCGGTCATAGATGCACACGCTGCCCCGCTGGGACGCGCCCTTCTCGTTGAAGTAGATGCCCACCCGGTCGCCGCCCCGGACGATCATGGAGGTGTCTACCCCGTACCGCCGCAGGGAGTTCACCGCCGCCTGCCCGATGGCGTGGGCGGGGAGCTTGGTGACGTAGGCCGCGTCCAGGCCGTAGTTGGCCAGGGAGACCGCCACGTTGGCCTCGCCGCCGCCGAAGGAGAACTCCAGGTGGTCGGCCTGGACAAAACGCTCGTAGTTGTAGGGCTGGAGCCGGATCATCAGCTCGCCGAAGGTAATAATGTTAGCCATTGCCTCGGGCCTCCTTTACGATTTCGACAGATTTTTTACACAGCTGGGTAATCTCGTCCCACTTTTGATTGGCAATCAGCTCCTCGGTGACCATGTACGATCCGCCGCAGGCAGCGACCATGGGGGCGGAGAGGTACTCTTTCAGGTTTTTCAGGGAGATGCCGCCGGTGGGCATGACCTTGAACTGAGGGAAGGGGGCGCTCATGGCCTTGATTTTAGCCAGACCGCCGGACTGCTCCGCAGGGAAAAATTTGATGAGCTCCAGGCCGAATTTCAGGGCGGCGTGGTAATCGGTGGGCGTTGTGCAGCCGGGGAAGATGGGAATATTCTTCTCCTGGGCGCAGGCCACCAGCTCAGGGTCGAAGCCGGGCGTGACAATAAACTGTCCGCCGGCGGCGATGGTGGCGGCGATGTGCTCCACGGCGGTGACGGTGCCCGCCCCCACAATCATTTCAGGACAGGCCTCCCTCATAAGCCGGATGGCTCTATCTGCCCCGGCGGCCCGAAATGTGACCTCCGCCACCGGGACTCCGCCAGCACACAAGGCCCTTGCCAACGGAGCGGCGTCCCGTTCCGGATTGCTGAGCTTGATGACCGGAACTACGCCGATTTCAGAGATTTTTTGATGAAATGCGTTCATATCTATCGTACCTCTCTCCATGTATGATTTGCCGGCATATCTTGTGTTTGTCAAGAAAAAAGTTAAGCAAAAGGGCTCGAAAAAGGTGAGCACGTTC
>CATNDT010000265.1 GCA_950097035.1 uncultured Oscillibacter sp.
TGGCGCTTCTATTCTACACCACTCAGGAGGTTTACACAAACTTGGGGATGTTCTCCAAAATTTCTGCTGGGCTGAGCCTTTTGCTAACTATTTTGCGCATTATTCTTGACACTTCCCGCAAAAATCCCCTTGTACGCTCATTTGTCGCCCATTGATGCAGTTGATTGGGATTCTTCAACCCACACAGGCTCCCCAGAACTACGATACTGATAATATCTGCTACCTGGTAATAATACCCATCATATTCTTTTGTCGTTTCTACTTCCTCGAAGTACTCCTTTATGCTTTTCATGTCCCCATTCTACCACTCTTCCTCTTTGAGGGCAAAATTGATTTCCGTGGTTAATTTCGCAGGGTAATTGAACGAGTACGCAAATAGTGAATAAAGTATAAGCAAGAGTTGGAAAATCTGCTATACTGACTGTAAAAGCTGACCGTCTTTTTTGCCATTGCATTTCCAGCCCCGCTGTGCTATGCTGGGAAGCATCCGACAGGAAAGGACAAATTTCGATGCATTTACGGGAACGGCTCATGGACTACTCCCTGGGCAACCATCTGCGGCTTTACTGGCGGCTCTTTCGGCTGCGGGAGCAGGCGGGGAACAGTCTGCTGACGGATATACTGACCTTCCTGCTCAACCGCATAGCCCATAAGCGGGGCGGCTATATCGGCCGGGGAGCGAACATCGCGGACATCCCCTCCCTGCCCCACGGACTCCATGGTATCTATATCTCCCGGTACGCCTCTATCGGCCGGGAGTGCCGGATTTATCAGAACGTCACCATCGGCGAGGTGAACGGCAGAGCCCCGCAGATCGGGGACAACTGCCTTATCGGCGCGAACGCCGTGCTGGTAGGGGACATTCGCATAGGCAGCGGCGCCCGGATCGGCGCGGGCGCCGCCGTCAGCTTCGATGTACCGCCCAACGCCACTGTAGTGGCGCAGCCGCCCAGAGTCATTGTCCGCGAGCCGTCGGTACCTCAAAAGGACCGCCCATAGAGCAAGCGAAGCTTGCGGACAAAAAGTTTCTTTTGCTTCTTTTCCTTTCAAGGAAAAGAAGATCCCCCTGAGTCCGGAGGATCTTCCATCATGTCAGACACTAGGTTTTCCGCAGCCAATCCGGAAGGGTCCGTCCCCGGACGCCAGACACCATGCCCAAGGCGGCGTACAAGGCCACGATGGAGCTGCCGCCATAGCTGAAAAAGGGCAGGGTCAAGCCGATGACTGGCATGACGAACAGGCACATTCCGATGTTTTCCAACGTCTGAAAAATCAGCATGGAGCCGAAGCCCACGCAGATGAGGGCGTCCATGCTGCTTTTCGCCAGCCGGGCTGTCTGGAAACAGCGGAAGATAACCAGCGACTCCAGTACAATGATGGCCAGGCAGCCCACGAAGCCCAGCTCCTCGCCGCAGACGCAGAAAATAAAGTCTGTCTGCCGGGCGGGGAGACTGCCGTCGATGACGCCTTGGGTCTGGATGCCCTGGAACAAGCCTTGGCCGAAAAAACCTCCGCTGCCCAAGGCCAGCATGCCGCGGGTCTGCTGGTAGCCTCTGCCTTGGGGGCTGTAGCTGTGGTCAAACAGCACGTGGAACCGCTCCACCCAGTATACGGGAAGCTTTTCAAACAGCGCCAGCAGGCCGACGCTCAGCCCCAGGCCAGTGAAGCCGATAGCGAACCAGTACCACGCAAGCCCCGCCGCCAGGGCCATCCCGGCATAAATTACCAGGTACATGAGCCCGCTGCCCGCGTCCTTGGAAATCACGTAAATCCACACGAACATAAACCCCGCGTGCACCGCCGGAAAGATCAGCGAGCTGAATCCCTTCATCTGCCGGTTGTCCCGGAACCAGGCCATCTGCTTGGCCAGCAGCACCGTGAAGGTCAGACGCACAATCTCCGCCGGCTGGATGTTCACGGGAAGCCCCTTGATGCTCAGCCAAGAGCGGTTGCCGCCCCCCTCGATACCCAGAGGGGTACGCAGCAGGGCAATGAATCCGATATTGAAAATCAGGAACAGCCACCATTTTTCCGCAAAATGCTCCATGTCAATATTGGAAAAAATAAAGTACGCCCCAATACCCAGCATCGCCCCGGCGGCCTGGACCAGCACACGCTTCATCTGGGTACCCGGGGTTTTATAGTCCAAGTAGGCGGTGGCGCTGGCGATAAGCAGCAGGCCGAAGGCCGTACACACCAGGCACAGTCCCAGCAGCTTCATGTCCGCCTTGCGGACGATGTCCTGTATGGATTGCCATATCCGCTTAAAAAAGGTCACAGCTCTGCCTCCAGAGAAAATTTCTCTATTAGTTTACCACATGGAGGGAGTTCTGTAAACCGTTTCTGCGACAAAATCCACAGTAATTGGAGGAGTAAAAGGATTATGAGCAAAAATGCAGAAGTGATGACTTTATCGCAGAAAGCTCCATCCAGTAAGCATTTAAACTGCTTATCAGAGAAGCTGCCCCCAAAGAGGACTGCGCTTTTATAGCAATCTTCAAAAAAGCTAACAATAAGCGGAAGCGGCAAACCAATGCA
>CATNDT010000266.1 GCA_950097035.1 uncultured Oscillibacter sp.
AAAGAACTTTATTGCGCTCTTTTCTGCGCTGACGGACTGGGGTTGTCCGCCCGGTGACGGAGCGGGCATCCTGTCCGGGACTGCCTTTTTCTTGAATGAAAAAGGCAGCAAAAAGAACTTTATTGCGCTCTTTTCTGCGCTGACGGACTGGGGTTGTCCGCCCGGTAACGGAGCGGGCATCCTGTCCGGGTCTGCCTTTTTCTTGATTGAAAAAGGCAGCAAAAAGAACTTTATTACGCTCTTTCCCGCGCTGACGGACTGGGGTTGTCCGCCCGGTAACGGAGCGGGCATCCTGTCCGGGACTCTTTGTTTCGGCTTTATCAAATTGCGGCCCACGGCCGTATAAAAAGGAGAAGAGAAATTATGAAAATCTATGTGACAGAAGACTATCAGGCCATGAGCCGGAAGGCGGCAAACATCCTCTCCGCCCAGGTGATCCTCAAGCCCACCAGTGTGCTGGGTCTGGCTACCGGCTCCACCCCGGTGGGCATGTACAAGCAGCTGATCACCTGGTACGAGAAGGGCGATCTGGACTTCTCCCAGGTGAAGACCGTGAACCTGGATGAGTACGTGGGCCTGGAGCCCACCCATGAGCAGAGCTACCGCCGGTTCATGCAGGTGAACTTCTTCGACCATATCAACATCAATCCCGCCAACACCAATGTGCCCGACGGTCTGGCCGCCGATCCGGCTGGGGAGTGCACTTGGTACAATGAGGTCATCCGCAAGATGGGCGGCGTTGACCTGCAGGTACTGGGCATGGGCCGCAACGGCCACATCGGCTTCAACGAGCCCGGCAATGCCTTTGAGCTGGAGACTCACGTGGTGGATCTGACCGAGAGCACCATTGAGGCCAACGCCCGTTTCTTCGCCTCCCGGGACGAGGTGCCCCGTCAGGCCATGACCATGGGCATCAAGTCCATCATGATGGCCCGCAAGATCCTCCTGATGGTCAGCGGCGAGGACAAGGCTGACGCCGTCAAGGCCGCCTTTACCGGCCCTGTCACGCCCCAGGTGCCTGCCTCCATCCTCCAGCTCCACCCCTATGTCACCCTGGTAGCTGACAAGGCCGCTATGAGCAAGATGGAGGCGTAAGCGGGAAAACCCCATTTTTCCCTTGCCCCTACCCCGCGGCCGCTGAACAGCCGTGACTTGATAGAAAGAGGCGCGAAGTGCTGACACTTCGCGCCTCTTTATTTCTCAAAAAGTGTCTTTGCCGCCTTTGGAGAAAACTCCCGTAGGACCGCCAATGGGCAAGGCAAAACGGAGTTTTGCCATAAAAGTTTCTTTTGATTCTTTTCTTTTCAAAGAAAAGAATGATTACCTCTCCAGCCGTTCCACGCTGGCGCCGGTGTAGTACCAGGCCAGGATTTCCCGGTAGCTCATGCCGCCGGCGGCCAGGACGTTTGCGCCGTACTGGCTCATACCCACGCCGTGGCCGTAGCCGGTGACGGAGAAGAGGACCATATCCCCGTCAAAGGAGATGGTGAAGCAGGCACTGCGCAGATCCAGGATGGTGCGCAGCTGGTTTCCGCCCACCGCCACCCCGCCAACGGCCAGGGAGGTGACGGTGCCGTTGGGCTGCTGCTGGATGTTGGTGAACCAGTTGGAGGGGCTCTTGGAGAGATCCGCCTCCGGCAGGGCGCTCTGGAGCAGGTCCTTCAGGGCGGCGGCGGTAAAGGAGGCGGTGGTATGGAAGTTGGGAACAGTATCGGCGTCCTCTGGGGTCTCCACCTGCTGGAGATAGGGCAGGCCGGTACTCCAGACGTCGGCGGCGTCCTGGGTGGTGCCGGAGGAGGAGGAGTGGAACACCGCCAGCACCGGCTGTCCCTCGTAGAGGATGCACTCCCCGTCGGTGGCGTCCACCGCCCGGCGGATTTTGGCCTCGTATTCCGCCGCCTGCTCCCCCCAGCCCTGGGCAGCCTCCTCGTAGGACTTGTAGGCCTGACAGCAGGTGATGTCGTCACAGGCATCGGCCTCCGGGTGGTTGGCGCTGCCGCCGCTGCGCATCTTGTAGAACGTGTAGGTCCGGGCGGCCACGGCCTGGGACTTGAGGGCCTCCTCCTGGAAGGAGGCGGGCATCTCCGCCCGCACCACCCCCAGCAGGTAGGTCCCCATGTCCATCTGTTGGAGCTTGCCCCCCACCAGCACGTTCAGGGCGGCGGCAGCGTCCAGGCTTTCGGCCGGCTGGGACGGCGGGTCCTCCGCCGGGATGTCCTCCGCCGGGGGAGGGGGATCCGCCGGCTCCGGATCGGTGGCCTGGGAGGGCTCGCCCCACAGCCAGGGCAGGAAAAAGAGCAGGAAGATGATGGCCAGTGACAAACCGATGTGCTTTCCCATTGCTGACTCCTCTTTTCGTATTCGTGTAGAGGGAAATTCTTTTATCAGCTTATGCACCGCTTGTCCAAAAGATGATGACAAATCGAAAAAGGCGTGCTATACTATAGCAATCATATTCTTCCCGTGAAAGGGTGTCTGAACAATGAAAAACACATTCTGGCCTCATACCGGCCGCGTT
>CATNDT010000267.1 GCA_950097035.1 uncultured Oscillibacter sp.
TGGTCCAGCGGCGCTCCCCGGCCCCAGTAGTGAACCAGAATCACCTGCCCGTCCCGGCGGAGCAGCAGCCGCTGCATACCGTTTACAGAGCTGTACCACACGCTGTCCAGATCCGGAGGAACTGTCTGAGGGCGATACGCCCACTCCCGGTCATTTCGGTAGGGCCGCATGTACTGCTGCTCCAGATTCTTCGCCATGGAGGGAAAGCGGAGACTGAAATACCAGGTCTCGCAGTCGGCCTCCGGCCCCCTCTCCAACACCCACCAGATGGACCTGGCCCAGACACTGTGATAATCCAGGGCGCAGGCCTCCTCCGCCGGTGTGTCCGCCGGGTTCAACGCCGCCAGGGACACATAGGGCGCCGGCTCCTCCCATTTGGAAACCGGCAAAAAGACCCTGCCCTCGCCGGAGCGGAACAGATTTCCCACCATCAGGAGGAGAACGAGCGCATACAGCCCCCAGAAGAGCCATATCTCCCGCCGCGCCCGCCGCCAGGGGGCCCGCTGGGGCACCGGCTCTCCGGACCGCAGCCGCCGGGCAAAGCGGAGGAGCCGCACCGCCCGGCGGACGCTGTATAAAATCGCCAGCATGTGAACACACAGCAGCAGCGTTACGGAGGAGGGATACCGGCTGAGCAGGTATTCCCGGGGATTGCTCCACACAATCCACACCAGCAGCGGAAACATCACCGCCAGCGCCGGAAGGCAGATCAGCACGTCCCGCCGCCAGCGGCGCAGAAGATAGGCGTAGTCCTCCCCCCGCAGGCTCTGGTCCGTCTCCAGCTCCGGAGCGGCGGGATCGTCGCAGCGCCAGATGTAAAACTCCCGGTTCACGGAGCTGATCACCGCCGGTCCCGTTGAGCAGACATAGCGCCACCCCATCTCCTCATAGGCGGTCTGCACGTCGCAATCCGGAGCGGCCTCGTCCCGCTTCACCGGCTGGAGGCGGTACCGCACCCCCTCTTTCCTCTCCCCCGCCGCAAACCGGGCGATGTGGGCCCCATAGGCCTTTAAAAACCAACCCTTGGCCGCCCAGTCCTCCAGCCACGCCTGCACGGCGGGGATATTCATGGTGTCCAGCGCCATTCTTCTCACCGCGGCTCCTCCTCTCTTGTCTCCCGCTCTCCGTCGGTCACGCAGAGGCGCATGTAATCCAGCTCCCGCCGGAACAGCGCCCGGCCCTCCTCCGTGATCCGGTAGACCCGCATCCGCCCCCGGACCCACGTCTCCCGAATCAGCTTCTCCTCCTCAAATTTTCCCAGGATGGAGTACAGCGTCCCCGGTCCCAGCGTCACCCGGTCCGCCGTCAGCTCCCGGACGTAGGCGGCGATCTCCGTGCCGCACCGGTCCTGCCGCCAGAGGGCCAAAAGGACATAGAACATGCTCTCTGTCAGCGTCTTTAAGGGTTCCTTCGCCATGGCGGCACTCCCTCCCCCGCGCCTCGATATCGAAACGCGATATTGCTTGCTTTCAGTATAATATCGTCTTACGATATTGTCAACAAAAATTTTGCCGCCCAAAAACTCCCAGGACTGGCAGGTTTTGAGGGTTGCTTCCTGCCTCTGGTTTCCGGTATCATGGATACCAGAATATCACGCAGAAAGGAAGGCAACCCCATGAAACGACGACCGAACCCCACACGAAGCGGTAAATGCCGCCGCCACGCCGGCAAACTTCTGTGCGGCCTGCTGGCGGCGGCCTCCCTCACCCTCACAGCCCGGGCCGCAAGAGAGGTGCCCGTCCAGGTGGACGGACAGGAGCTGACGGTCTCCGGCCAGTTGGAAACCGGTGTGACCTACATTCCCATGCGGGCCCTGCTGGAGACCTTAGGAGGCTGGGATGTATACTGGGACAGCTACCAGCAGACGGCGGTGGCCCAGTCCGGCCACTCCCGGATTACCGCAAAGCCCGCGGCAAATACCGTGACGCTGAACGGTGTCACCCTTTCCGGAAAGGTCTATGTGGAAAACGGCGTAACGTACATCCCTCTGCGGATCACCGCAGAGCTTCTGGGCGGCACGGCGGAGTGGGACCCCTATTTTCAGGGCGCGGCCATGACCTCTGCCGGCGCGGACCACAACGCAGTGGACCTGTATTGGCTCAGCCGCATCATCAGCGCCGAAAGCCGGGGGGAGCCCCTGGAGGGGCAAATCGCCGTGGGCAACGTGGTGCTGGGCCGTGTGGAGAGCAGGGACTTTCCCAATACTATCTCCACCGTTGTCTTTCAACAGGCGGACGGCATTGTGCAGTTTGAGCCTGTGGAAAACGGAACCGTGTACTTAGAGCCCACCGAGCAATCTGTGGAGGCCGCCAGGCGGGCGCTGAGCGGTGAAAAATCTCTGGAGGGCGCGCTCTTTTTTTACGCCCCCGCCCTGTCCGAGGGCGTATGGATCAACGAAAACCGCACATACCTGCAGACCATTGGATGCCACCGCTTTTATCTCTGACACCGCGGATCAAAGGCCGGCGCTCTCCCCCTGATCCGCCGCAGTACCGGCAGCGCAGGC
>CATNDT010000268.1 GCA_950097035.1 uncultured Oscillibacter sp.
CGTCCAGGCCCTCCATCATCACGTCCAGCAGGAGAATGTGGAATTGTGCGCCGCCATGATCTCACGGGTCAGGTCTGCGGCCTGTTGGCGGTCTATGGGTTCATCGTCACAGACGGCGATCTGCACTTGTGAGTTGAGATGTTCCGGCATGATGTGGCCCTCCCGGATTGTTTTCTTTCCCCATTATACCACGGATTTCCAACGGCGCAAGGGTGGTTTCACGGTGGGACGCGGGGCAAGCAGATTGGACCTCCCGCCGTGGGCAGGAGGACCAATCTGCTTGTTGGTGGCAGCGCCCCCAAACCCCTTTGTCTGAACAGCCCTCGTCGTCGCAAAGTCCGCTCAACTCCGTTTCCGCCTTACGGCGAAAACTGCGTTCGCTCCCTTGCTCCTCCTCTCCCCACGCAACCCGCTTCGCTGGGCTTGCGCGGGGACCCCTTTTGGGCTGGCTGCGCGTTCCTCATCCCGCCCGATCTTCATGGTGGGCGCTCTGCCCCGCCGCTTGGGAGGGGATGTGTTGGGGCTACTCAAAATATCTCACCTCCAGAGAATGAAAAAACGGGCATCTTCCGATGTCCGTTTTCCTGTCTTGTATGAAATTTTGGGCTGATATTGGGTGCAAGTTTGTTGGCTGGTCACATCACGACAGCCCACGCTTGCCTTATCCTTGACGCTCCAAAATCCTATATCTTCACTCGATTTTTCCCTTGCCAGCTCCCGTGAAGCCCTTAAAGGGGGGCGGGACCGGATAACGGGGATTGAGTTATTGACTTACTTAAATCCTTTTTTGGATTTCGGCATGGCGGTCAAAACACGAGGTTTTTGAAAATCCAGATTTAGGTCAACTGACAGGCCTCATTAAGCGTTGTTTTTCAGGGGAATGGAAATCAAGAGAATATATCAATGTTATCTTGCCAGAGTGCAATTCCATGATTATACTGAATGGTGATGATCTGTATATGGGCGTCTATAGCCCAAGCGAATTTCTGAAAAGTCTTATTTCAGAATTGGCCCAAAGCGAGGGGCTATTTTTTCGTAAGGTTTCGGAAGATAGTTAGAGTATGACGCTCTGTGCGATAACATAAAACAACAAACACAGGAGGCGCCCGTCTATGACACTATACCAAAAATTCAAAAGACTGGGTATTGATTTTTCTCAGCTTGGCCTGCAACTTGGGGACACTCGTAGCGACTATTTTTGCACGCCCAAGGGGGCGGAGGTCATCGGCTGGGCGGGGGTGGACGGCATCCACTGCTGCTTTGTGAAGGGTTTTGGGGAAACGGTGTTTGCCGTCAACCCCTTTAACCTGCCGGGGGACTATGTCCACCCCCTGGCCCGGAGCTTTGAGGACTTCCTGCGCCTCATCCTGGCCTGCGGGCTGGACGCTGCGGAACAGGCGTGGATGTGGGACCGGGGAGATTTCGATGCCTTCCTGGAAACCTATCCGCCCACCCCGGAGCAGCGCGCCGCCTTAGACAGCCTGCGGGACGGCCTGGGTCTGACACCCATGGAGGATCCCTACGGGTACATCAAAGGGGTGCAGTCCGGCTTTGACTACGGCAAGATCCCCTACCCAAAAGAATATTACGGGCTTATGCCAGAACCGGAACCCGCCGGACCGCCGGAGCGCCCGGAGTGGAAGGTGTACTTTAACGACTTCGGCAGCCGCCATCATGGCCACGACAAGCCGGGGAAGGAAATTCCAATCGGAAAAACCTTCCTCTGGGCTGGGAGGATGTGGCACATCCCTGCAGCGTATTCCTGCGGGAAAGGGCTGGTGGTGGATGTCTGTGTGGAGATCGACCCGGATGCCCTGCGGGCCTTTCAGAAAAAGTGGTGGCCCAACGATCAGGAGGGCCGAAACTTCACCCCAGAGGAAGAGGAGCAGCAGGATGCCGAAAACCCCATGACCATAAGCTACCAGCCTACCCTGGCGGTGAACGGGAAACCCCAGCGCCGCCGGAGCGGGATTGGCTCCGGCTGGGTGCCGGACTCCTGCCGCCCGCCAGAGGAGCAGGGACGGCGGAACCAGCAGGAGTGGGAGGCCATTTGGCTCATGGAGCACTACGGCTTGGACCCGGAAAAAGGCTGGACCTTCCTCCGGGAATCCTTCCCCTGGACCACCAAGACCCGGCCCGCACTGAAAAGTCTTTCCCTCTCCCTGGAGCAGAGCCCGGTGTCCGTCCCTGGCCCCCGGTTCACCGTGTCCGGCGCGGAGGACGCCATAGAATTTACCCACCCCGTCACCGGGGAATCTCATACCCTCCATGTGGTAGAGTACGAAACACAACAAATGGATGCTGCTCATTTTCGAGACAGAGACCAATGGGAATACCCCACCCATTATACCGCCATGTCCTTTGTAGTGGAACCGGAACTGCCCCGACAATCACTAACGGTGCGGGACTGCGGGCAGGGAGATCGCCCCCGGCCTAAACAG
>CATNDT010000269.1 GCA_950097035.1 uncultured Oscillibacter sp.
AACATGGTCTCCTTCATGGCCGACGTCATCGGCATCCGGGACGACATGTTCATCGGCGAGGGCCACAAGTACCAGAAGACCTTCATGGACGCCGTGAAGGAGGGCTACCGGGACGGCATCCTGGAGCAGCAGCCCACCCTGGTGAACCTCCAGTGCGACGTGGACCATCCCACCCAGTGCATGGCGGATATGCTGCACATCATCCACCAGTTCGGCGGTGTGGAGAATCTGAAGGGCAAAAAAATCGCCATGACATGGGCCTACTCCCCCTCCTACGGCAAGCCCCTCTCTGTGCCCCAGGGCGTCATCGGCCTGATGACCCGCTTCGGCATGGACGTAGTGCTGGCCCATCCGGAAGGCTATGACGTGATGCCCGAGGTGGAGGAGATCGCCAGGAAAAACGCGGCCGCCACCGGCGGCAGCTATCAAAAGGTAGCCACCATGGAAGAGGCCTTCCAGGACGCCGACATCGTATATCCCAAGAGCTGGGCCCCCTTTGCCGCCATGGAGGAGCGGACAAAGCTCTATCAGGCCGGCGATCAGGCCGGCATCGACGCGCTGGAGAAAAAGCTGCTGGAGCAGAACGCCCAGCACAAAAACTGGTCCTGCACCGAGGAGATGATGAAGCGCACCAAAAACGGCAGCGCGCTGTACCTCCACTGCCTGCCCGCCGACATCACCGGCCTCAGCTGCCCCGAGGGTGAGGTGGACAACTCCGTGTTTGACCGGTATCTGGTGCCCCTGTACAAAGAGGCCAGCTACAAGCCCTACGTCATCGCCGCCATGATTATGATGAGCAAGGTAAAGGACCCCGTGTCCGCCCTGATGGCCCTTGAAAACGGCGGCAAGCGCAAGCTGTTCTGATTTTTTAGAAATAGCGAGGTTGCACCAATCATGGGTAAACGTATCGTCATCGCCCTGGGCGGCAACGCCCTGGGCAAAAACCTCCCGGAACAGATGGCCGCGGTAAAGCACACCGCCCGGGCCATTGTGGATTTGATTGAGGCGGGCAACGAGGTGGTGGTGGCCCACGGCAACGGCCCCCAGGTGGGCATGATCAACATCGCCATGACCACCCTCTCCCGGGAGGACCCCACCCACCCAATGGCTCCCATGTCCGTCTGTACGGCCATGAGTCAGGGTTACATCGGCTATGACCTGCAAAATTCCCTGCGGGAGGAGCTTTTAAACCGGGGGCTGCACAAGCCCGTGGCCACCATCCTCACCCAGGTGGAGGTGGACCCGGAGGACCCCGCCTTTGAAAATCCCACCAAGCCCATCGGCACCTTTATGACCGAGGCGGAGGCGGAGGAGATGCGCCGCCGCGGCAACGCCGTGATGGAGGACGCCGGCCGGGGCTGGCGGCGCTGCGTGGCCTCCCCCCTGCCCAAGTCCATTGTGGAGATCGAAACCATCCGCGCCCTGCTTGACGCGGGTCAGGTGGTGGTGGCCTGCGGCGGCGGCGGCATCCCCGTCTACCAGACCGGAAACAACCACTTGAAGGGCGCCGGCGCGGTCATCGACAAGGACTTCGCCTCCGAGCTGCTGGCAGAGTCTTTGAACGCAGACACGCTGATTATCCTGACCGCTGTGGAGAAGGTGGCCGTCAACTTCGGCAGGCCCGATCAAAAGTGGCTGGACCGTCTGACCCCGGCCCAGGCCCGGCAATACGCGGCGGAGGGCCAGTTCGCCCCCGGCAGCATGCTGCCCAAGGTGGAGGCGGCGCTGAAATTCGCTGAGTCCAAGCCCGGCCGCACAGCCCTCATCACCCTGCTGGAAAAGGCCAAGGCCGGCATCGCCGGCGAGACCGGCACCGCCATTTCCCTGTAATATGACCGAAAGAGCGACGGCCCCGAAACGGGAGCCGCTGCTCTTTTCCGCTTCCGTCCGGCCGCTGCCGCAGCCGTTCTTTTCACCGCCGCTTCGGCGCGGCGGCGCCCAATTGCTCATAGGCTGACGCAAATTCTCAAGGCAGCCGCCCTCTCCGAAATTTTGCCGGTCGGCAGTACCTCCTTGCCCTTTTTTACCCGTTTTGGACGATTTGGTAAAAGGTCTACAGTAATTCAGAGAAAAATATATCTCCTTTTTTCCAGAAAAAAGAAAAAACCGATTGAATTCCTGCGGTTTTTCTTGTATGATGATAACAGGTGAGGTATTCCCACACCTGTTTTACCCGGAATTGGACGATTATGGAATCAAAAAACAAGGAGGAAAACCAGAATGAAGAAGTTTCTTGCACTGCTCCTGTCCCTGGTCATGGTTTTGAGTCTGGCCGCCTGCGGCGGCGACTCCACCCCGCCGGCCGACAGCAGCACGCCCCCCGCCGACAACCAGGGGGACAACACCCCTCCCGCCGACGATGTCAAAACCATCAAGGTGGGCCTGATCTGCATCGGCGACGAAAACGACCAGGGCTACACCTACAACTTCATCCGCGGC
>CATNDT010000270.1 GCA_950097035.1 uncultured Oscillibacter sp.
GGCAAATCAACCGGGGAAACCGCAGGTTTCCCCTGGCCCCTTTCCTTGGGGACGCGAAAAGGACGGCTGGTCAGCCGTCCTTTTCTCTATATTTTTTGAGCAGGTCCTCAATGGCCTCGTCTATCAAGCGGGACTTGGGGATACGAGTGTCCTTTGCCAGTTGGTTAAAGGAATCCATCAGCTCGTTTTGGAGAGATGAGGTGAAACGGGTTCGATTTACTAGAATAGCTTCTGCCATAATTACACCACCTTATGCAATGTAGTATATAGATGATGCGTACAAAAAACAAGTGGTTGCATTTTACATATAATAGTGTATAATGATGCAATTAGAAAGGGGGAGATATTGGTGAATTCAAAAACTACTGTTAAGGAGGTGAGCATGATGGCAAAAACGGCCCACATGATTTTGGCGGATTTGGCCCGGCAGTTGCGGGAACAGTATATTGACAGGCAGCCGGACGTGGAGCTGTGCCGGCGGGAGCTGGATGAGATCTGCGAAAAATTCCGTCTGGATCACCGCAGCAACCATGCGCTGGTGTACAGCATGGAGGAGATTTTGGGCGCTTTGGCCGGATTGGAGGACGTTCGGCAGGAGTATCAGTTTTTTATGGGCCTTCAGATGGGATTGGAGCTGGCCGGGCTGGACATTTTTCAGGAGTTCGTGTAAATTAAAAACGGGAACTTTTTTCCTGTCCCGTTCGTCTGTCTGTGTATAAGAATAAAGAGAGGATGAAGCATATGAAGCACACTGTGAAATTTTTGCCCCTGGCGCTGTGCGCCGCGTTGCTGCTCAGCCTGCCTGCCCTGGCGGCAGCGGATGATGCGGCCGTTCCCGCGATAGAGACCGTTGCCCCCGTCCGGGTGTGGGGGACGGTGAAAAAGCTGGAAAACGGCGCGCTGGAGCTGAAAAACAGCGATGAGAAAGACGCGTATAACCACATCATCCTGCACCTGCGGGAGACCACGCCCTGTGTGGACGCGGTCCTTGGCGTACCGGTGAGTATGGCGGAGGTGAAGGATGGAGACACCGTCTGCGCCTGGGTGGGCCCCGCCATGACCATGAGCCTGCCCCCCCAGAGCGCCGCCCTGGCGGTGGTGGTCAACCTGCCGGCGGACTACGCCGCGCCCCAGTATTACCGGGTTATCGGCGAGGGCAGCTCCGATGGGAAGGCGATGAGTCTGCCGGTGGCCGGCGGAGAGACGCTGGCCGTCCCGCTTTCCGCCGAGGTGAAGCCCTACCGCACCAACAACTATGTCACCGTGGAGGATCTGGTTCCCGGCTCCCAGTTCCTGGCCTGGCAGGAGGACGGCGCCGTGCGCCGCATCGTGCTGCTGCCCTATGAATACCGGGGCCGCTGCATGCTGAACGCCGCCGGCGATGTGTTTGTAGACGGCGAGAAGCTGGACGTTTCCGCCAAAGCGGCCGGTTCCGGCCTGCTGCCGGTGCGGGCGGTGGCGGAGGCCGTGGGCTGTGATGTGACCTGGGTAAAGGGCCAGGGTGTTGTGGTGCGCAGCGGCGATGACACGCTGTTTACCGTTTTGCCCGGCGGCGATGTTGCCAAACGGCCCGGGAACGAGGCCGGCGACTGGGAGCTGAGATCTCCCTGCGTCTATGAAAAGGGGGTCACCTACCTTTCCGCTTATGACCTGACGCTGCTGCTGGATCTGTTTTTCTACGCATAATTCGGTTTTCACAGGCGCATACTGGGGGAGAGGTGAGTGCAATGGAGCAACAGGGACTTCCCCAGGGGCTTGCTATGGCTCTGGCCCAGCGGCCAGAGGCTATGGAACGGTTTGCCGCCCTGCCGGAGACAGAGCGCCAGGCGGTGGTGGACGCGGCCCAGGCTGCCCGCTCCAAACAGGAGATGCGTGCCTGTGTGGAACAGCTGATGCAGTGACAGAAAAGACTGCCGCCGGGGCATACCCCGGGCGGCAGTCTTTTTGCGTTTGCAATCCGTTTTCTTTGTTGCTATAATAGCCGCATAAGCGGCAAGGGGGGGAGTGGACTATGGCGCGGACAGGCGGACCCAGGGGGCGCTTTGCACCCTCGCCCAGCGGGCGGCTGCACCTGGGCAATATCCTCTGCTGCCTGCTGGCCTGGCTCAGCGCCCGGCAGCAGGGCGGCAGGGTGGTGCTGCGGGTGGAGGACCTGGACACCGTCCGCTGCCCCCGGCGGTATGCGGAGAGGGTGGAGGCGGACCTGCGGTGGCTGGGCCTTTTGTGGGACGAGGGCCCGGGCGCCGGCGGACCGGACGGGCCCTATTACCAGAGCGAGCGGACGGAGCTGTACCGCGCCGCCCTGGAGAAGCTGACGGACCTGGGGCTGGTGTATCCCTGCTTCTGCACCCGGGCGGAGCTCCACGCCGCCAGCGCCCCCCACCGGGAGGACGGCCAGGTGGTCTA
>CATNDT010000271.1 GCA_950097035.1 uncultured Oscillibacter sp.
GCCATGATGTGGGAGCGCCTGAGCGGATATTTTCAGAGCTTGGAGGAATCCCAGCGTCAGGTGGTCTTGGACTTTTTGGAGCAGTATCTGGAAGGGATGAACAGTCTGAAGGGATAAGGGGGGAAAATCCGTGGAGATCGTACTTTCGTCGGCGTCCCATCACGCCATGCTCTTTGCTTATATCGCCAAGGAGACCGTCGACGCCCTTGGCGAGGAGGGGCGTGAGACTGTTATTCGTGGGGTGGAGCGGTACGGATATCAGCGGGGCCGGCGCATGGCCATGCGCGCTCACATCGACGGCTGTCCGCTGGATGCCCTCAGCTATGACCTGTATGGGGAGTGGGAGTGCTTTCCTGGGCAGGTGGAATGCGCGGCGGTCAAAGAGGAGGGGCGTTTCTCCCTCCGGTACAGCCGCTGTCCCTGGTACACGGAGTGGAAGCATTTTGGAATGCTGGAATATGGGCGGTGCTACTGCGGCCACGTGGACACGGCGATTCTTAAGGGGTTTGGCATATCCGACGGCGCTTTGACCGGGAGCCGAGTGGACGGCTGCGCCACTTGTGACCTGGAGTTCGCCGGAGCGGGCTATACCAAAGACGCCTATCAACGCTATGAGGCCCAAAAGGCCCGGCTGGGAGAGCGGGCAAAAATGCCCTGGGCCTACCATGTAGGGCATCTCTACCGTGCACTGCGGGAGGAGATCGAGGGCCGTTTTGGAAAAGAGGGCCGGCGGATTCTCAAACGAGCCCTAAAAAGCTACAGCATTCAATTCGGCGAGAACGCCAAAAGCCTGGTGCTGGAGAACGCCGGACTGGATTATGACAAGCTGCCCGATTACATCCCCCAACCCAAGGGCATAGGCCCAATGACAAACATAGACCGGTTGATTGAAACGGATATTCTGGTGGCGGGCGGGTCCGGAGCGGCGGTGACCGCCGCCGTCGCCGCCGCCCAGCGAGGCTTGAACGTGACGATGCTGAGCAAAGGAAAGATTGGAAACAGCGGAAACCTGCTTATGGCCGGCGGCGGTTTTGGCATTGACGGCTACTCGGCGCGGCATGAACTGGGGCTGGAGGCGGACGAACGCTTTACCAAAGCCGATATGCTGGACTGCCTGATGAAGGAGGGGTTCTATCTTAACGATCAGGACCTGGCCGAGCTTTATGTGGAGGAAGGGCCGGCGGCGGCCGGGCAGTTTATGGAATGGGCGGAAAAGGGCGGACAGCACTGCCTGTTTTTGCCCAACGGGACTTGGATTGCCTCGGGCAAGGCTTTCGCGCGGGTGTTGGAGCAGGGCATGCGTGAACACCCGGAGATTCACCGGATGGAGGACTGCACCATTATTGAGGTGCTCACCAACCGGGGCCGTGTGACCGGCGCGCTGGCACTGGACATTTACCGGGGCGAGATCCTTCTGATACGGGCCAAGGCGGTGATTCTGGCCACCGGAGGTTATCAGCCGTTTCATGTGAACAACACGGTGTCAGACATGACGGGGGATGGACAGGCCATCGCGTGCCGAGCGGGAGCCGAATTGGTGGACATGGAGTTTGTTCTGGGCATGCCCACCGCATTGGAGCCAACCGAGATGCGGGGCTCCATCTACCCCTTTGTGTTTGAGTTCAACCTGCCCGAGCTGCGATACCGACTGCTGGACCGGGAGCATAAGCCGCTGGAGCTACCCCCGGAGGCGGAGCGGTTCCGGGGACAAAAGCTCAGCAAGCTGGTCAATTCCTATATCTTTGCGCAGGCCCAAAAGCAGGGGGCGCTCACTGACCGGGGCGGCCTGTACTTGGATTATTCTCAAAACAGTCCGGAGGTCCGGCGGGAGAGCCTGGAGCGCTTTACGCAGCGGTTCAGCGCATGGCACAGGAAAGGCTACTACAACGGAGAGTCTCTTGCCGGGGTGGAGGAGGCGATTCTGAGCGGAAACGTGCTGGAGGTCACGCTGGGGTACGAGTACTCTATGGGCGGGATCCAAGTGGATGCGGATATGTGTACCTCCGTGGCCGGGCTCTTTGCCGCCGGCGAGGTCACTGGCGGAGCCTTTGGGGCTTGCCGGGCGGGGGACGGGATTCTGGAAATGCTGGTTCAAGGCCGCCGGGCGGGCAGTTCAGCCGCCGAATTCTGCCAGGGTAAAGAGCTGCGGGAAATTGACGCCAGACAGCTGGAATCCTGCCTGGAGCGGCATCTGCGCTATTTCAGAAATGGCAGCGGCATCTCCCCCATCCTTTTGTTTGAACAGATTCAGCACACCTGCAACGAGGGCTTCGGCATCCTGCGCAGCGAGACGGGGCTGAAGGCCACGTTGGACAAACTGCTCCAGTTCCGGCTCCAGCTGG
>CATNDT010000272.1 GCA_950097035.1 uncultured Oscillibacter sp.
AGTGTTAAAATGGAGGCAGAACCGGAATGGAGGAGGATTCTGATGGCGAGAATTACAAAGAAGGAAAAGAGCGACGGGCTGTACCGGGCCATTCTGACGCTGAAGACCCAGGAGGAGGTCTATAACTTTTTTCAGGATTTGTGTACGGTCACGGAGCTGCGGGCCATGGAGCAGCGCTTCGAGGTGGCGGTCCTGCTCCGGCGGGGGATGATTTACAACGATATCCTGGAGCGGACGGGGGCCTCCAGCGCCACCATCAGCCGGGTCAACCGCTCTCTGGCCTTTGGCCATGGCGGGTACCAGGTGTTTTTTGACCGCCAGGCGGAGCCCGCGGAGCGGACGCCCGGGACGGAGGAGGGCAAATGAGCGCCTACGGGCCGCTGGCGGGCGTCTACGACGCGCTGACCGGCGATGTGGGGTACGAGCGGCGGGCGGACTACATTCAGCGGCTGTTTCAGAAGAGCCGCATCCCGGTGCGCACGGTGCTGGATCTGGCCTGCGGCACGGGAGCCATGACCTGCCTGCTGGCGGAGCGGGGATACGAGATGATCGCGGTGGACGGCAGTCCGGACATGCTGGCCGCCGCCCGGGAGAAGGCGGCCGGGCTTCACGGCGAGCCGCCGGTATTTCTCAACCAGGACATGCAGATGCTGGATTTGTACGGCACGGTGGATGCGGCGGTCTGCTGTCTGGACAGCCTGAACTATCTGACCAGCCCCCGGGACGTGCAGAGGACCTTCGAGCGGCTGCACCTGTTCATCTCCCCGGGGGGCCTGCTGGTGTTCGACGTCAACAGCGCCTTCAAGCTGGCCAGCCTGGACGGGCAGGTGTTTCTGGACGAGACGGAGGACGTCTACTGCGTATGGCGGTCCGAGTACGACAAGCGCAGCAGAGTCTGCTCCTATTGGATGGATATCTTTACACGCCGCCCGGACGGCCAGTGGGACCGTGCCGGCGAGGAGCACCGGCAGAAGGCCTACGAGGTGGAGGAGCTGCGCTCCTGGCTGCTGGAGGCGGGGTTCAACCGTATCCGCACCTATGGCGACTGCCGGATGAGCGGCCCCAGGGAGAATGAACAGCGCATTTATTTCTCCGCCATCCGGGGGAGGTAGGGGGCGGTATTGGCCAGGACCTTGGATGTTTTCAGGATGTCCGCGGTGTGCTGGCTGACGTTATCCACCAGGCGGCGCAGGCAGGCCCGGGCGCACTCGCTGGAAAAGTCGTGGCTTTGATCCTGCACCACTCCGCTCAGCATCATCAGGTCGCCGCCCAGGTCCAGATAGTCCAGGTAGAGCTCTGTCAGACGGTCAGCTGTCTGTGTATCCATGGTGTGTGACCTCCTTAATATGGATGTTACCATTATACATCAAAAAGAGATGACTATCAATCTTTTTTGATTGATGCTGTGGAAATTCATCTGGAAACTTAGTCATACTTTTAGGAGTAAACATGCTTCAGTATAAAATGAACGTATTACAGGAGTTAAAAAATGCCGGATACTCTACCTACCGTATTCGGGCGGAAAAAATCCTATCGGAAGGAACCATGCAGCGCCTTCGCACCGGCAGTACGGCCATCACCGTGGAGAGCCTGGGTATTCTCTGTAACATCCTCCGCTGTCAGCCCGGCGACATTTTAGAGTGGGCAGCGGAGGCGTAATCAGATTTTATGGAGATTTTATCAGCCAATTTGTTAGATTTACGTAAACAGAGAAGTCTGTCACGGCAGATGGTAGCGGATGCCATCCACATTTCCGTGCGGACTTACCAGAGATATGAAAACAACGAGCGTGAGCCGACAGCGCCTGTTCTGGTAGCTCTTGCCGATTTTTATGGCGTATCCATTGATTACCTGACAGGCCGGAAAGGGTTGTGTGAATAACTGGGAGATATGCTTCGATACAAAACCAATTTACAGCAGCGGCTCAAGGAAGCCGGATACTCCACCTATCGGCTGCGGAAGGAAAGGCTTCTGCCGGAGAGTACCGTGCAGAAGCTGCGTACCGGGAATACCACGATTACTCTGGAGAGCTTAAACGTGGTGTGCAGCATCCTCCGCTGCCAGCCCGGTGATATTCTGGAGTGGGCAGCAGAGGACTGAATGCCCGCTCATTCAACAACAAGCAGAAAGGAACCTCCTTTATGGATAAATTAGTTCGGGCCATCACCGCTGGCGGCATGGTCCAGGCCGTTGCCGTTTCCACAAGGGATCTGACGGAGCGGGCCAGAAATATTCAAAAATCCCTCCCTGTGGCCACGGCCGCTCTGGGCCGCGCCCTGGCGGCCGCCTCCATGATGGGCAACGCCCTGAAGG
>CATNDT010000273.1 GCA_950097035.1 uncultured Oscillibacter sp.
GGACGGGTACATCCGTCCGGCCGGTGCCTCTCGTGCTTTTCGCTCACTTTTTTGCCAGACCCTCCAGATAATGGATGAACTGCTGAGCCACCCGACCGGAGAAGCCGCCGTGGCGCACCTCCCAGGTGGCTGCCATGGCCAGCAGCTCCTTTTCATCCATGTCGATGCCCTGCCGGGCCGCCAGGGCCAGGACGATGGCCTGATATTCCCTGGGCGTGGGGGCGCTGTAGTTGATGGACACACCGAACCGGGCGGAGAGGGACATCTTCTCCTCCACCGTGTCGGAGCGGTGGATGTCGCCGTGGTGCTCCATGTCCGTGCGGTCGTTCCAGGTCTCCCGGATGAGGTGACGGCGGTTGGAGGTGGCATAGATCAGCACATTGCCGGGCCGGGTCTCCACGCCGCCCTCGATGACGGCCTTTAAAAATTTGTACTCCACCTCGTTTTCCTCAAAGGAGAGGTCGTCAATAAAGATGATGAAGCGGTAGTTCCGGTTTTTCAGCGTGGAGAGGATGACGGAGAGCTGGCCGAACTGGTGCTTGTAGATCTCGATCATCCGCAGCCCGCGATTGAAATACTCGTTTACCAGAGCTTTGACGCTGGTGGACTTTCCGGTGCCGGCGTCGCCGTAGAGCAGCACGTTGTTGGCGTGCTTTCCCGCCAGAAAGGCCTCGGTGTTGCGGCGGAGCTCCTGCTTTTGCTTTTCGTAGCCCAGCAGGTCCTCCAGCATCACGCGGTCCACATTGGTGATGGGCAAAAACTCAAGCTCCTGTCCGCCGCTCTGGATGCGGAAGGCCCGGTTCATGGCGAAAAGGCCCACGCCGTATTGGCGGTAGTAGGCGGTCATCAGGGCAAAGATATCCTCCCCGTTCCTGGTGCGGGCCAGGGCGCGGCTTAAAGTCCGCACCTGCCAGCTCATATCCCGGTTGTAAATCCGGTCCCGCCTGGACAGGGCCTGATAGCGGCAGACGGTGGAGAAGCAGTCGATGTCAAGATCCCTCTCTATGGGGGAGAAGTCGTAGTGGAACAGACGGCGAAAGATGGCAAAATCGCTTTTTACAAAGGTGTGGACGCTGCCCTCCCGGCAGCTTGCCCGCTCGCAGATCAGGGTGAAGGGGTTTACGTCGGTCATGAGGAGCCAGGTGAGGTAGCAGTGCCAGAGGTTTTCGTCGAACCCACAGGCGGCGCTCAGCTCCAAAAGCCGGCGTATCTCCGTATAGATTCGCCGGACCAGCACATCCCTGCCGCAGGAGCCGGCCTCCCAATCCCGGAAGATGTCTGCCAGGCGGAGGAGGATGCTGTCCTCTTTCAGGCCGCCGTACACCAAAAGGCGCGCGGTTTCACGGTACATATTGCCACTTCCTCTCAAGGTCAGTCCAGCACGGCGCCCCGGTCGGCGGAGGACACCAGCCTGGCGTACCGGGCCAGATAGCCGGTTTGGATCCTGGGCGGGGGACAGACCCACTTTGCCCGGCGGGCGGCCAGGGTCTTCTCATCCACCTGCAAAGTGATGGTGTGGGCGGGAATGTCGATGGCGATGCGGTCGCCCTCCTCCACCAGGCCGATGTTGCCGCCGCTGGCGGCTTCCGGGGAGACGTGGCCGATGGAGGCCCCGCGGGTGGCGCCGGAAAAGCGCCCGTCGGTGATGAGCGCCACATCTTTGTCCAGACCCATACCCGCGATGGCGGAGGTGGGGTTCAGCATCTCCCGCATGCCGGGACCGCCCCTGGGGCCCTCATAGCGGATGACCACCACGTCTCCGGCCACGATTTTTCCGGAGTAGATGGCTTCAATGGCCTCCTCCTCGCTGTTAAAGACACGGGCGGGCCCCTCGTGAACCATCATCTCAGGCGCCACGGCAGACTGCTTTACCACGCAGCCGTCGGGGGCCAGATTGCCCTTGAGCACGGCGATGCCGCCGGTTTGGGAGTAAGGGGTTTCTATGGGGCGGATGATTTCCGGGTCCCGGTTGACCGCGCCCTTCAGGTTTTCGGCCACGGTTTTGCCGGTGCAGGTGAGGGGGGAGGTGTCCAACAGCCCCGCCTTATCCAGCTCCGCCATGACGGCGTACACGCCGCCGGCCCGCTCCAGATCCTCCATATAGGTGTTTCCGGCGGGGGCCAGATGGCAGAGATTGGGGGTCCTGGCGCTGATTTCATTGGCCATGTCAAAGCTTAGCGCAATGCCGCACTCGTGGGCGATGGCGGGCAGATGGAGCATGGTGTTGGTGGAGCAGCCCAGGGCCATGTCCACCGTCTCGGCGTTGT
>CATNDT010000274.1 GCA_950097035.1 uncultured Oscillibacter sp.
AACAGATTGAACTGCTGGAAAATGAACCCCATCTGCCGGCGGCGGAACGCGGACAATTCTTTATCCGGTAGTGTATAGATCTCCTGGCCATCATAAGTCAGGCTGCCCGAGGTGGGGTGATCCAGGCCGGACAGCAGATGGAGCAGGGTGCTCTTCCCGCTGCCGGAGGGGCCTATGATGGAGATAAAATCCCCCGGGGCAACCGTCAGGTCCACCTTGTCCAAGGCGACCACCTGATTCTCGCCGCTTCCGTAAACTTTCGATAATTTTTTGGCCTTTATGAGCATAAAAACACTCTCCTTATGTTTGGGATAAGGAGAGTGTAATGGATAAATCCCAAGAAATTCTCACGTTTTGCCCTGGAATTTGAAGGAAGCTGTAACAGTGGCCCCAGGGCAGTTATTGAGCCGGAGATCGCCGCCATGCTTCCTGCACAGCAGCTGGCTGCTATACAGCCCCATACCGAAGTGGGCGGCGCCCCCATCCCGCTTTCCGAAGGGCTTGGGGCCGGTCTGCATCAGTTCCTGGGGGAACCCCGGACCATCGTCCGCAGCGGTCAATGTCAGGAACCCGCCATCTGTCTCCATCGTAAGTTCCAGCCCGGAGCGCGCAAACCGGGCGGCATTGGTGACCAGGTTTTCCGCCACGGTCAAGAACAGGCCGTGGTCGAGTTCCGCCTGCCCCTCCTGCGGGAAACTGCAAGATAAGTTCAGTGCGGGGGCCAGCAGCCGGGCGGTCTCCTCCAGTTCACGTCCCAGTTGGGGCAGCGAAACCGGCCTGCACTGCACAGGCATCTGCTCCAGCCGCTGGATACTGCTCATAGCCTCAACGTATTGCTCAATGCGCCGGGTGTAGACATCCATCCGCTCCAGCATCTGTTCATCCGCGCTCCCGCGCCGCAGCAGCTTCACCGTCCCCTTCAAAACGGTAACCGGGTTGCGCAGGTCGTGGGCAAAGGCGGCGTTGAGCCGTTTCCGCTCCTCCGCCTGCCGCCACAGTTCCTGATTCGTCCGCAGCAGTTCCGCCCGCATTGTTTCAAACGCGGCACATACCTGACCCAATTCGTCCCGAGATACCTCCGGGATGGTGAAGTCCAGATCGTGGGCCTGGATGCGCTCCATACCCATCTGGAGGACGGAAATGGGACGCTTCAGCTTGATCCGGTAGAACAGGATCCCGGCCAGACACAACCCTCCCACTGGCAGGACTGCCATGGAAACCATCTGGATACCATTCAGCAGACACAGAACACGAGTCTGCTCCACTGAGGGCTGCGCCAACTCCGTGATGGTTCCATCCGGCCCAATCTCGATGCCGCCCCGGGGGTAGTCGCTGGCAATCCAGCCACAGGCGATATAGACTGCAGCGGTCAGCGCCAGCGCCGCCAGCAGACACAGCGCTGCCAATACGACAAAAGAGCGCTTCAGTCCCATATTCCTCAGCCGTTCCACCGGTAACCGCACCCCCATATGGTTTCAATATAGCTATGCAGCGTGTGGGCAGCCAGCTTGGCCCGGATTTTTCGGATGTGCTCCATAACAGTATCGCTGCTTCCCTCTCCATCAAGCCCCCATACCGTCTCATAAATACGTTCCCGGTCAAAGACCTGCCCAGGATTGAGGGACAGCAGTTCCAGGATGTCAAATTCTTTTCTTGGCAGGGGAACCGGTTTACCGCTGATTGTGACGGTCCTGGCCTCATAGTCCACCGCCAGTTCTCCGAAAAAGCGCGCCGCGCCCCCGCATTGCCGCCGCTGCTCCCGGCGCAGATGGGCGGCCACACGGGCCCCCAGCTCGTCCAGGTCAAAGGGCTTGACAATGTAGTCGTCCGCCCCCGCCTGGAACCCGGCGATTTTGTCCGCAGATTCAATGCGGGCGGTCAGGAAGAGGATGGGGCAGGCGATGTGATCCCGTATGGTCTGGCAGACGGTCAGGCCGTCCATGCCCGGCATATTGATGTCCAGCAGAATCAGATCCGGTCCTGCCCCGGCTTTTTCCAGGGCTTCCGCACCGCTGCGGGCGGTCAGGACCTGGTACTGCGGTGCGAAATAGCTGGCCATCATTTCTACAATCCCCGGTTCATCGTCCACGATCAGCAATTTTTCACGCAACAGGCAGTTCCCCCTTTCTTTGCATGCTATTCCAGCACAAAGAGCGCCTGCTCATAGTCCTTCACAAAGTACCTGATAGTGGTTCTTCCCTTCTGTATGACGGTATG
>CATNDT010000275.1 GCA_950097035.1 uncultured Oscillibacter sp.
CACCGCCGTCATCTCCCCGGTCAGCGGCAAAACGGCGGAGCTCCCCACGGAGGAAACCCTGAGCACCCTGCTCTGGACGGACCCTGAGACAGGCGTCTGCTTCCGCATCCAGGGCGCCAGGCTGCCGGCGGAAACCATGCTCCGCATGGCGGAGAGCGTGACGCCGGGCAAGCGGCAGGGCTCTTACACCTGATAGACCACCCTGCCGCCGCAGATGGTCATGTCCACGGGAATCTGTCCGATCTCCCCGGCGGGGCAGGTGAAGATATCCCGCCCCAAAACCTGGAAGTCCGCCAGCTTTCCGGTCTCAATGGACCCCCGGACATGCTCCATGTGCTCCTGATACGCGCCGTGGATGGTATACATCCGGATGGCGTCCTCCAGGCTCATGGCCAGGTCGGGGCGGATGGCCTGCCCCGCCGCGGTGGTACGGGTCACCGCGAACTGCACGCCGGAACGCCAGTTGAAGTCAAAGCAGGGGGAGTCGGAGCCGCCGGAAATCCAGCAGCCCGCCTTCATGTAAGCGCCCCGGTTGAACAGCTCCTCCCCCGCCGTCATCCGGGGGGCGTTCATACCGGCCACGATGTTGGCCGCGATGGGCTGGGGCGAACAGCCGATTCCGAAGCGGCCCATCCGCTTGGCCGCCGCCTCCGTCATGTCGTCGCCGTGGATGACAAAGTGCCGGGGCCGCTCCCTGGGATAGCGCTGCTGGGCCTCGATATACGCCTCGCAGGCCGTGTCGATGGTCCTGCCGCCCAGGGCGTGGATGCACACCTGCCAGCCCCGGCGGTGCAGCTCCACAATGGTGCGGCGGAGCTCCTGCTCCTGCTCTTTGCCGGTCACGCCGGGGAATACCGAGCGGCCCTCTCCGTCCGGCCGGTCCTCCCGGGGGCGCAGCCACAGCCCTTGGTCGCCGAAAATTTTGACGGTCCTCGCCTGGACCCAGTTGGGGTCCCGGAACTCCGGCAGCTTCATCTCGTCCAGGGCCCGCAGGATGGAGTCATAGCTCTCCACCCCGTCCACGCAGGGGTTGATGTGGAGGCTGACCCGGGCGGTGAGCCGGCCCTCCCGGGCCATGCGCTCGTAAATCTCCATGCACCGCTCCCGGCTGACGCCCAGGAAGATTCGCTCCACGCCCCGGCCCACGATGTCCGCGTGGCTGGCGGCTCCCTGGGCGTTCAGGGCCCGCTGCACCCGGAGGATGCTGGCTTCGATCTCCTCGTCGCTGACCGGCGGGCAGTGGTTTCCAACGAGGTGGTGGGAGGACCACTCAAAGAAGCGGCCGTTGGGCTCGCCGGTGGCGGGGTCCCGCTCCATCACGCCCTCCTCCGGCTTCAGGTCCGGGTGGTCCTTGGTGATGCCGGCCAGCTCCAGCGCCTTGGAGTTCACCACCAGGGTGTGCAGGCCGAAATCGTTCAGCATCACCGGCACGTCCGGGGCGGCCTCGTCCAGGTCCCAGCGGTTCACCCCCCGCATTCTAAAGTGTACCCTTTGTCAAGGACAAAACAAGAAATAGACACCCCAAAATTTGGACAGACATCAAAAAGGACAGCAGGCTGAATGAATCTCAACTATTTGTCACCTAATTAAAGGATCAGAAACTATCTCTGGCTCCAAAGTGTGCGCACCAAGCTCATAGGGGGTTTTAGAGATTTCAGGCGGCGAGGGTTTGCTGGGGAGATCAAGAGGATAAACGCCGGTAGTGACAAAGGAGAAATATTCGTTGGGAGAGAGCTTTGCCAAATCCCATTGATACCTCTCGTTGTTGTAATACGACATATAATCGTCAATGATCGCCTTTACCTCATCAAAAGAGGGATCGCCCGTCAAGTCAATCAAATCTTTCATATGCCCGAAGAAGCTCTCCTGTGGCGCATTGTCCCAGCAGTTTCCTTTGCGGGACATAGAGCGGCGAAGCTCGTTGTGTTCAACGAGTTCAATAAATTTGCAGCTGGTATAATGGCAGCCCTGGTCGCTGTGGATCACAGTCTCTGCATGGAGCGAGACGCCATGTTCCCACATCAAAATATCCACCGCGTCCAGCACAAAGTCAACATCCAAGGATGGACTGAGGGTATAGGAAAGCACCTGCTTTGTATAGGCGTCCATGATCACACAGAGGTAGAGGAATGACCCACCCCAGGGGATATAAGTAATGTCCGTGAGGAGCACAAGCCGGGGGCCATAGCTCTCAAATTCACGGTCTAAAAGGTTAGG
>CATNDT010000276.1 GCA_950097035.1 uncultured Oscillibacter sp.
TTTCCGTTCCCTTCTGTCCTTGTTCCTATATGGGGTTTTTCAGCAGGCCCTAATTACACCCTGCATAGATGAGATCGTCAAAGAGCAGTTGGGAGAAGCCGGCGAGGGACTGGTTTTCCTGACAAAGGAAATGTCAATTATGGATGAAGTTGGCGTGGATAATAAAGTGTCGAAAGTCGACTATGTGCTGGCAGATCAAAACAGGGTTTATTTGGTGGAGCTGAAGACAACAGACAGCAGTATCAATGATGAACAGGCGGACGCCTACCGGGAGATCTGCCAGGATAAAGGCTTTGGAGAAATATTGGGCTGTCGGCTCTTATCCATTTTGAGCGGCGGCGGCAGAACTTTTACCCTCCATTTGGGCGATCCATCACTTTGGGGGGATGAAACGCTGAAGCTGGCGTTCGATGAGATCATAGGAAAAAATAAATACCAGGCTGATACGCAAGGCATAACATGTGCGGAAAAGGCGGCAGCATTGATCCAAGCTCAAAATTGGACGCAGCGGGACCGGTATCGCTCGCGGAAGTATCTGTATACGCTGGGGCAGCTGGTAGATTACCTGGACGGGGGAGAGACGCTCTGGAATAAGCCTATGACAGTACTCTATTTGACTCCGGATGGAAATGCGCCGGATGGCTTCAAAGGACTCAGCTTAAAACGCTTTACTGGTAACGGCAGCTTCTATGCTAAGTTTTTGTCAGATATTTTTGAAAAAATCTATGGTAAGGAGAACGGCAATGTCTGAGCTGACCATCCACCGGGGCAGCCATCAGATCGGCGGCTGCTGCACCGAGATCACCTGCAGCGGGAAGCGCATCCTCATCGACTTCGAGGCCAACCTGCCGGGGACGGACGGAGACGCCCAGACGAAGGACCGTGAGATGGTCCAAAAGGTGTTCGGCACCCGTCAGGACGGCGCGGTACTGTTCACCCACTACCACGGCGACCACTACGGCCTGTTTAAAAAAGTCCCGCCGGGTGTGCCCATGTACATCGGCCCCCTGGCCAAGAACATCCTGCGCATCCTGGTTCCCTACATTGACCGGGACGCGCCGGAAAAGGGCAGCGCCATCGTGGAACAGATGAAGACCTACGAACCGGGGAATTGGATGACACCCGTTCCCGGCATCAGGATCCGGCCCCTCTATGTGGATCACTCCGCCCTGGACGCCTATATGTTCTGCATCCAGGCGGCGGGCAAGACCATCCTGTTCACCGGGGACTTCCGGGATCACGGCATCGCGGGGCAGGTGGGGCGCATGGAACGGATGGTGCAGAAATATGTGCCTAAGCCGGTGGACCTTCTGGTCACCGAGGGCACCATGCTCAGCCGCACCGGCGAGGTCGGGGACACCCTGGTCAAGTCGGAGGAGTATCTGGGCCAAAGGGCGGAGGCGCTGTTCCAAACGCACAAGTATAACTTTGTGCTGGTGTCCTCCACCAACCTGGACAGCATCATGGAATTTTACCACAACACCCCCAAGGGGATGCACTTCGTCTGCGACCTGTACCAGGCCCGCATCCTCCTCACCGCCATGCGGGATATGCAGGAGGAGCGGGGGTTCAAGGAATACCGGGCCTCGAAAACGCACCCCACGATACGGGTGCTGGGCAAAGGGGACGACCGGTGGGCGGAGCTGCGGGAGATCAGGGAGTCCATGAAATACCCTGTGTACTGCAAAGCCATTACAGAGGAAGAACTGGAGCGGGACGGCTTTGTGGTACTGGCGCGGAAAAACACCCATCCGGACACCTACATCAGCCCCTTCGACAAGCTGCGGGAGAAATTCCTGGACAAAGACGGGCAGATCATCTATTCCATGTGGAAGGGATATCTGGAGGAGGAGCACGCCGACAAAGACCTGCTGCGCTTCATCGGCGGTCACCCTTATGAGACCCTGCACACCAGCGGCCATGCCTATGTGGAGACCATCGCCAATCTTATCAAGACCGTGGACCCCAAGTGGATCCTCCCCATGCACACCGAGCGGGCGGACGAATTTTCCTCCATCCCGGCCTTCACCCTCTGGAAGGATCGGGTGAAGGTCCTGCATGATGGACAGACGCTGGATCTGGACGAACTGTAAGCAAATGCGTGACCGGCTCAGGCCGGTCATGCGCTTCCCGAAAAAGCGTCGGGACGTTTGTCATACTACGGGGCAGGCGTGTGCTATACTGGCCTCACAACGCAGGCGGATGCGCCAGAACAG
>CATNDT010000277.1 GCA_950097035.1 uncultured Oscillibacter sp.
CCCTGCATCGTCAACTGCATGGTGTTCACCGAAGGGACGGACATTCCCAGGGTGGAGACGGTCATCGTGGCCCGGCCCACTCAGTCGGAGAGCCTGTACGCCCAGATGGTGGGCCGCGGCCTGCGGCTATACCCCGGCAAGGAGCGGCTGGTTCTGATCGACTGCGTGGGCATTACCGGGAAGGCGTCCCTCTGTACGGCACCGAGCCTGCTGGGGCTGGACCTGAGCAATATCCCGGCACGGAAGGCCACGGAGATACAAGGGGACCTGTTCGACCTGCCCCTGAAGATCGCCGCCGCTGGCGACTGCCCGGAGAGCTGGATCAGGAACGTGGAGATCGTCGACCTCTGGGCCCAGGAGCAGAAATACAACACCCACGACATCAACTTCTTCAAGATGCCGGACGGCGAAATGGTGGTATCCCTGACAGACGGCAAGAGCCTGACGATTCCCTGCCCCAACTCCCTCGGCCTTGTGCATATGGCGGACGGTTCCCAGGTCGGGATGCAGGAGGCTATTGACCGGGTATACATGGAACTTCTGAGGGACTATACGGACTGCCGCCAGCTGTGGGACCTAGAATCGGTCAGGCGGTGGGGCAAGGCTCCGGCCACGGACAAACAGGTCGCCATCATCCAGAGACGGTGTAAAGGCTTCGACACCGCTGGTCTGAGCAAGGGTGACGCCAGCCAGATTCTGAACCGGCTGTTTAACGCACCGAAAAAGAAAGGGCGGCAGAGCGCGTGAAGCGGAGGTGACAAAACATGGCACGGAATAAATATCCTGGTCGCTGCTATTGCTGCGGAGAATGGATAGAACCTGGCTACGGCCACTTTGAGAAGGTCCGCAATCCGGTACCGGGGGAACCCAAGTGGCGTATCAAATGCGTCAAGTGCGCCAGCGGACGAGTGCTGACGGATAAAGACCCCGGTGTAATTTGGGCGCAAAAGGCTGTAAAGGAGGCGAGAACATGACGGAGGCCCAGCACCAAGCGATGGTCATGAAGTGGTCTCAGCAGCCAGAAATCCGCTCCAGGTGGCCGGAGTTGGCCTTGCTCTACCACATCCCCAACGGCGGTACACGGGACGCTATAGAGGGCCGCCACCTGAAACAGCAGGGCGTCAAGCGAGGCGTTCCTGACCTGTGCCTGCCGGTTGCGCGGGAGAACTACCACGCCCTGTACATTGAGCTCAAAACCGATACCGGTCGGGCCACAACGGAGCAGAAATGGTGGGGCGAACATCTCAAATGCCAAGGGAATATGTGGCAGGTCTGTCACGGCTGGGAGGCGGCAGTGACTATGCTGGAATGGTATCTCTCCCTTTCTGATGAGGTGGTGACATGAGCACCCCGGATTACAGCTATGCCTTCCCCTGGGAACGAGAGGCAATGCAGGGGGCTGAGATGCCGGACGGGTTGTCCATGTATGACCAGATGGCTTACATATCCCTGCGGACGCTCTATCACGATTACCACGAAAAGCGGATGGATAGGGCAACGGCGTCAGCGGAAAAGCGCCGTATCTTCGGAGCCTGGGACAGGGCAAAGCGTACAGCAGAGTTTGAGCGCAAGCTGGCGTTCTTCCATGCGCGGCTCTACAAAGACACCGAGATGGCCAAAACAGCGGTTAGGAAAGACCCCAGCCCGGAAAATGCAATCAGGCTTTGCAACGTGCTGGATGGGCTGGAGAAGTACAGACCAGAGGAAACCGCACATAGTTAAAGTCAATTCCCAAACGTTTGTGAATTTGGAGGTTTTACAAAATGACAGCGAAAGAATTAGCTGAAATGCTCTCCGGCCGTGAAACCGGAAATGAAACTACCCCGCGAGAGGGACTCAGCGCAAGAGATGCTGGTCTGGTCGTGGTGTATGGGTACTCCGATGACAACGTGGAGTTTCGCGGGGCCATCGACGAGGAGGTCGGGGCCTATGAGGGCACCACCATCTACCTCACCAAGGATGGACTCCTGGAGGAACCTGCCTGCGGCATCGCCGAAAATATCGAATGCCCCTACTTTATCCAGGTGCGGGAAAAGGCCCAGACCATCAAGGCCGTGTGGCACGACGAGGGCGGTCCCTGCTGGACGTTCGAGACGGACATCCCGCACGAGACGTTCACCATCATGGAGGACGGCGAACCGTGGTGCATCGGGATCGTGTTCAGCATGGCGGAT
>CATNDT010000278.1 GCA_950097035.1 uncultured Oscillibacter sp.
GCGAACTCCGAGTCCATGAAGGCGGTGTTCACGGAGGAGCGGGGCTACCGCCTTCTGTTTGAGGATGCCCGGCAAAAGCAGGAGAATCAGATTACGGCCATCCGCCGCTTCATCCAGCAGCAGGTGGACTACATTGTCCTTATGCCCATCAGTGAGACCGGCTGGGACTCCGTGCTCCAGGAGGCCAAAGAGGCTGGCATCCCTGTAATTTTGGTGGACCGTATGGTAGATGTGGAGGACGAGGACCTCTACGCGGCCCATATCGGCTCGGACTTCCGGCGGGAGGGGCAGCTGGCGGTGGACTGGATGGCGGAGGCCTATCCGGACCGGGATGCGCCGGTGCGCATCGTCCACATTCAGGGGACTTTGGGCTCCACGGCCCAGCTGGGTCGGACAGCGGCTTTGGAGGAGGCCGCGGCGGCCCGGGAGAACTGGGAGCTGCTGGTTCAGCTGGACGGGGACTTCACCCAGGCCAAGTCCTACGAGGTTATGAGGGAGTACCTCGGACGCGAGGGGGGCGAGATCGACGTGGTCTACTGTGAGAACGACAATGAGGCCTTTGGCGCCATTCAGGCTCTGGAGGAGTGGGGCTACGTCTGCGGCCAGGGCGGCGTGGACGTGATTACCTTTGACGCCACCCGAAACGCGCTGACAGCGTGTATGAATGGGCGGATCTCTTTGGCCGTGGAGTGCAATCCGCTGCTGGGGCCGCTGGTGGAGGAGGCTGTCCGGACCATGGAGGCCGGTCAGGCTCCGGAGCGGCACCGGAACGTGGAGGAGCGGACCTTCACATCGAATCAGCTGACGGAGGCGTTTATCGCGGACAGGGAGTACTGAGAGAGAACCGGGGCGGTTTTCGCCCCGGTTCGTCCTGTTTTTGCGCTTCAAAATTCCGCCGGTTCAGCCGCTGCCGCGTATAATCAGCTCCCACTCCAGGTTTTTAGAGTGGGCGGGCTCGCCCCGCAGCAGGTTTGTCATCTGCACTGCAGCCACCTGGCCCATGCGGCTGCGATGGCTGAGGGAGGTGATGGGCACGGGGGCGATCTGGCTTAGATAGCTGTTGTCAAAGCTGACCACCGATATCTCCTCCGGTACCCGGCGGCCCGCCGCCAGCAGCATTCGGATCAGGTGAAAGGCGATCTCATCGTTGTAGCAGATCACGGCGGAGGCTCCCTCCAGCCGCTTTTCCAGAAAGAACGCCAGCAGGCGGTCGTCCTTTTCCTCCAGCAGGCGGCGGCGGTCCTCGGTGTCATACCAGGCGAAGCGGCTGTCCCGGATGGTGAGCCCCGCGTCCCGGATGGCAGAGACGGCGCCATGGTAACGCTGGGGGCCCTGGACATCGTCGCTTTTGAAGATGCCGGCAATCTCCCTGTGGCCCTGGCCCGTAAGGTGGCGGGCCAGGCGGTAGCCGCCGCCGTAGTTGTCGTCCGCCACACAGGGAATGCCGGCCAGCTCCCCGTAGGCGCCGTGGAGGAAGACCATGGGCGTGCCCGCCTGGCGCAGCCGCTGGTAGAGGTCCTCATTGGGTGTGGGCAGGGCGGTTTTGGAGCCCTCTACCAAAAGGCCGCTCACCGGCTCCTCCAGCAGCCGCAGGAGAATTTCCCGCTCCGTGCTCACCCGGTTTTCCGTGGCGTAGACCGCAGTGGAGTATCCCTGGCGGGCGAAAACCTCGGAGGCGTCGTGAAGGATGCCGGGAAAAATGTAGTCATCCAGAAAGGAGGTGACGACCGCAATCTGCCGGGGGGCGGCGCCCGGCAGAAGACCGGTGGTGTAAGAGCCGCTGCCCTGCCGGCGCTGGATCAGCCCCTCCTCCTCCAGAAGCTGCAGGGCGTGGCGGACGGTCTGGCGGCTGAGCTGATGCTGCCGCGCCAGTTCCAGCTCTGTGGGCAGCTTATAGCCCTTCTGGCCGCTGTTCCGAAGCAGTTCTTCCCGCAAACGCTCCGCCAGAAGCTGATATTTCATCGGCATACCGGTGTCCCCCCTCTTCGGCTGTGACGGCCTGATGAGGGTATTATAGCAACAGTTCAGGATAATTTGTCTAAAATAATGGTTGAAAGTTTTTTGGATTTTGGCATTTCTGCCAGAGAAAAGTGTAAATTTTGCCCGCCGCGGACAGAAGTGCACCGGACCGGCGGGCAAAATTTTTAACCTTTTTTCAAAGGGAAACCAAC
>CATNDT010000279.1 GCA_950097035.1 uncultured Oscillibacter sp.
CATGACTGAGCGGCGGGAAAGTGCCTGCCGGCTTCGTCCGCTTTTTCCATTTAAGACAAAAATATCATTCTGGACGCAGCGGAGGATCCCCGATCCTTCACTCCGTTCAGAATGATATACAATCTCACGCCGGCATGTCCGACAGCGCGGCCTTGGCGGCGGCCTGCTCGGCCTCCTTCTTGCTGTGGCCCTCGCCGCGGCCGATGGCCGTACCGTTGAGCCGGACCTCGAAGAGAAACGTCTTGTTGTGGTCCGGGCCCCTCTGATCCACCATATGGTAGGTCAGCACCTGACCGCTCCTGCGCTGGGTCACCTCCTGCAGGGTGGTCTTGTAGTCCCGGCGCTCCTCAGCCGTCGGAGCCTGCCGCAGCAGGACGCGCTCAATGAGCTCCCGGGCCGCCTCAATGCCGCCGTCCAGGTACACGGCCGCAAGCACCGCCTCCATGGCGTCGGCCAGAATAGACTGCCGCTCCCGGCCGCCTCCGGCCTCCTCGCCCCGTCCCAGCTTGAGGTAGCCGCCCAGGCCCAGCTCCTTGGCCACCCCGTACAGGCTCTGCTCGCATACCAGCGCGGCCCGCATCCGGGTCAGATCCCCCTCCGGCAGCTCGCCGTACCGCTTGAACAGGAACTCCGCCGACACAAAGCCCAGCACGCTGTCGCCCAAAAACTCCAGACGCTCGTTGCTGCTCAGACCGCCCCTGTGCTCGTTGGCGTAGGAGCTGTGATTGAGAGCCTCGCTTAAAAGGGATCTGTCGTGGAAGGCATAGCCCAGCCTGCGCTCCAGGGATTCCATCTGTGCACCCCTCCTTTCAGCAAGAAGGGCCTCGCCTGCCGGACGAACGCGTCCTTGGGACGAGGCCCTCTTCACGATTAATCCAGCTTATTGGTCAAATAATTCACGCAGTCGCCCACCGTAGACAAGGTGGCCAGATCTTCCTCGCGCACCTCACCGATGTCGAACTCTTCTTCCATACTCATAACCAGCTCCACCAGGTCCACGGAATCGGCGCCCAGGTCCGCTTCAAAAGAAGTCTCCGTGGTAATTTCATCCGGATCGACGGAGAACTGATCGGCAATGATTTTCTGCATCCGTTCAAAGATGTCCTGCATATACTCCTCCTCCTTTCCCTTTGTATTCAGCCGGGCATCATTGGAATGATAAAACTTTTCCTCCTGCCTGTCAATAGCTATCGGCGGATTTTTCTTTCTTTTTCACCGGCTCATTTTCATCAGCCCGATATTGGCCTCAATCTGCCCCGCCAAATCCGCCTCCACGGCTGTGACAGCCTGATAGACGGCGTTTTCAATGGCCTTGGCCTTGCTTGCGCCGTGGGCCTTGATCACCGGCTTTTGCAGGCCCAGGAAGGGCGTGCCGCCCACGGTGTCCGGGTTCAGCCGCTCCTTGAACTGGTTCAGGCCGTCCCGCACCAGCAGCGCCGCAATCTTGGTTTTCAGGCTCTTCATGAACATGCCCTTGAGCTCCTTGCCCAGGAAGGACCCCACGCCCTCAATCGTCTTGAGCATCACGTTGCCGGTGAAGCCGTCGGCCACCACCACGTCGCACCCGCCCTTCACCGCCTCCTTGGCCTCGATGTTGCCGGTGAAGTTCAGGTGCCCGGCCTCTCCGGCGGCCTTGAGGGCGGCGTAGGTCTCAAGGCGGAGGGCGTCGCCCTTGGTGTCCTCTGTGCCGATGTTCAGCAGGGCCACCCGGGGATTGTCCACGCGGAGGGCCCGGGCGGCGTAAAAACTGCCCAGATAGGCGAACTGGAGCAGGTACTCCACCGTACAGTCGGCGGTGGCCCCGCAGTCCACCAGCACCACGCCCCTGCCGGCGGTGGGCACCAGGGGGGCCATGGCGGCCCGGCGGATGCCCCGGATGCGCTTGACAATGAGGGTTCCGGCGCTGAAGAGGGCCCCTGTGCTGCCGGCGGACACAAACGCGTCCCCCTGCCCGTCCCGGAGCATGGTGAGGCCCACGGTGATGGAGGAGTCCGGCTTGTTCCGGAACGCCCTGGCGGGATCGTCGTGCATGTCGATAACCTCGGTGGCGTTGACCACGCTCACGCCGCTGGGCAGTACGGGCCCTGCGGCGGCGCGGACCTCCGCCTCCCGGCCCACCAGAACGATCTCCAGGCCCGGCCGCGCCCTCGCG
>CATNDT010000280.1 GCA_950097035.1 uncultured Oscillibacter sp.
GCCGTAGCCGTCGGCCACCTGGACCTCCACGTCGATGAAGCAGCCCTTCTTGGTCCGCATCAGCATGACCTGGGGGTTGTCGTAGCCCTTGTCGGAGTTGGCGGACTGGCGGACCTTTACGCACTGCACGTCCTCGTATTCATCGTCCAGCAGCCAGCGGCAGATGTCCAGTTCGTGGATGGCCACGTTGGTCACGCCGTTCTCGGTTTTAAAGCCGGGGCCCTGGGCCACATTTCGGTGGCATGCCTTAATCACCAGAGGGGCGCCGATCTCGCCGGAGTCGATGATGCGCTTCATCTCTGCGTAGCCCCGGTCATAATGGCGCATAAAGCCCACCTGCACCAGCCGCTTGCCGATCTCCAGCTCGCGGTTGATAATCTCCTCGCAGTCTTTGGCGTTCTGGCTTAAGGGCTTTTCACAGAAGCACCATTTTTTCTCAGCCAGAGTCTTCATCACATAGTCGTGGTGGGTGGGATCGATGGAGGTGATGACCACCGCCTCCACCTCGGGGTCCTTAATCATGCCGTCGCAGTCGCTGCCAAAGGAGCGGATGCCGTATTTGGCGGCAGTTTCATCGGCGGCGGCGGCCACATAGTCGCTGACGGCCACCACCGTCGCGCCGGGAACGGTGTCCATAATGCGGCGGCAGTGGTCCTTGCCGATAGCGCCGCAGCCGATAATACCAATTTTTAAAACCTTGTCCATGATGAATCAACCTCTCTTTTTATTTGAAGTGAGAGGGGGGATGCGATCCCCCCTGAAGGGCTTTTTAGTATTTCCGCGTGTCCTTTACGTGGGCCAGGTGGTCCTCATAGGCGGCGATATTTTCGGGCCGTTCAGACACCTCTGTGTCGCCCACACGCCACCAGGAGCCATAGCCGTCGGTCATGGTTTTGGGCAGCACCTTGATGTCAAACAGCACCGGCACATCCTTCACGGTTTTGGCGTCTTCAAAGGCGGCTTTCAGCTCCTCCATGGTGCGGACGGAGTAACTCCTGCAGCCGTAAGCCTCCGCCACCTTGGCGTAGTCAATGTCCATAAAGCTGCCGACAAGACCCTCTTCGCTGCGGTAGCGGAGCTCGGTGCACAGCGTCACATTGCCGTGGCCCACCTGCAGATTGTTGATGCAGCCAAAGCTGGCGTTGTCAAACAGGCAGATGTTGATTTTTTTGTGTTCCTGTACGGCGGTGATGAGCTCGCCGTGGAGCATGTTGAAGCTGCCGTCACCGCAGAAAGCGTAGACTTCCCGGTCCGCTCCGATGGCAAGCTTCACGCCAAGAGCTCCGGCCACCTCGTAGCCCATGGTGGAGTAGCCGTACTCCATATTGTAGGTGTCCTGTGCGCGGGGCCGCCACATGCGCTGCATGTCGCCGGGCAGAGAGCCCGCCGCGCCGATGGCCACGTCGGTGTCCGCCATCATAGCGTTGATGGCCCCCAGAGCGGCGGTCTGGGTCAGGCCGGCATGGAGATCTCTGGCAAACCGCCTGGCGGAGCCGGCGTTGGCGTCATTGATAATGGGGGTCCAGCCGTCGCTGTCGGTAAAGGTGAAGCCGTCCAGCCGGTCCAGCTCATCGGCCCATTTTGCCCGGGCGGCCTCGATTTCGCCGGTGTAGGCGGGCCTGTAGCCGTCCAGCAGCTTCTCCAGCCTGGGCAGAGCTTCCTTGGCGTCCGCCACCACGGGGATGGCCTCCATCTTCAGGCTCTGGAAGGCAGAGACGTTGATGTTGACAAACCCGCACTCCTCCCGGAACAGCCACTTGGAGGCGGTGGTGAAGTCGGTGTAGCGGGTACCCACACCGATGACCAGGTCGGCCTCTCTGGCAATGTCGTTGGCGGCAGAGCAGCCGGTTACGCCCACGCCGCCCAGATTCAGGGGATGGGTCCACTCGATGGCGCTTTTGCCCGCCTGGGTCTCGGCAAAGGGGATGTGCAGCGCTTCGGCAAAGTGGCGGAACTCAGCGTGTGCCTCGGAGTAACGCACGCCGCCGCCGCAGATCAGCATGGGCTTCCTGGCGGCCCTGATGGCCGCGGCGGCTTCGCAGAGCGCGGCCTCGGTGGCGGGGCGGCGCTCCAGCCCGCCCTCCAGAATGGTCTTGAGCACCGAATAGGTCCGGTCGTCCTGGTCAAAGGCCAGATCGTCAATAAAAA
>CATNDT010000281.1 GCA_950097035.1 uncultured Oscillibacter sp.
CGCCAAAGCAGCCGGGGGAGGGGAGAAGGCGGCCCAGGGGCAAAAAGACCTCCGGCACCGCGCCGGTCTCCTCCGCCAGCTCCCGCAGGGCGCCGGCGGCAGGCTCCTCGCCGGGGTCCAGCTTGCCCGCCGGGATCTCCAGCAGGTTTTCCCCAAACACATAGCGGTACTGCATCACGGCCAGCACGTTGTTTCGCTCGTCCAGAGGGAGGACGGCCACGCCGTCCGTGTGGTCCGCCACCTCGCGGAGAGAGGTGTTTCCATTGGGCAGTAATACGGTATCCACGTGGATATCCATCAGGATGCCCTTGTATTTATCTTCCCTCTGCAGGAACTTTTCAGTCATGTCCATAGACTGTGCCATCATCATGCACCTCGTGTTTTGATATTAGGGGAATTGTCTATATTTTTATAGTATAGCACACCCTTGCCGGAAAAGCCAATATTTCATTAGCCGCTGCGGGGCTGATTTTACAGCATATGGGGTCTGCAGGGGGGAGTGCGGCTTTCAAAGTTTCCCTGTGGCCTCTTGAAGAGCGGAAAAAACTGTGATATACTGCCAGCAGCTGGCAGGAAGAGAGGTGAGTCCCATGGAGAAGCGGGGCGTTAAGATCGCGGCGCAGAACCGCAAGGCCTTTCACGACTACTTTGTGGAGGACAAATATGAGGCGGGCATCGAGCTGGCCGGTACGGAGGTCAAGTCTATTCGGGCCGGCACGCTGAATTTAAAGGACGCCTACTGCACGGTGAAGAACGGGGAGCTGTTTGTTCACGGGATGCATGTCTCGCCCTATGAGAAGGGGAATATCTTCAACAAGGACCCAATCCGGGTCCGGCGGCTGCTGATGCATAAGCGGGAGATCCGCAAGCTCCACGCCCTGGTCAAGCAGGACGGCTATACCCTGGTGCCGCTGTCTGTGTATTTCAAGAACGCCCGGGTCAAGGTGGAGATCGGCCTGTGCAAGGGTAAAAAGAACTACGACAAGCGGGCTGCCACCGCCCAGCGGGATGCCAGACGGGAGATTGACCGTGTGATGAAGGAGCGCAGCCGCTGACGGGCGAAAAGTGGGCTGTCAGGTCCTGTATCCGGCGTGAAACACGGCGTTTCACTGGAGACGCCGACAGAAAGGAAATAAAACCAATGTCTGATGTAAAGAATCCCACCGTGACTATCACTATGGAGGACGGCAAGGTGATGACTGCCGAGCTGTATCCGGAGAAGGCGCCCAACACCGTCAACAACTTTATCTCCCTGGCAAACAAGGGCTTTTATGACGGGCTGACCTTTCACCGGGTGATCCCCGGCTTTATGATTCAGGGCGGCTGCCCGGATGGCACCGGCATGGGTGGTCCCGGCTACGAGATCGACGGGGAGTTCTCCGGCAACGGCTTTGACAGGAACGACCTGGCCCATAACACCGGCGTGCTGTCTATGGCCCGTACCATGGACCCCAATTCCGCAGGAAGCCAGTTTTTCATTATGGTGGCCCCGGCGTCTCATCTGGATGGGCAATATGCCGCCTTCGGCCAGGTGATCGACGGCACGGACGATGCCATCGCCATCTCCCGGGTGCCCCGGAGCATGGGAGATGACCGGCCAAAAAAGCCGGTTGTGATCCGGTCTGTGAAGGTGAATACGCACGGGGTGGAGTACCCTGCGCCGGAGACCCATTGAGTTTTTTGATTTTTTAGGAGGCGCTTTATGAAGACGGCTATTGTTACCGGTGCGTCCGCCGGGCTGGGGCGGGAGATCGTCCGGCAGCTGGCGGATGTGTTTCCCGAGATCGAGCGCTACTGGCTGATTGCCCGCCGGACAGAGCGGCTGGCGGAGCTTAAGGTAGAGCTGCCGGACAGGGACGTGGATTGCCTGGAGCTGGATCTTTGCGATACCATGAGCTTTATGCGCCTGCAGGAGAAGCTGGCGGAGGAGCAGCCTGAGGTGACGCTTTTGGTCAATAACGCCGGCTGCGGCTATCTGGGGCGAATCGGAGAGGTGGATACCGCTTCCCAGACCCGCATGATCGATCTGAACCTTCGGGCGCTGACGGCGGTGACGAATATTGTTGTGCCGTATATGCCCCGGGGCGGGCGGATTTTGAATGTCTCCTCCATCGCCTCCTTCTGCCCCAATCCCCG
>CATNDT010000282.1 GCA_950097035.1 uncultured Oscillibacter sp.
CCGGGGCTGGAGGAGGAGGTCATCACCCGCATCCCCGCCGCCGCCGCGCCGTAGACCATATTGATGGACGCGATCTCGCTCTCCGCCTGGAGGAACACCCCGCCGATCTTGGGCATCTTCTTGGCCATGTAGGCGGCAACCTCCGTCTGGGGCGTGATGGGGTAGCCGAAGTAGTGGCGGCAGCCGGCACGGATCGCGGCCTCCGCGATGGCCTCGTTGCCCTTCATCAATACTCTTTCTGCCATAATACTCTCCTTAAATCTTTAGGCATACATACTTTTCTTTGTTCACAAAGAAAGGTATCAAAAGAAAAACTTTTTGCGGCAAAACGTTGTTTTGCCTTTGTTGGTCAGTGATTTTGTCCAGGACAGCTGCTCAATTACGCACAATCTGCGTCGCCGGGCCGCAAACCTGGTCCACCGCCGCGCCGAAGTCTCGCATTGCCCGTCCGGCAGGACCGTCCGGCTAGGACTCCACTGTGATAATGCAGTCGGGACACATGGTGGCGCAGAACGCGCAGCCAATGCACGAGTCCTGGTCCGTCATGACGGCGGGGGAGTACCCCTTTTTGTTGATCTGGTCCTTGGCAATGGCCAGAATGTGCTTGGGACAGGCGTTCACGCACAGGCCGCAGCCCTTGCAGAGGTCTGTCTGAAATGTGACTTTTGCCATAGTGTTTCTCCTTTTATATACCAAAATGGATAACGAATTGATGGGCCCGCTCCGCCTGGTCAAGAAGCCGGCGCACCGGCTGAAGCCCCGGCCGGTCCTCCAGGGCGGAGAGCAGGGCGGGCAGGGAATCCGGCGGAACGAGGGTGACGCCATACCAGGCCAGGCCCTTGCTGGGGCGGTCCAGGGTTTCCCAATAGCAGTCTACATTGGAGACGGCCTCCGCCGCCTCCTGGAGGGCGTCGTCCTCCACCCAGGCGCAGACGTAGCGCTCCGGGGCGTAGTCCCCGTAGTCCCGCCCCGGCTCCGGGGGCCGGTCCATGATGCCGAAGGCGTGGGTATCCCCCCGGCCCAGCCCCATAACCACCATGGTATAAGCCTCCCCTGGGATTTCCAGACCCGTGGGGGCGAAGTGGAGCTTCTTCCAGAATCGTTCGCTCTCCCGGTTGCCTTTCACATAGCCCAGCCGGAGATAGCGGAAGGGGAGGTGGAAGAGCAGCTCGCGAAAAATCTCCGTGCCCACGCCCCGGCCTTGTAAACCCCGTCTTAGGATGAACCAGCCGATGAACGCTGTATCCGGAGTGGGATAGTGCAGGATTAGATCCAGCGCGGCGCACAGCCGCCCGTCCTGGTAATAGCCCAGAAAATACTTGTCCTCGCTCGTGGTCCGGGGCGGCAGCTTGGCCAGGTCCTCCCGGAGATTCTCCAGGGTGGGCTGGGTGTGCAGGTACTCATAGTAGGCGGTGTTTTCCCGGGCTAGAGATAGCAGCTCCGGCAGGTCATCCTCCGTAATGCGCTTTACTTGATATTGCGCGGAAATCTCCTGAAAAGGGAATTCCATGGACGGTCATCTCCTTCCTGTCAGCGACCGAAATTGCCGTTCTGTCATGGTCTGAGACAAAATTTCCCAAAGCCGCTCACTGGCGTTTTCTATGGGCGTGGCCATGGGAGCGCGCTTCTCCCATTCCGCCGCCGTTGCGTAGAGAAAGGTAGACCAGTTTTCATGCAGCGGCTTTCCGTTGTGCAGGGCGGTGATATACAGGTTTTGCAGAAGAAGGTCGAAGCCTTCCCGGTAGCTTTTGGCGTCCAGGCCGGATACTGCCTTTAGAAAATCCGTCTCTACTGCCGCGCCGTCTTTCAACATAGAATATATCTTTTGCGCTGCTGGTGTCAATGGCTTTTTCTGCCGGATTTCTTTCAATAAATAGTACGTCTCCCGGGACAAATATGTGGTCCGTTTCTTATATACCTTACAATAGAATAGTTCCTGCTGGTCAATCAGCGCCGTTACATCGCCCCAGGTGCAACCGATGTCCTCCAGGGCAGGCAGAGCGGGATTGGCGTTGCACAAAAGGATACCATATTTCTGTAGATAATTTAACAAATTCTTCATACATACATATTCTTTATCCGAAAATTGGGCGTGCCCCCTGCTCCGGCAGGTCCGACTCC
>CATNDT010000283.1 GCA_950097035.1 uncultured Oscillibacter sp.
GGGGGCGCCGAAATCAAAGGCCCCCAGGACCTCCTGCAAAGTCTGCTCTGCCTGGGCCATGGCTCACACCTCCCACAGGCGGTCGGGATAGAGCCCCGCCGCCGTCTTCTCCGCAATGGCTGCCGTTACCTGGGGCTTGTCCTCCCGATAGGTAACGCCATACCACTTGTCCCCGCTGCGCAGAACCTTGACCCGGGCCCTGCCCTCATCAATCAGCTGGCTGACCACGCTGGGCAGGAAATACTCCCCCTTTTCCGGGTTTTCAGCAAGAGTCCTGTCCAAAAAAGCGGGAAAACGGGCCAGCGCCTCGTCCAGAAAGCTCCGGTTAAAGCCCCACAGATTCATGGATACGATGGTGTCTTCCGGCAGCTCCGTCCACGTTTTGCCGTCGTCCTCGGTGTAACGGGGGGGCGTCCCCTTTTCGATTTTGGTGCGTTCGGTGACACGGGTGAGGTAGTGGTCCTCCGTCTCCTCGCACACACCCCGGGCCACGGTACCGTTCTCCGTCACCGTGTTCTTCAGCAGGTACCCCACCATGGCATACTCGTAAAGCGTGCCGTCCGGGTGGACGCACAGATAGCCGTAGATCTCCCGAAAGGCCTCCGGGCCATAGTAATCGTCGGCGTTGATCACGGCAAAGGGGCCCTCCACCGCGTTTCGGGCCGCCAGGGCCGCGTGGGCGGTGCCCCAGGGCTTCACCCGCCCGGCGGGGACCGTATAGCCCGCCGGCAGGTCCTCCTTCAGCTGATAGACGTATTTTACATCCATCACCCGGGCCACCCGGTCGCCGATGGCGGCCCTGAAATCCGCCTCAATCTCCGGCTTGATGACGAAGATCACCGTCTCAAAGCCAGCCCGGCGGGCGTCGTAAATCGAGTAGTCGATAATAAGCTGGCCGTGACCGCCCACCGGGTCCAGCTGCTTCAGGCCGCCGTACCGGCTGCCCATGCCGGCGGCCATAATCACCAGAACAGGCCTGCCCATCACTTCGCTCCTCCCTTATATCCGTTGGGATTCATGGACTGCCACTTCCAGGAGGATGCGCACATCTCCTCAATCCCAAGCTCTGCCGTCCAGCCCAGCTCGTCCCGGGCTTTGGCAGGGTCGGCGTAGCAGGCGGCGATGTCGCCGGGGCGGCGCGGGTCGATAACATAGGGCAGGGCATGGCCGCAGGCCTTCTCATAGGCGCGGACCACATCCAGCACGCTGTAGCCCCTGCCGGTACCGAGATTGCAGATAAAGAGGCCGCAGTTCTTCTCCAGCTTTTTCAGCGCCGCCACATGGCCCCGGGCCAGATCCACCACGTGGATATAGTCCCGCACGCCGGTGCCGTCCGGCGTGGGGTAGTCGTCGCCGTAGACATGGACCTTTTCCAGCTGGCCCACCGCCACCTTGGCGATATAGGGCACAAGGTTGTTGGGAATGCCGTTGGGGTCCTCGCCAATCAGGCCGCTCTCATGGGCGCCGATGGGATTGAAATACCGCAGCAGCGCCACGTTGAGCGTGGGGTCGGCGGCGCAGTAGTCTGAGAGAATCTGCTCCTGGAAGAGCTTGGTGGTGCCGTAGGGATTGGTTGTGCCGCCGGTGGGGAAATCCTCCCGGATGGGCACGGTGGCCGGGTCGCCATACACCGTGGCGGAGGAGGAGAACACAAAGTTCTTCACCCCGTGACGGCGCATGGCCTGCAGCAGGTACAGCGTGCTGATAAGATTGTTGGAGTAGTACTCCAGGGGCTTGGACACGCTCTCGCCCACGGCCTTCAGCCCGGCAAAATGCATCACGGAGTCAATGCCGGGATACCGGGCAAACAGGGCCTCCACCTGGTCCATATCGCACAGCTCCACCCTGACAAACGGTATCTCCTTCCCCACGATCTTCTCCACCCGGCGAATCGCCTCCTCGCTGGAGTTGTAGAGATTGTCCGCCACAATGACCTCATAGCCCGCCTGGATCAGCTCCACACAGGTGTGGCTGCCGATATACCCGGCACCGCCGGTGACAAGAATGGACATAAAAACCGCTCCTTTCAAAACATGAAAATGATTCGCCGGTCTGGACGATTTTCAGGGTTTATGATTCCCTATTGTAGGCCGCTTCAA
>CATNDT010000284.1 GCA_950097035.1 uncultured Oscillibacter sp.
AATACGGGCTATACCGACATATAAGAACTTCTAAAGAGATAATCTAAATTCACCAATAATTTTAATTTAAAAGTTAATGCTGCAGCGGAAAAGGAGCCGTACTGACTGAAAGTATACTTGAAAACTGGAAACCAACCGGACGCAACCGCTAAAAGTTGCGTCCGGTTGGTTGATTTCAGCCTGTTGATAAGGGTATCCTAACAAAAAATGAAATCATGGAGGATACAAAATGACTTATGGAGAAACCATCAAGCAAGCCAGGGAGGCTCTCCGCCTAACCCAGGAGCAGCTGGCGGAGCAGTTGGACGTCAGCCGCCAGGCAGTGAGCAAGTGGGAGGCGGATCTGTCCCGCCCCGCCCGGGGAAAATTGGGGCGTCTGTCGGAGATCCTTAATATCCCGCCGGAGACCTGGGCGGAGATTGATGCAAAGAGCAGCAGCCCGGAGCATCCCCGGAATGCCGCTCGTCCCTGGAAGATTGCCACGGTCTGCCTGACAGTGCTTTGCCTGGTTTTGGGAAGTGCACTGGCAGTTCTGCTTGTGCGGGAGAGTTTCCCGGGAAACTCTGTGCCGGCAGAAAGCACGTCAGAGCTGATGGACGCCAGATCCTTGGCTAAGGTGTTTTCGGACCTGCTGCCTCTGTCAGGACATTGGGATGCGGACTTTGGCGACATGCCGCTGGAGAAATATGACGCCTCCCAGGTCCCTTTTTTAAACGAGCCACAGCAGCTGCAAGAGCAAATGCTGTGGGAGGGCCAGTTGGATGGAAAAAACAGCGGTCTGCTTCATCTTTGTGTGGTACGGGCAAATCCCAGATACGGCAACGGCATCACCTTTTACGACGTGTTTTGCTGTATGCACTTTCGAACAGTGGAGAAAATCCAAATTGGCAGATTCTGATACGTCTGGCGGATGAGAATTTCTACGTAAACGATGGAGGATTTTCCGCGACGGAATTTTCCGGAGTTTTGGGATATGACGGCTGGAAGCTCTCCATAGTGGTGGGGGCCTCTGCCGGTGCGCTGGACTACTATATCGCCCAACGGTCCGACGGCTTGCCCTGCCTGTTGACCATTGGCAACAATGCGCTGGAGGCGGACATTGACGAGGATGGGCAGCAGGAAATTGTCTCCATTTTAGATGAACATCCTTTTTCTGCGAAATCATAGATATCGCAGAAGGACAGAAAGGGGCCTTTGTTTATACTCTGGCCCCCTATGAGGAAGGCTTTGCCAATCTGGGTCTTGTTTCATGCCGGACATGGGCGGCTTTGTGGTGACGGATTCCCATGACGCAGTATTGGTCCGCTATGCCCTGCGGGATGGAGGAATGGTTCGCCTGCCCATGACGGATTTTACGGTGTTGGACTATCCGGACGCGGCTGGGACGAGACTTGAATTTATCACCGCAGATATAGAAGGTCTCTCCGATAGTCGGGATCCGGACGATGTTCTGTACAGCGGCCGCGTTCGGATTGCCCACCGTCAGCAGGCGTATCTGGCACTTCAGGAGCTGTATAATCTAACAGGCTTGCGGCTGGATTTCTGCTACTGTACCGCCAACGCCTCCGGTGTGTATTTTTCCCTGCTGCCAGACGGCTTTGCCCAAAGAAGCTTTTTCGCCGCCTCCCTTGGGGAGGATTATGGCGGCTCTGAAATTTCCGGTTTTAGGCTTGCTTGGCGGGAGCTGGCGGGTGAATGGTCGCCTCTGGTCTTAGCAGAGGCGGTGTGTCCGGAGCCATGGCTGCCGCCGGGGACAATTCTCCAATGGTACTATGACCGGCTGAAAATATTTCACACCGGCGAGGCGGTTTATGGGGACCGGCAAAACTTGTATCTTGTGGACGGCGCATACTATGCGGGAGAGGTGCAGGAGACGGAGTGGGGTCCCGCGTTGGTTTCTTTCAGCGGGCCATATACGGGTATCGAAATGAATCAATAAAAAAGGCGCGCCGCCCATTTTAGGGCGGCGCGCTCGGTTGCTGCTTTTGGGAGATCAGACGGGCTTTTACAGGCTGTTGGCCTCGTCCACCACCTTGCGGATCGCAGCGGCAGCATCCTCAGGCAGCTTATTGAAGCCGCCCTCCTCGGTGTCCAGC
>CATNDT010000285.1 GCA_950097035.1 uncultured Oscillibacter sp.
GGGTATCCGGGCGCTGTTCCATGTGCCGGACGGGGCCAGCCTGCTGGCGGCAATGATCGTGCTGTCCGTCATGATCCTGCCCTCCATCATCAAGGTGTCCGTCACGGCCCTGGAGGCGGTGCCCAAGGAGTACGAGGATGCCTCCCTGGCCTTGGGGGCCACCCCCATTGAGACGTATTTCAAGGTATCCGCACCGGCGGCCAAAAGCGGCGTCGCGGCGGCGGTGGTGCTGGGGGTAGGCCGGGCCATCGGGGAGGCCATGGCGGTGATGATGGTGTCGGGCAACGTGCCCAATATGCCGGCCCTGTTCCAGAGCGTCCGGTTTCTCACCACGGCGGTAGCCAGCGAGATGGCCTATTCCGGCGGATTGCAAAGGCAGGCGCTGTTCTCCATCGCCCTGGTGCTGTTCCTGTTCATCATGCTGATCAATGCGGCGCTGAATTTCTTCCTCAAGCGGGACAAGGAGGGTTAAGCTTGAACACGACCATTTCCTCTGGCAGACGATTCTATATTGGCCTGATGAAAGGACTGATGGTCCTGTCGGCGGCGCTCACCTGCGGCCTGGCCCTGTTCCTCATCGGCTTTGTGCTGTGCAAGGGCGTGCCCAGCCTCACCTGGGAGCTGGTGTCTACCAAACCCAGCTATTTGAATGATACCATCGGCATCCTGCCGGATATTTTGAACACAGTCTATATCATCGTGGCCACGCTGCTGATCGTTCTGCCCCTGGGGGTAGGCGCGGCCATCTATCTGACAGAGTACGCCGCCAGCAAACGGCTGGTGGCGGTCATTGAGTACGCCGCCGAAACCCTGTCCGCCATCCCGTCCATCATCTTCGGGCTGGTGGGGATGCTGGTGTTCGCCAACACCTTCGGCAAGTGCCTGCTGGCCGGCGCTTTGACCCTGGTGATCATGAATCTGCCCACCGTCATGCGGACCGCCCAGGAGAGTTTGAAAACGGTGCCCACAAGCTTGCGGGAGGGGGCCTTCGGCCTGGGGGCCGGGAAGTGGCGGGTGGTACGCACGGTAGTGCTTCCCGGCTGTGTGGACGGGATCATCACCGGCTGCATCCTGTCGGCGGGCCGGATCATGGGCGAATCGGCGGCGCTGCTGTTCACGGCGGGCTTTGCCCACGCCCTCAACGGCTTTTTCTCCGGTCTGGGCAGTCCGGGAGCCACCCTCACCGTGGCGCTGTACCTCTACGCCAACGAACCCCGGCCCGGGGCCAAGGAGGCGTCCTTCGCCATCGCCGCCATCCTGATGCTGCTGACTCTGGCCATCAATTTTGCCGCAGTCCTGGTTGGCCGGTACTTTAAGAAAAGGAGCGCGTTATGAGCAGTATGATTACCGCCAAGGACCTGTGCCTGTGGTATGGGACAGCCCAGGCGCTGCACAATATCAATATTGCGATCCCGGAAAAGAACATTACCGCCTTTATCGGCCCCTCCGGGTGCGGGAAGTCCACCTTTCTGAAAACGCTGAACCGGATGAACGATCTGATCCCCGGCGTGAAGATCACCGGCGAGGTGCGCTATGGGGAGCAGGACGTGTATGCCTCTGGCCTGGATGTGAACCTGCTGCGCCGCGAGATCGGCATGGTGTTCCAGAAGCCCAACCCCTTCCCCATGAGTATCTATGACAACATCGCCTACGGCCCCCGGACCCATGGCGTCCGCAATAAGGCCAAACTGGACGATATTGTGGAGCGCTCCCTCCGGGGCGCGGCCATTTGGGACGAGGTGAAAGACCGGCTGAAGAAGAACGCCCTGGGTCTGTCCGGCGGCCAGCAGCAGCGGCTTTGTATCGCCCGCGCCCTGGCTGTGGAGCCGAAGGTGCTGTTGATGGACGAACCCACCAGCGCCCTGGACCCCATTTCTACCTCCAAAATCGAGGAGCTGGCCATGGGCCTGAAGGAGCAATATACCATCATCATCGTGACCCACAATATGCAGCAGGCCGCCCGCATTTCGGACTATACCGCTTTTTTCCTGCTGGGGGAATTGATTGAATACGGCGAGACGGAAAAGCTGTTCTCTCGGCCGGAGTGCCAGAAAACGGAGGACTATATCACAGGGAGGTTTGGATAATGCGG
>CATNDT010000286.1 GCA_950097035.1 uncultured Oscillibacter sp.
ATGAGTTTCAGTTCTGTATTTGTTGTGTCCAATGCACTCCGGCTGCGGTGGTTCCGGGCCAAGCATGACGCTTTCCCGGAAAGCCGCCAAGCCGGGGTGAATATGGAGAATATCTATCAAAAAGGAGTGTTTCAAAACATGGAAAAGGTACTGTTTATTGAGGGAATGGTCTGCGGGAGCTGCGTCAAGCACGTCCAAAAGGCCCTGACCGAACTGGCTGGTGTGCAGGAGGCTGTTGTCGAGCTGGAGAGCAAGACCGCCAAGGTGCGTCTGGACAACAGCGTGTCCGACGATACGCTGAAGGCGGCGGTGGAGGATGCTGGCTACACGCTGGTCAGCATCCAGGAAACAGCTTGAAAGCCAAGCGGGGCGATGTTGCCCACAAGCTGAAAATAGCAAGGGGCCAGTTGGACGGTATCCTGCAAATGATCGAGGAAGATCGCTACTGCGTGGATATATCCAATCAGATCATGGCGACCCAGGCTCTGCTCAAAAGCGCCAATCAGCAGATTTTACAAGCCCATATTCGTAGCTGCGTCCGGGAGGCCCTGCAAACCGACGCCGCAAATCCAAAGCTGGAAGAAGCGTTGAAACTGCTGGAAAAGATGGCTCAATAGCACAGGGAGCGGAGAGAACTTCATCTTTCCGCTCCCTTTTTTCTGCTCCTGTCTGGATTGTAAATCCTCCGTTTTGGAGCGGACAACGCGCATTGTTTTCGCTATACTTACAGACGGTTAGATACGGCTAATCTTTAAGGAGGTGCAATCATGCAACAACCGCTTGACACAAGAACGAAGCTGCTGACCAAAAGCCCGTTTCCGCTGATGATAGAGCTGGCAATCCCCGCCGTCCTGGGCATGGTGGTCGTAGGGCTTTACAACATGATGGATTCCATCTTTGTCGGCCAGATGGTCGGAGATGTGCAGATGGGAGCCGTCTCCATGTCCTACCCGTTCACCCTTATCAACGCCGGTTCCGCCGCCATGATCGGCGTCGGTTCCGCTTCGGTGCTGTCCCGCGCTATCGGGAAGAAAGACCAAGACACCGTAAAGAAGATCATGGGCAATTTGGTTGCTATGGTGCTTCTGATGTCCGTGGTCTACATGGTGATCGGCATGGTATTCACCCGGCAGCTCTTATCCCTGACCGGGGCCAGCGACAACATCCTGACCTATGCAGAGAAGTATCTGCGGATCGTATTCGCCGGTTCCCTGTTCGTGAACTTCTTCCAGAGCGCCAATATGGTCATCCGTGGAGAGGGACAGTTGAAAAAGGCCATGACCATTATTGCCAGTGGCGCGATTCTCAACATCATCCTCGACCCTATTTTTATCACCATTCTCGGACCCCACGGCATGGGCATAGAGGCTGCGGCATACGCCACAATTCTCTCTCAGTTTATTCAGGCCGCTGTGACACTGTGGTACTTCAAAAGGAAAAGCCCCAATGTGAAGACCGGGCGCATCCGTATTGATGGGACACTGTTGCCGCAAGTCCTCGCCGTGGGCGTTTCCGCTCTGCTCATGCAGGTTTTGACCCTGGTTCAGCAGACGGTGATCTACCGCGTGGCATCCGTCTATGGCGGCGAAACCTCCCAGCTTCTTTTGGGAGCGGCGCTGCGGTTCTGGAACTTCTCGTTTGTGCCGCTGTGGGGTATCAGCCAGGGATTCCAACCCGCCGCTGGTACAAACTACGGAGCAAAAGACTATGACCGGGTTAAAAAGCTGACGGGCGTATTCATCATCGCCGCTACGGTGCTGTCCCTGGTATTCTATATCCCTGTTGAACTGTTCCCGGATAAAATTCTGTCTATGTTCCTGACAACTCCGGGTATCGCTGAAGCAGGAGCTACCAACTTCCGCATCATGTTCAGCACCTACATTCTGCAAGGCAGCTTTCTAATTGCTGTGACGCTGTTCCAGTCGCTGGGCAAGGCCAACAGAGCCACTTGGCTGGTGCTGTTCCGGCAGATTATCCTGTTCATCCCGCTGTGCGTACTGCTGCCGATAGTGGGCGGTATGGGTATCCGGGGCGTCTGGCTGGCAATCGCTCTGACGGACGCAATCCTGGTCGTTATCACAATCGCCATGA
>CATNDT010000287.1 GCA_950097035.1 uncultured Oscillibacter sp.
GTGGTCAGCACGATCTGGCGGCGAAAGAAGCCGTCAGATCTGTCATGGAGGGCGGTCAAGGCCCCGTTGCCGAAACAGAGGAACCGCACATAAAGCTGGCTCTGGTAGCTCTGAACGCCCTTGCGCTCCATGTCCATCTTGCACTCCGAGGTCACGATGGATTTGATATAGTTGGTCTTGGGCAGGGCGCTCATGTCCATGTCATCGTCCACCATCAGCAGCTTGCTTTCCAGGTCGGCGCGGCTGAACCGGTTGTTCTCCACCTTCTGGATGCTGGTGGTGTTCATGCTGTCCCCGAAGATGGAGCGCATCACCAGCCCGATCCGGCTCTTGCCCTCGCCGCCCTTGCCGATGAGCATCAGCATCTTCTGGCCCTTGGTGGTGGGAAGCAGGCAGTAGCCCAGGTACTCCTGCAAAGTGGGGATGTCCTCCGGGTACAGCAGCTCCGCCAGAAAGCGCAGCCACTTCTCCGGCGGCGGCGCGTCGGGGCGGTAGCTGACGGTCAGGCGGTTGTTGCAGTAGGCTTTCTCCGGCGAGAAGTGGCCATCCACAAACAGTGTACCGTTGGCAACATGGATACGGTCGCACTCCAATTCTATCGGTTCCGAGTACGCCGCCATCCGCAGGGCGTTCAGAAGTTCGTCTACCTTTCTGGCGATTTTGGTTTCCAGCCACGGACTAATTTGCTCGTAGATTTTCTTCTTCAAGCTGCTCTCGTCTGCCACCAGCCCGTCCACCGTGTAGAACCGCCCACGAATGCAACGCATGGGATGTTCCCGAAGGAACGAGCGGCAGAACTCCGGCTCCATGAGCTTGTAGTCCTCCGTCAGCCAGTCGGGGAACCCGGACTGCAATTCTTCATTTTCATTCAATCTCGCATACCTCCAATCTGTAAAAATCGGGCGGCCACCGCGCCCTTCTGCTATGGTTATGAGCAAATTTGAAAAAACCGGGCTAACGGCATGACAGTCCTGTTTCAAAAAACATGACAGAGAGAATTTCGGTAGCCGCTGCCCAAATTCCCTCTGCCGGTATCATGACGATCATCGCTCCACGCTGTGCCTTGTTGGGAACTGCGCCGCCCTGCGCTCGGCATCCTGTCTGGCAATCTCAGCCCTGCCCTGTTCCAGCTTTGCAAGGACGGACTCCCTTGCCTTCTCCTTGATCTGTCTGGTGGCGGCAACTCTGACCTCTGGCTTTCGCAAAACCGCCTGCACTCTGGCAAGCACCTTTTGAGCGGCTTTGTGGATCAGCTCCTGCGCCTTTCCCAGCACCTTGCCGATCAGCCCTTTCTCTGCCGGGGAGTAGCGCCGCTCCGGGGCCAGACACCAATCCTTGTAATCGGAGACGATTTTCTCATCCTGCAACTGTGTTTCGGCGCGAACGGCATCAGTCACAAGCTCCACCGCCTTGTCATAGGCAATTTCTGTGACCTCATCAATTAGGGCCTCGGCATCTTCCAGCCGGAGCGACACGGCCTCTAACGCCTGTGCCTTTTCTTCAATCGCCGTCTCCTGCTCAATAATCAATTTCTTCTGTTTCTGGATGATATAGTCGTTCTTCATCAGGTAGCTGCGCCCACGGTTGCCGGGGTCAGGTTCTTCCTCTACCGCCAGACCATGCCGCTTACAGATGTCGAACAGAATGACCCGGCAGACCGCATCGAAAACCATCTTCCGGTTATTGGTGCGCCCCGGCTTTTTCTCAGGGTCAGGCAGTTCAAATCCAAGGGCCTCCAGTGCCTTTTCCTGTTTCGGCTCCACCTCGCCGTATCGGTTCACATAGTCGAACACGTGCCGCTCATGGATATGGGGCGTGGCCTCGTCCAGGTGGAGCGCCCAGTCAATGACATGGACGTGTTCCCCGAAGCGGCGCTCCAACTCCATCATAAATTCCCCGACAATTTCCAGAAGTACCTCCGGGGAAACAGAGTCCTCCATCGTGCCGATCTGATAAATGGTTTCTTCCGGGCAGAAGCGTTTGTCGGCCAGTAGATCGTCCACACTCCGGTCACGCTCAGAGTGGCGGCGCTTTGCGTTCCGCTCATGCTGGCCGTCAAGGTAATCCGAGTAGCGGTTCAGATAAAAGG
>CATNDT010000288.1 GCA_950097035.1 uncultured Oscillibacter sp.
ACACCCCCGCGAACACCCCGGCGGACAACAACACCCCCGCCGATACAGACGCCCCTGCCTTCACCACCGTGGAGTCCGGCAAGCTGCACATGTCCACCAACGCCGAGTTTCCGCCCTATGAGATGACCACCGACGACGGCGGCTTCGAGGGCATCGACGTGGAGGTGGCCGCCGCCATCGCCGAAAAGCTGGGCCTGGAGCTGGTGGTGGACGACATGAGCTTCGACGCCGCCCTCACCGCCGTGCAGACCGGCCAGAGCGACATCGCCATGGCGGGCATCACTGTGAATCCCGAGCGGCAGGAGGTTATGGACTTTTCCGACAGCTACGCCACCGGCGTGCAGGTGATCATCGTGAAGGAGGGCTCGGCCATCCAGTCTGTGGATGATTTGGAAAATGCCCAGATGATCGGCACCCAGAAGGCCACCACCGGCTACATCTACTGCTCCGACACCCCGGAAAACGGCGGCTACGGCGAGGACCACGTCACCGCCTTCGACAGCGGCGCCCTGGCCGTGATGGCCCTGGTCAACGGCCAGGTGGACGCGGTGGTTATTGACAACGAGCCCGCCAAGAGCTTTGTGGCCGCCAACGAGGGGCTGAAGATTCTGGACACCGAGTTTGCCGTGGAGGACTACGCCATCGGCTTTGCCAAGGGCAACACCGCCCTGCTGGAGGCCGTTAACGCCGCCATGGCCGAACTGAAGGCCGACGGCACCTTCCAGAATATTGTGGATCGCTATATCACCGCCGAATAAAAGGAGGAAAAAGGGCGGCCGGAGGGCCGCCCTTTTTCACCGTGGAGAAAGAGAGAGGAGGCCCCTATGATCCAATCACTGATCGGCTGGATGGAACGCATCGGTCCCCGCCTGCAGAGGGCGTTCATTGAGGGCGGCCGCTGGAAGCTCTACCTCCAGGGGCTGGGAACGACCCTGGAGCTGACTGTCATCGCCCTGATTTTCGGCGTGCTGCTGGGGCTGGTGGTGGCCGTTATCCGCTCCGCCCACGACCAGCAGCGCGTGGGCCGCAAAAACCCTGTGCTGGGCATTTTAAACGCGCTCTGCCAGATTTACACCACCGTCATCCGGGGCACGCCCATGCTGGTGCAGCTGTTCATCTGGACCTTTGTCATCTTTCCCACCCAGCGCAACAAAATTCTGGTTGCCTTCATCGGCCTGGGCGTAAACTCCGGGGCCTACGTGGCGGAGATTATCCGGGGCGGATTGATGAGTGTGGATGTGGGCCAGTCCGAGGCGGGGCGCTCTCTGGGGCTGGGGTATTTTGACACCATGCGCTTTATCGTCATCCCACAGGCGTTTAAGAACATCCTGCCCTCCCTGGGCAACGAGTTTATCACCCTGTTTAAGGACACCTCCCTGGCGCAGGCCATCGGCGGCGCGGAGATGCTGTACTATGCCAGCACCATTGGCGGCAGGACCTTCGATTACATGCCGCCGCTTTTGGGCATTGCCGCCATGTATCTGGCTGTGGTCATCGTCTTCACCTGGCTCCAGGGGAAGCTGGAAAGGAGGCTGCGGCAAAGTGATCGACGTTAAGGATCTCTCCAAGTCTTTTGGAGACCACCTTGTGCTGGACGGCATCTCCACCCACATCAGCCCGGGGGAGAAGGTGGTGGTCATCGGCCCCTCAGGCTCCGGCAAGTCCACGTTTCTGCGGTGCCTCAACCTGCTGGAGACGCCCACCGGGGGGACCATTACCTTTGAAAATACGGTCATCACCGACCCCAGGGTGAAGATCGACGCCGTGCGCCAGCAGATGGGCATGGTGTTCCAGCACTTCAACCTGTTTCCCAATATGACCATTCAGAGGAATATCACCCTGGCCCCAGTGCGCACGGGCCTGATGAAGCAGGAGGAGGCGGAGGAGACCGCCGCCGCGCTGCTGAAACGGGTGGATCTGGCCGACAAGGCCGGCGCCTATCCCAACCAGCTCTCCGGCGGGCAGAAGCAGCGCATCGCCATCGTCCGCGCCCTGGCCATGAAGCCCAAGGTCATGCTGTTTGACGAGCCCACCTCCGCCCTGGACCCGGAGATGGTGGGCGAGGTGCT
>CATNDT010000289.1 GCA_950097035.1 uncultured Oscillibacter sp.
GTGGAAGGTATTGGGGAAGAAATTTGGGGACCTGAGAAAAGATCAGCGTCTTAGGATGCAGGGGTGGCTGTTTGATGCTTACTGCCAAGCGGGAGATTCCGAGGGGTGTCCTCCCTCCAGGCGGCGGTACGAGGAGATCATCCGAGCCGCCTACGGGCGGGCCCAGCGGGAGGGTATCGTTATTTCACTGGAGGAGGTGAGGCGGTATTACACGAGCAAAGTGCCCAGGTTCCGGAAGCGGTTCGAGCGCGGGGACCGACGGCTTGCCGGTTGACATCCAGTTTACCATTCCCCTTCCCCCGAGGACGAAGAAGAACCACCAGGTGATCAAGAAGAACTGGCGCACCGGGGCTCACTATGTCGGGCAGTCTGACTCCTATGTTCAATATGAAAAAGATTGCCTGTGGTTCATCCCGGCGAAGGCGCGGAAGAACATTCAGACGCCGGTAAATGTCAAAGCGCTGTTCTACATGGACAGGAACGCAAAGGTTGATGTCACCAATCTACACAGCGCCCTCCACGACATCCTTGTCGCTGCCGGGGTGCTAAAGGACGACAGCAGTCTTCATCCCTGCATCGTGGCGGGGACAGACGGGAGCCGGGTTCGCTACGACCCGGAGCACCCCCGGACAGAGGTAACTATAACAACTTTGGAGGAATAGGAGGAAAATCGTGGCACCTAAATCCGCTAGCAAGGCCCAGCTTCTTGCTAAAAATGCCGAGTTGGAGGCAGCCAATCGGAAACTGGAGGAGGAAATCCTGGCTCTTCGTCCCCTGCTGAGAGTGGTTGAGGCCCAGAAGAACACGATTCGTTGCCAGCAGCAGGTCATCTCATCGTTGCAGAAGGCAAATGGTGGGGTGCTGGGGGCAGACCGAGCCTGGGATTTTGATGCCCCGGAAAAGGAAGCCCCACAGTACGGTGATTTTGCCGACGATCCCGGCGAGGAGCTGCCGGACATCCCGAGACCAGGGCTTTACATGGTGTACACCGACGGGTCCTGCATTGGGAACGGGAGCAAGACCGCTCCCGGCGGATGGGCTGCCGTGGTGGCCGTGCCAGGCGGCGGCGAGGTTGAGCTTTCTGGGGGTGCCAAGGGGACTACCAACAACCGCATGGAGCTGATCGCCGCTATCAAGGGCCTGTCTAAGGTCCCCAGAGGGGCTAAGGTCAAGCTGGTGAGTGACTCCCAGTATGTCATCAATGGGCTTCAGAAAGGCTGGGCTAAAAGCTGGCGGAGGAACGGGTGGTACAAGAGTGATGGCAAGAAAGCACTGAACCCCGACCTCTGGAAGACGCTTCTGGAGTTGACGGAACAGCGTCAGCTGTTTTATGAGTGGGTGCGGGGGCACAACGGACATCGGTACAATGAGAGATGTGATCGGCTGGCAATGCAGCAGGCTGAAAGACTGCTGTAGCACGGGAGAGGAGATGCGTGGTATGGGAAAGTCGCTCGCTGAGGCGAGAAGCAGTGTGGTGAAACTGGGCAGAGAAATCGTGAGTGCGTATCGTGACTATCAGGATGCGTACAAAAAGGAGTTTGAGTTTCATCCGGAGAGGATGAGCAAAAACTCTCTTCCGGCGGGCTTTTACAATGCACTGAACGAGGAGTTTTCCCAGGAGTACGAAGGTGTCGACCTGGGCGAACTGTGTGATGGAGGCCGTGATGTTGTTCTGTCTGTCCGGCGGACGGGTGTGGCAAAGTCCGTTGAGGTTGGTTTGATTCACATGAATGCGGAGGAACTGCATCTTGTAATTGCGTCCGTCGTGAATGCCGTCTACCGCGATCTGACGGTGAAGCGCAGACTCGACAAAGTGCTGGCGGAGGCATTCATCAAGGTGTGCCTTAATGCAGCGACATATGATGTCGAGCTCCGGACGGACGGCGTGGTGGGTCCGGATGGAGAGGAGGTGGTCGGCGATGACGAGCTCGACGGGTAAACCGCAGTATATCGCCCGCAGGGCGCTGACTCTCTTGCTGGCGGTGGTGATCATTCTCTCGGCTTTTGGAGGGTGCAACCGCAAGGACCCGGCTGACGATGTAACTTTGACCTGGCCCGAGGGGATG
>CATNDT010000290.1 GCA_950097035.1 uncultured Oscillibacter sp.
CATTCAATGGGGAACAGTTCAGTTTACGGTATGCCGGCAATAGGAGTGCACCGCCAGGAACGCAAACAGCGGTATCTCAATGATACAGGCCCCAATCATGGCGTAGGGCGTCCAGAGCGACAGACCGCCCAAGCTCAAAAACTTGAAGTCAGTGATGGCGTAAAGGATACTGGCCTGGATACTGGTGCCGCTGGCGGGGAGGATGCTGCACAACCAGGTGGACAGCGCCCCCGGCACCGTCATAGAGAGTACCACCGGCGCGATGCAGAACACCAGCCCGGAGGCCAGGGACGCCACAGTGGTTTTGCTTCTGGAGGAGAGAAACAGGGTGAAGCTGACAGAAGCCAGCACCGAGAGCAGACCGGCCACGGCAAACAGGCGCTGGAGCTCTCCGATATTCATATCGGTGAGGGTCACGATAGAGTAGAGCATCTGGATGGATGTTTTGGTACACTCCCAGCCGAACAGGCTGTTGACCACCAGAATATGCACAATGGCACAGACTACAAAGGCGGCCCCGCTGACAAACAGGGCGATCAACACCTTGGAAACGCCCAGCTTGGCTCGGCCATGCCGGGTACAGCGCAGAATATCGTCCGCACCTGACTGATAATCGGCGGAAAACACCGGGGCGGCAATTACCACGCAGAACAGCAGCACCAGGAAGCCTATGATATTCTGGTAGTCCAGGATGGTGGAACTCATGCCGGGATAGACCTCAAAGGGCTTTTCCACTTGTCTGTACATCTCCACGGCCTTGTGCTGGACAGCGGGGCTGTCCGGCTGCTCCATGGCCATCAGGGAGGCGATCCGTGCTTCGCAGACGGAATAGTAGTCGTCGATCTGGGCCGGGTCGATCTGCATGATGGTGGGGGCCATGCCGGTGTCCGGGTCGGCAAACGCCTCCTTCACGCCGTGGAGCAGCGGGGCGATGGGGAGGATTTCTTTCTCATAGACGCCTTCCGGCAGATCGTAAGACTCCGTGACGCCGTAGGACGTAAGGCAGGCTTGATAGATCTCTACGGCCTCCCGCACCCGTTCCGGGGTGACAATGCCGCTGGCGTCTGCCTGCCGCTCTTTTTCATAGGCGATGGAGGCCAGTCCGGTTAAGTTAACCTCGTTCCCGGCCTCGTCCGTATAGTTGCTGTAGCAGTAGGTAGTCGGCAAATCGGCCAGCAGGGCGGAGAGGATCAATGCCAGCGCCAGCAAACTCCAAGTGAGCCTTGACTTCAAGATCCGTTTCAGTTCCAGCCGAAAGATTCGCATTTACTGATACCTCCTGTCACTTTCTCCGCTGCTTTCCGGGAATATCCACAAATACAGATCCTCCAGGCGGGGTGTCACGGCACTGGAAACGGCGTTGCAGGGCCGGTCCGACAGATAGCGGATAGAGACGCTGCCATCGTTCTCGTTTCGCAGATTGGTGATTTGCAGCTTGCTCTCATACTCCGGTACAGCCTCCGCCGGAATAGTGCAGCTCCACACCTTGCCCTCCACCAGCTTGACAAGTTCCTCCGTCGTCCCTGTCGCCAGCAGCTTGCCGCCCTTGATGATGGCGTGGCAGGTGGCGATGTACTCCACGTCGGGGACAATGTGGGTGGAGATCAGCACGATCCGATCATGGGCGAACTCCGACAGCAGATTGCGGAAGCGCACCCGTTCGCCGGGGTCCAGTCCCCCGGTGGGCTCGTCCAGAATCAGCACCTCCGGGTCGTTCAGCAGGGCCTGGGCAATCCCCACCCGACGCCTCATACCGCCGGAGAGCTTGGAAATCTTCTTGTTGTAGACATCCATCAGGGAAACCCGCTCCAACAATTCATGGATTTTCCGTCGGCTCTGCCGATCCGGGAGCCCCTTTAGAGCCGCCACATAGGCCAGATAATCCTTGACAGTGAACTCCGGGTGAAAGCCGAAGTCCTGGGGCAGAAACCCGAAAATATCCCGATACCGCTCCCCCAGCGTTTGGATGGGAACACCGTCATACACCACCTGCCCAGAGGTGGGCTGCATGATCCCGGCAATCATCCGCATGAGGGTGGTCTTGCCCGCGCCGT
>CATNDT010000291.1 GCA_950097035.1 uncultured Oscillibacter sp.
AGCAGAATCAGGTTGGACCGGCGGCCCATGGCCTCCAGCACCAGCGTCCGTCTGCCGGGGCGGCCAAAGTCGTCGGTCACATCCATCTCCAGCGCCACCTGCCGCTCCAGAGGCGGCTGGGTGACGGCAGCGATCTTTGCCCCTGTAAGATGCTTGCGCAAAAGCATGCAGAACATGGGCGGCTCCGCCGGATTGTCCCGGGCCAGCTCCGTCAGCTGGATGCGGGGGGCGTTGGCTCCGGCGCACAGCAGCAGCCTCCTGCCCCGCAGAAGCAACACCACCTGATCTCTGGCGGGCTGCTGCACCTTGTCCACCCGCAGCCCCACTATCTGGGGGCGCAGCTCCTCCACCACCGCCTGCAGGCAAATTGCGTCTAACGGCATTCCTCCGCCCCCTTCATCATTTCGCAAAACAGCTCATTAACCCGCTCCCGCCGCCCGGCCAGATACAGCCAGCCAAACAGGGCCTCCAAAGCCGTGGCGGCGGCATACTGGGCACGGGTGGCATGCCCGGGCGCCGTGTGGACGTGGGCGTTGCGCCCCCGGCGAAACACCGCCGATTCCTCCTTAGTCAGCAGCGGCAATATCCGCTCCGCCCGCTCCGCCTGGGTCTCCGCGCACACCAGCGCCACGGCAGCGCGGTGCAGCCCTTTGCCGGTGGCCTTGCCGTGGGCGCACAGCCAGGCACGGGTCAGCACCTCATATACCGCGTCCCCCATGTGTGCCAGGCCCACAGAGCTGATGGCCTGGAGCTGGGCTGCGGTAAGGGCGGGTTCAAAATAGTTTTCCATAGGGTTCTCCTTGTGCGGCGCACTGCGCCGGATCTTGTATTTCACAGTATATCACACCTGCCTCCATTTGCCAAGACGGGAAAAGCCCCGGACCCTGTCGGGTCCGGGGCTCCGCTCTGTACCTTACGCCTTAGCAGCAGCCGTTATTGTTGTTGTTGCAGCCACAGTTGCAGCCGCAGCCACAGCCATTGTTGCAGCAGCAGCAGTTATTGTCGCAGCCACAGCCGCTGTTGTTGCCGCAGCAGCACCAAATGATGATCAGCAGGATGATGATCCAGCAGCAGTTGCCGCCGCCAAAACCGTTATTGCACATAGTAGGAACCTCCTATGAATTGTTGGCCGGCCGAACCGGTCTCAACCCATAGTATGCGGTCCTGCGAAAGGGGTGCGAAAAATTCAGGCCCTCTTACAGCCGCCAGGAGGTCACAAGGCCACGGGCCATGTCCCGTTCCGCCGCGGTAAACACTCCCGCCGCCATCAGCCGCTCCCCCAGCGTCTCACTGCCAGACGGCAGCCGGGCGTCCAGCGCGTAGTAGGAGATGTACACCAGCTCCGCACGCAGAAAGCGGTCTGTCTGGAGCATGGCGCACTCCCCGGCGGTAAGTACCCCCGCGGCCTGCGCCCGGCCCAGCACATCTGAAAGATCCGTGTTGGCGGCGGAGCTGTACCCCATGGCCCGCAGCACAAACTCCGTATACTGCCCGGCGTTCACCGCCCCGGCAGGCCGGAAGGTATTGACGCTGTATCCGTTGGTATAGCCCTTTTCATAGGCATAGCCCACGTATTTCTCCGCCTGGGAACCGGCGGCCACATCCGTAAATGGAGTGGTCCCCGTCCAGGCCAGGGCCTGCTGCTCCTCTCCCAGCACGCGGATAAACATGATTAATGCCTGCAGCCGGGTGGGGGCCGCCTCCAGGTCAAAGCCCTGACCATAACCAGTAAAGCTGCCCCGGAACAGGTGCATCTGTTTCAGGGCGGCAGCCATGGCATTGTAGTCCGTGGCCGCCGAAAGGGCGAAGGCATAGCTGCCCTGATAGTCCGCCACAGCCGTCTTGGAGGTAACGGTAAACTGTGCGGCGGTGTCCTCCGCCACCATATAGCGGTGGTTCACCTGCAGCGCAGCGCCGCTGGGCAGCTCCGTGCCGGTGGTAACGTCCACCACCGCACCGTAGGCGTAGGAGACCTGCATATCCCCCGCCAGCAGCAGCACGCCCGTTCCGGTGGAGCCGTTCAGCACGTCTCCGGATTTCAGGCGGGTCTC
>CATNDT010000292.1 GCA_950097035.1 uncultured Oscillibacter sp.
TATACGGGCCCGTCAATCGAGGCGGTGCTAGACCGCTTGCCCACGGCGGAGGTAATCGAGGCTGATGGGGATGGTTGGATTATTCGTGCGGAGGTGTTTGGAAAGGGGATTGAGATGTGGCTGATGAGTCAGGGAAATTATATTGAGAAAATAGATTAGGGGGTTATTTTATGCTCTATGCAAAACCGAAGAAAGAAGCACTCGCCATTCATGAACGGGCGGTAAACAAGTACAACACGCAATATCAAAAGATGGAAAAGCTGGGCATCCAGCTTTATGAGCGGCGGCAGGACAGTGTTTCCTTGATTCATGAAATTGAGTTCTTGGTGAACAGTATTGCCAACCGGCCCAAAGAATTTGAGAAAAAGATTTCTGATATCCAGGCGGCGCGGGAGAAGTTCCGGGAGACCGAAGCCTATGCCGCAGAAGCGATAGAGGCCGCAGTCAAATCCGGAGCCGCTGTTGCCGCCGGAGTTGCCGGAGGGGCTGCGGTCGCCAGCATGGCACCAACGGCGGCCATGTGGGTTGCAACAACCTTTGGAACTGCCTCTACCGGAACTGCGATATCTTCTCTGACAGGGGCTGCCGCCACAAAAGCGGCTCTGGCTTGGCTGGGCGGCGGAGCTATAGCGAAAGGCGGTCTGGGAATTGCAGGCGGGAAGGCACTGCTGGCCTTGGCTGGTCCTATCGGTTGGGGAATTACCGGAGCAACGACTGTGGCTTCTGTAGCTATGCTTGGGCATAAAAACAAACAGATTGCGGATGAGGCGATTGCTGAGGCGAAAAAGATTACAATGGCTGGTGCGGAACTGAGTGAGACCAGCGCTAAGATTCAGCATTTCACGGATGAAACCGTGATGTTGATGGATGCCCTGCGAGACATGACTCAAGCCAATAGACCGCTAAAGGGGGCAAACTACCTGGAACTTTCCGAGGACGAGCAGTACCGGCTTGGAACCATGGTAAACAATACTTTGACGCTGGCGGAACTGCTGAACAAAACGATTTAAGGAGGGTCCGCTATGGACGTTGCGCAAATCGTAAAAAGCACACAGGAACAGGGGTTTGCCGCATGGGTCGATTACCTGAACCAGTTGCGGCTGAATGAGCTACTGGCAAAGCTGGCCGCACAGGATATCAATCTGGAGCAGGCACTGGCGGAGCTTCAGAAGATGAAAACAGACATCGCTGCCCTGATTGCCAGCAACCGGGGCGGCGGAAAGGGAGTGCACGGCTTTCTTGCGGAAGCGGCCGAAGCTGGAATTGAAAACGCTCGGAATCTGGTCAAGGGTCTGGATGCAGCCTGTAAGTGGATCAACGATAACGGTCCTGCGGACCTTCTTCGGAACGGTGTGGAAATTCAGCAGAAATTTGTGCGGGCAGGGGGCCACTTTGGCCTTGAGGCGGTTAAAGAACACCTCGAAAAATATCCGAACTTCCTCAAAAACGGAGGAAAGTATCAGCTTCCGAAGGATTTCTATCAGGAACTCAAGCGGCTTCTGGCAATGTCCCAAGAGGAAGCGGCAAAAGAATCCGCCAGTACTTACCGGCTATGGAAGTGGGTACAGGAATTTTTTTCCGAAAGTGGGATTACGCCGGATGATCTGGAACCTGCCGTGCTGGACTACGCCGCAGCCCAAAAGGGAAAAATTGACGAGATCGCAAAAAACGAGGAGAAAAACATCCGCGATGAGGACCAGTGTCGCCGGGATGAGGCATATAAGGCCAGCAAGCCCACGCTGAAACAGGGAGCGCAGGCAGCGGCGGTCGGCGCGGCAGCGGAGGGCGGTATGGCCTTCTGTCTGGGTGTTGCAAAAAAGCTGAAGCAAGGAAAACGTATTGCGGAGTTCACGGCAGAGGACTGGCAGGAAGTTGGGATCGACACCGCAAAGGGAGCAGGTCAAGGTGGTGTTAGAGGTGCGGCGATTTATGCGATGACCAATTTCACCGCAACGCCCGCCGCAGTCGCAAACGCTCTGGTAACTGCATCCTTTGGCGTTGCGGCGCAGGCCTATCAGCTCCAGCAGGGAAAT
>CATNDT010000293.1 GCA_950097035.1 uncultured Oscillibacter sp.
TAAACTCTATCGAAGCCCTTAGAGGCAACCGGCTTATGCTTCGGGGCATAGGACTCACCCAAAAGGAACTGGGCATCTTAGGTATAAAACACGCGGGGGAATAGCATGGAGACGATAAACATACAGGGCCTTGGTTACCGTGAGATAAACGAGCGCCTGCGGAAAACCGCCGCCTGCAGGCTCACCGGCTGCTGCGGGGAAAGGTTTCTTGGCGCCGGCATGGACGCCGGAGAACTGACAATAGAAGGCGTGCCCGGGAACGCTCTGGGGGCTTATCTCAACGGCGGAAACATCACCGTCTATGGTAACACCCAAGACGCGGCGGGCGATACCATGAACGCCGGTGAGATAATCGTGCACGGCAGCATTGGGGATGCCGCGGGGTATGCCATGCGGGGCGGGCGCATATTGGTGAAGGGAGACGCTGGGTACCGGGCCGGAATCCATATGAAGGCTTATAAGGACAAGGTCCCAGTGATGATAATAGGCGGCAGAGCCGGGAGCTTTCTGGGAGAATACCAGGCCGGGGGGATTATTATTGTGCTGGCGCTGAACGGCGGCAGGCCGGTGGGTAACTTCCCCTGCACCGGAATGCACGGAGGAAAATTGTTGCTGCGGGGCTGCTGGGAGGATATCTCTTTCCCTGCTCAGGTGACCGCGCAGTTGGCGGACCGGCAGGAGATGGAGGATGTGCGCAGTCAGCTGGAGGCCTTTTGCGTCGCCTTTGGGTATGATCTTTCCGAGGTGCTGAACAGCCCATTTACCTCTGTGACCCCGGACAACGGGAATCCTTACCGGCAGATGTATGTGATGAACTGAAAGGAGCGGCGACCATGAAATATACGCAAAACGAGGTCCTGCAGTATGTAAAGGAAGAGGATATTAAGTTTATCCGGCTGGCCTTCTGTGACGTATTTGGCCGGCAGAAGAATATCTCCATCCTGCCGGGGGAGCTGCCCAGGGCCTTTGCCCAGGGTATTCCCTTTGACGGCTCCGCCATTGCGGGCTTTGGGGACGAGGCCTATTCGGACCTGCTGCTGCACCCGGACCCAGATACCCTGACAGTGCTGCCCTGGCGGCCAGAGCACGGCAGAGTAGTGCGCATGTTCAGCAGCATAAGCCTGTCCGGCGGAACAGACTTCCCCGGCGATACCCGGCGGCTTCTGCAAAGGGCAGTGGAAGCGGCGGAAAAGCTGGGGCGCGGCTTTTTCTTCGGGACTGAGCAGGAGTTCTACCTGTTCAACCTGGACCAGAATGGGCAGCCTACTTTGGAGCCCTACGACCAGGCGGGATATATGGACATTGCCCCCGAGGACCGGGGGGAGAATATCCGCCGGGAGATTTGCCTAACCCTGGAACAGATGGGCATTGCCCCGGAGAGCTCCTACCACAAAGAAGGGCCGGGCCAGAATGAAATAGATTTCCGCTACTCTGACCCCCTTACCGCTGCGGACAACGCCATGACCTTCAGGACGGTGGTGAAGACTGTAGCAAGGCGTAACGGTCTCTGGGCAGATTTTTCACCCAGGCCCCTCCCTGACTGGCCAGGAAACGGCTTTCATGTCAATATATCCGTGCGCTCAGAACACAGCGGCGACCTCTGTCATATAATTGCCGGAATACTGGAGAAGGCGCCGGAGATGACGGCCTTTCTGAATCCAGTGGAGAACTCATACGCCCGGTTTGGCAGGTTCAAAGCTCCCAGGTATATCTCCTGGTCCAGCGAAAACCGCTCTCAACTGGTGCGCATCCCCTCCGGTTCCGGGGAATACCGGCGTGCCGAACTGCGCTCCCCGGACCCTGAGGCCAATCCTTATCTGGCTTTGGCACTGATGATACAGGCGGGACTCTACGGCATCCGGCAGCGCTTGGACCTGCCTATGGTAGCGAACTTAAACCTGTACAAAGCGCCTCCCGAAGTACTTGCCCGGTACCGCCAGTATACATTGCTCCAATGTGTGCTGGAGACCGGAAGAACCCACCAGATCCGGGTACATATGGCCAGTATCGGC
>CATNDT010000294.1 GCA_950097035.1 uncultured Oscillibacter sp.
CGGCGATGTGGGTACGGCGCTGCTCTCCGATGAGCTGTGGAAGCTGCTGGGGGCAAACTCCAATCCCCTGGCGGCCGACTACACCATGCAGATGGTAAAGCTGATTCGCTCTCAGGGCGGCATTGCCGGCGTGACCTCACAGGGCATGGCCGATATGATGGCGCTGGACGGCGGCAAGTACGGCAAGGGCATTCTGGACAGCTGCCGGGTCAAGTTCATCATGCAGATGGAGGAGCAGGAGGCCCGGCTGGTCCAGGAAAAGCTGAATCTTACAGAGGAGGAGACCCGGATGATTACCCGATTCCGCCGGGGCGAGGGGCTGCTGTGCATCGGGCACAACCATGTGCCCATTGCGATCCATGCCTCCCCCAGGGAGTACGAGGCCATTACCACTTCTCCCACCGATCTGCGGGCAAGATTGAAACAGGATGGGTAAAAGAAGAGGGCGGGGAGCATCCCCGCCCTCTGACGATTCAGGAGAACACCTGTGACAGGTCGATCTCGCAATCCTCCAATACGTTTACCCGCACCTTTTCCTCCGCCGAGCCAAAGTCTTTTGCCGAGTAGCGGCCATCCTCCAACACAAAAACCTGCACCGATTTGCTCACCGGGTCCACGATCCAGTATTCCCGCACCCCGGCCCGCTGGTAAAGGTTGAACTTCGTCAGCTTATCGTGCCGGTTCGTAGAGGGGGAAAGGATCTCTATGATAAAATCGGGAGCGCCCTTGCAGCCAATGTCGTCCAGCTTGGAGGGATCGCAGATAACCGAAATATCCGGTTCCACCAGCGTATCCACATTCTCCGGGCGGTCGTCCTTTTCCTCGAACAGCCGGACGGCAAAAGGCGCCGGATAAACCTCGCATTTTTTCCCTTGAAGATAATTTCCAATCTGACGGTTGAGCTCGGAAACAATTTTCTGGTGCACTCTGGAGGGAGGGGCCATCATGACCGGAGACCCCTGGATCAATTCGATCCGATCCTGCTCATCCCACGTCAGCGCATCGGCCAGAGTATAGAATTTTTCTTTCGGTAACGGCATAAAATCACTCCTCTCGTTGCCAGCCGTTTATAGGCCATATGAGCATTGGGGGCGCTGTGCATCGCTGTACTTCACGCGATCTGCACCCCCTCTGAAAATACGGTGTTGTAAAACTCCGTTCCGGCATTGATCTCCCGTCGTTCGTATACATCCACCTGCTTCCCTGTCAGGCGGTGCAGATCATCCGCTATGCAGAAAACATCTGTAGGATCAAACCGAGGGCCGCCAATCACAACTAAATCAATATCAGATTGGGCGTTGGCCTCCTGCCGGGCATAGGAACCAAACAGTATTGCGCTCTCCGCTTGATATTTTTTCAAAAGGGGGAGGATCGCGCTGATGATCTCGTCTCTGGTGTAGATATGTTCCGACATTTTGGCCCCCTCCATTCTGTACTGTATCGTTGACTCTATTGTAAACGATTTTCCCGAAAAACACAAGCGAAGGAGCGAAAATAATGCAAAGTCCAAAAGAAACAATCAAGCAGATCCAGGCCCTGACCTACGGGGCCTATCAAGCCAGCGGCCAGGCGGCCGCGCTGATTGGAGCTTCCCGTCCCCAAAACATGGCGGAGGCGCTGGAACAGACCGCCGCCCGTATGGAACAGGGCACAGTACAGCTGCGCGCGCTGTGCGAGCGCTGCCTGCCGCCGGCCCCCGCTGTCGGCCAAAAGCCGGCACTGTCCCCGCTGGACGTTGCCGGGAAAACGGAAGTGAACGAGTTCGGCTGGCTCCATATCCAGTTGAACACCCTGCTGCCCCACTGCCGGTTCGCCCCGCCCCTGTGGTTGACCGACACCATCTCCCGCCTGCTGGACCAACATGAGCGCCGGCATGGAAAACTCCCGCTGTTGGAACAAGCGCTGCTGGTGATAGACGAATACTGCGATGTGGATTCCCGGCAAGTGTACGACGCGGATATTACTTCTGAAAAACAATCTAGAAAAAAGATGCAGAAAGTGGTAAAATAGA
>CATNDT010000295.1:0-728 GCA_950097035.1 uncultured Oscillibacter sp.
GGATAATCCGCTGTTCACAGAACTGACGATCCATGACAGCGGCCCCGGCTTCGACCGGGAGGAGTTGCCCCATATTTTTGAGCGTTTCTACCGGGGGAAGGCATCCGGCGCGACAGGCTACGGCATCGGACTGGCTCTCAGCCGGACCATCATCACCCGGCAGGGCGGGACGCTTGCGGCAAGGAACCATCCACAAGGCGGCGCATTGTTTGTGCTCCGCTTTCCAAAGTGACGAATCTCTCACCGGAAAGTCACCGGATTGTCATGTTGGTCTGCTATCCTGTGAGTTGACTAAAAAAGGAGGCTCACTATGGAATTTCTAAACGTCGAAAACCTTTGCAAGGCCTATGGCAAAGGGGATAATCAAGTTCTGGCACTGGACCACGTTTCCCTCACCATTGACAAGGGAGACTTTACCGCGATCATTGGCACCTCCGGTTCCGGGAAATCTACGCTGCTCCACGCCATTGCGGGAGTGGACGTGCCAACCAGCGGGAAGATTTATCTGGATGGCCAGGACGTGTACGCACAGAGCAATGAGAAGCTGGCCATCTTCCGGCGGCGGCAGGTGGGACTGATCTACCAGTTCCATAACCTGATCCCAACGCTGAATGTGGTGGAGAATATTACACTGCCCATCCTAATGGACCAGCGGAAGGTCAATAAGCAGCGACTGAATGAATTGCTGGAGTTGCTGGGCCTGGAGGACCGGCGGACCCATCTGCCCA
>CATNDT010000295.1:799-2003 GCA_950097035.1 uncultured Oscillibacter sp.
CTGGCCGACGAGCCCACTGGAAGCTTAGACAGCCGTAATGGGCAAGAGATTATTCGCCTGTTGAAAGAGAGCAACAGGGCCTATCACCAGACCCTGATCCTAGTCACCCACGATGAAAATATTGCCCTCCAGGCGGATCGGATCATCACGATTGCGGACGGACAGGTGGTGCGGGATAACCGCCAGGGAGCGCGGCGATGAATATTTTCAACAAAGTCGCACTCCAGGGCCTGATCAAAAACCGCACCCGGACCGTAGTGACTATCATCGGTGTGGCGCTGGCCGCGGCCCTCTTCACCGGCGTGGCCACCTTTGCCGTATCTCTGCAGGACTATATGGTCCGGGGAGCGGAAGGTAAGTATGGGAGCTGGCATCTGGAGGTGTTCCAGGCAGATACGTCCTTTGCAGAGCAGCAAGCCGGGAACAGCAAAGTCGCCCAGGCAGTCTCGTTTGAAAATATCGGTTATGCAATCCTGGAAGGCGGGCAGAATGCCGATAAACCCTATCTGTTTCTTGCCGGGTTTCATGAGGATACGTTCTCCGTCCTGCCGGTGAATCTGCTCTATGGCAGGCTGCCGGAAAATAGCGGTGAGGTCTTGGCTTCCTCCCATGTGGAGAATAACGGCGGCGTGAAATTTTCTGTCGGCGACACTTTGACGCTGCCTGTAGGCGAACGTCAGACAGACGGGCGGGTCCTCAGTCAGCATGACCCGTTCCAGGGTGGTGAGGAGACGTTAGCCGCCACCGAGGTCAAGACCTATACGGTGGTAGGCATTTGCCAGCGGCCTGCTTTTGAAATGCGCTCCGCCCCTGGTTATACGCTGATCACCAAGGCGGATGGCTCCACTCCGGCAGAGAGCCAGACGGTCTTCCTCGCTCTGAAGGAACCGGCCCAGTCCAGATCTTTTGCGAAGAACTCACTGGTGGGTTGCGTATATACCCAGAACGATGATGTTCTGCGGTTTCTGGGCGCCTCCGATGATACGCTGTTCAATACCCTGCTCTACTCAATCGGGGGTGTCCTGCTGATTTTGATTATGACAGGCTCCGTGTTCATGATCTATAATTCGTTCAATATCTCTCTGAGCGAGCGTACCCATCAGTTTGGCATTCTGATGTCGGTTGGTGCCACAGCGCGGCAGCTGCGGGGCTCCGTTCTGTTTGAGGGACTTTGTATTGGCGTAATCGGCATCCCCTTGGGGAT
>CATNDT010000296.1 GCA_950097035.1 uncultured Oscillibacter sp.
CCGGGCATCGTGCGGCCCAGACCGGAGGGCGGCTATGAGCTGGTGTCGGGCCACCGCCGCAAGCGGGGGAGCGAGCTGGCAGGGAAGACCACCATGCCGGTGCTGGTGCGGGAGCTGGATGACGACGAGGCCACCATCATTATGGTCGATTCCAACCTCCAGCGGGAGAAGATCCTGCCCAGTGAGAAAGCGTTTGCATACAGGATGAAGCTGGAGGCGCTGAAGCATCAGGGACAGCGGCATGACCTCACTTTGGAACGCGGCGTTCCAAAGTTGCCTGCTCGGGATAAAATCGCCCAGGAGGCCGGGGAGAGTTGTGGCCTGACAGTTACCCGGTACATATCCCTGACAAAGCTCATTTCTCCCCTGCTGGCAATGGTAGACGAGGAAAAACTAGCGGTCAGCTCCGCCGCTGATTATCTCTCCGGCCTGCCGGAGAACGAGCAGAAGAACCTTGTAGCAGTGATGGAGAGGCTGAACGTGGTTCCTGTCAAAAATCAGCTTGCGAAGATCAAACAGTACAGCAAGGAGGGGACACTGACCGCCGCCGTTATCGACGCGATCCTCTCCGAGGACCGTCCCGCCCCCGTCCAGGTGATCCTCAAAAAGGAACGTCTGACCCAATACTTCCCGCCGTCCTACACCGCCCGGCAGATGGAGGAAGTCATCGTCTCCCTGCTGGAAACCTGGCGCGGCCAACAGACATAGGAGGTTCAACATGGCAAATTTGCAGACAGTATTTGCGGAGGCTGTCAAGCTGGAACGGGACATCTCCCGGTTCCTCAAGGTCTCCACTTACCCCGACTACGACGACCTGAGCGGTCTGGACATCGACTTCTCTTACGGCGAACAGCTTCTCCTGCTGGACGAGCTGTGGCGTGTGGCCGACAAGCTGGCGGATGTGCAGGAGTGCATCGCCTATCTGTCCCGGCCTGTCACGGAGACCAGCCGCCTGCGAAAGGGCACCGCCGGAAAGTACCGGACAGCGAAGGGCCACTTCTACGACTGTAGCAGCAACATCGAAGCTCTGGTGACGGACGAATACCACGCCGTCCCCTACTGGACCCGGACCACCGTGGAGCACGACGGTGAGGACTACTACCTCGTCGGATACAAGGGCCTCCCCATGAACGGACTGCGCGTCCGGGTGAGGTCAACAACATAACCCATCAGAGGCCTGCCCTCAACTGACGAAATTCAGTTGGGGGCAGGCTTTTTTCGTTTTCAGACAAAACAGCTCAAAGGAGGCACCACTATGCCGTCAACTCTGAACCTGGACTACTACTACGGCAGTGAGGCGGACCAGTACAGCTTCTACCGCATCCCGAAGGTCCTGCTCACTGACCCCCGATACAAGGGCGTTTCCATCGAGGCCAAGGTCCTCTACGGCCTCCTGCTGGACCGCATGAGCCTGTCGGTCAAGAACAACTGGATGGATATTAAGAAGCGCATCTATATCTATTTCACGCTGGAAAATGTCATGTGCATGATGGACTGCGGCCACAATAAGGCCGTCAGGCTGTTCGCGGAACTGGACAGCACCGGCCTGATCGAGCGCGTCAAGCAGGGCCAGGGACGGTCCACGCGGGTCTACGTCAAGAATTTCGTCCTCCCCCCGCTCCCCGATCCCGCGCCGGATCCGGAGAAGCCCCGGCCCCCGGAGGATGGTCAGACTTCCTCTTTCGGGAAGTCTGCGCCCGCCCAGGAAGTCTTGACTTCCCCAAAGGGGCCTCTAGATAGTGTCTACATGAGTTAAGCGAGGATAGTAGCCCAAATAGCGATACAGCGGACGTGTAGCGCAGCGATAAAGGCATCTGAGGTCTTGGCATAGCGAGTGGCAATACCTCTCCAGCGTTTCAGGGCCAGGAAACAGTTTTCAACCAAGTGACGCAGTTTATAGAGATATTTATCATAGTCACGCTGTTCTTTACGGTTCTTCTTCGGCGGGATCACAGGTTCCATCCCTGCTGAAACCGCATAGGC
>CATNDT010000297.1 GCA_950097035.1 uncultured Oscillibacter sp.
TCTCCGAGGACCTGTGCCGGACCCTCACCGTGCTGGACCGGCTGGGGAAGCTGGATTGAGCGTTGCAAACTTGCCCATGATGTGATAAAATCTAATAGAAAGGGGTGCAGGATATGGAGAACAAAAAGGACAGGCTTTCCGTTAATATGGAGTACAGCGAGGAGCAGACCATTCCTCTGGCATTGCACGAGATGCACATGGCCCGGGCGGACAGGCGGCTGTGGAGGCTGTGTATCTGCTGGGCGGTCTCCGTTATCATTATTGTCGGCGCGTTTGTCTGGCTGTGGTGCCAGTATGATTACGAGAGCACGACGGAGCTTTCCGGGGTATACAATCTGGTGGATTCCGAGGGGAACGTGGTCAGCTCTGATCTGGAGCCGGACGATGTACTCCGTATCCTGGAAGAGCTGAACGATGGCAAGGATCAAAAGGGCCAAAACCAGAACTAAGAAAAATGGCAAGAGCAAGGGCACGCGTGTCAGGAAGTTTCGGTGACTTCACCCGCTCCGATTGGGAGCTGGTGATCCGGGAAGCGGCCCTCGGCGTGGAGGATACCAGGATCGCGGAGTTGTATTTGTTGGACGCGGTGCCGCAGATAGAGATCGGCGCGGAATTGCGGATAGATCGCAGCACCGTGTCGAGACGTCTGGTCCGTATCATTGACAGGATCGAGCGAACGGCGAATAAAATAAAGCTTGTGTGAGGGAACAGGGTGGCAGAAATGCCGCCCTGTTCTTATTTTGCACATAACTTCACATAAACGCACACAAACGCCGCACAAAGATTTTTGCAATGCTGTAAAATAAGGCCATCAGGAGGAGGAAAGAACACCCGGCAGGACCGGCGCGCCAGCGGCTTAATGTTTCTTTTCTCCTCCGTGTTTGTGAGGTGATCGTATGGAGCAATTTTCATTTTCCGGTTACACGGCCTCCAACGTGATGGCCTGCGTGACTGACGGGACGGACATCTATCAGACCGACTATGCCGGGAACCGGCATCTGATTGGCAAGACCATTGCCGTCTACACCGAGCTAGAGCAGACCGCTGCGGAGTACTATGACAAGCTGGTGGATATGGGCGAGATCGTGCCGCCTAAATCTCAGGAGGAGCTGATGGCGGAGATGCAGAGATCTATGCTGGAGATGTCCAATATTATTTCCTCGCTTTCCGGCGAGATAAGGGAGCTGAAAGAAAATGGATCTAAACAGTGTGCTTGCAGCTGTGGGGAGGATGTTTCCAAGCGCGAACCTAAGCGGGGCGGTACAAAAGGCGCAGGAAGCGATCAGCGGGACGGCGGACAGCCTTGACGGCGTCAGCGCCGCCGCTCGCAGGCTTGGCATTACGCCGCAAGCCATCAATGATATTTACCGCAAGTATGGCGGTACCATGCAGGGACGCGCCGTCTGCGGCCTTCTGGGCACCACTCCTGAGGCTTTGAAGGCTGACGCGGAAAAGATGCTGGGCGGAGGCGGAACGTCCTTCCAGCCCCCTCAGAACGCCCGGAAGGGCACGACAAAATTCCCCCGGCTGAAATAAGCCGTTGGAATAATAATTTTTGTAAAGGAGTGAACACACATGGAGGAATCCAGAAGCGGAATGACATGGCTGGGTGTGCTGTTTTTCGTGGTCATCCTGCTGGTCCTGCTGGGCGGCGGCCTGGGCGGCTGCGGCAATGGCCTCTGGGGCAATCGCGGCAACTGCATGCCCGAGGGAGGCTGTAGCCGCGTATCCAACTGCGAGGTGGAGAAGCGGGGGATCATCGACAGCGCCCGCACCCAGTATCTGACCGAGCAGCAGGGTGAGGAGACCCGCACTGCCATCCGTGACAGCCGGGACGCCGTGATGGGGCAGGCCAGCCGCATCTACGAGGCCCAGCAGTCTGAGAAGATCTTCGACCTGAAGATGGAGAACATGAGCCTGAAGAACAACTTCTACACCAAGGAGCTGGTCGGCGGCCTGTC
>CATNDT010000298.1 GCA_950097035.1 uncultured Oscillibacter sp.
CATGGAGTCTCCTTTGGGCTGGGCGGTTTTGTCCGGCGCCTTTGGGCTGTGCTTTGGCGCGCTGTGCGCCCTGACCTATTGGGTCGCAGGGGGCTGGGGCTTTGCTTTTAGCTGGTGGGTGTCCAGCATCCCCTTCGACCTGCTCCACGGCGCGGGAAACTTTGTTCTGGCGCTGGTCCTGTTTCGCCCGTGCAGGCGGGTCTTGCTTCGGCTGGCGGCGCAGGCGTAGGCGTGTGCCGTTTAAAAACTGTAGAGATTGTGAGGAATTTATGATGGTGGAAAAAGAGAGGAAGGGTCTTGACATGAAGCCGGAGGAGAGCAGATACTCCTTCTTTCAGCACAGGGAGTGTGAGTTTTTCCCCTGCCACAAGACGGAGAGGCCGGAGGATTTTAACTGCCTTTTCTGCTACTGTCCGCTGTACGCCCTGGGGTCCGGCTGCGGCGGCAACTGCACGTGGATGCCCAACGGCACCAAGGATTGCAGCGCCTGCCTGCTGCCCCACGGGCGGGGGAGCTACAGCTACGTGATCTCCAAATTCGGGGAGCTGGCGGAGCTGGCCAAAAAGAACCGCCGCGACATGCCGCGGGAAAGGGAGAAATAGACAAAACGGGTCCGCCTCATGCTTTGCTCCGCCCCCGGTTTCGGGGCGCGGAGTTTTGCATTCTGCGGTAACAGGCGTTGCACAGCCTGCCCCGGTGGTGCAGCGGCAGCGCCTTTCCGCAGCAGTTACAGAAGCGGATGTTGCTGCGCAGCCGGTGGAGCAGGATCTCATTGATCTCATCCGCCGTCCGTTCCCGGCTGTCATAGAGCTTGTCCTCGTCCACGGGACAGGAAAACGCCTTGGCAAAGGAAAAATAGAGGTCCAGCTTTCTGTAATACTGCTCCAGAACCGGCAGAGTGGGGGTATCCTCCGGCAGAGCGGGCTGCTCAATGGGCTCTCCCCGCTGCCAGCGGTGTAAAAAAGAAAAAAACAACTCCCGCAGGGCGTCCTCCGTCAGGTCAAAGGGGATGTTGGCCGCCCGCAGCTCCTGCTCCTTGGTGAGGAGGAATCCCATCTCCCGCATTTTAGAGATCACGGTGATATACCGGGAGATGTCCAGCTTGCGGTAGGGCTCCACCGTGGGCATTTTGTTCCACTCGGTGAGGACCTCCAGCAGGTCGAAATCCGCCTGGAGCACCAGGTCGGAAAATCCCGCCACGGCGTATTGCAGCGGGGGGATCACCGCCTCCAGCCCGGCGCGGATGGCCCCCGGATTTTGGGTGGAGCCCACATAGCCCTTGTTGTACATGCCGAACCGTCCGGCCCGGCCGGCGATCTGGCGGATCTCCTCCGGTTTTAAATCGCGGCGCTCCACGCCGTCGAACTTCTCTGTCTCCATAAAGATGATGCGCCGGATGGGGAGATTCAGCCCCATGCCAATGGCGTCGGTGGAGACGATATACTGCAGCTCTCCCGAGAGAAAGGCGTCCATCTGCTTGCGGCGGGTGGAGTAGGGCAGCGCCCCGTAGATGATGGCCGGCTCTTTTCCGCTCTGGCGCAGGTCCTCCGCCACGCTGAGCACGCCCACCTTGGAAAAGGTGATGAGGGCGTCGCCCGGCTGGACACGCTGGTAGTCCACCGGGCGGGGTATGCAGATAAGCGGCGTTGTCCGCCGGTGCACCGCAACCTCCCAGCTGTCGCTGCAGCTGTCGATCAGCCGCAGCAGCAGGTCCTTTGCCTCCGGCGCGGCGCAAAGGTGTACCTCCGGGGCCAAAACGCCCAGAATGGCACGGGTCCAGGCATAGCCCCGCTGTGGGTCGGCGATCATCTGGCACTCGTCGATCACCGCCACGGCGTAGCGCCGCGTCAGCTCCAGCTTTTCCGCAGTGGCGGCCATGTGGGTGTCGCCCTCCCGCAGATCCTCCTCCTCGCCGGTGGAGAGGCTGCAGTCCACGCCGGCGTCCAGAAGCGTCTCCTGGG
>CATNDT010000299.1 GCA_950097035.1 uncultured Oscillibacter sp.
ACAGACGAGATGAACGTGGTGGTCATGGGATTGGAAAGCGCGCCGGAGTGGAGCAAAATCTTTGATCAGCCGGATATGCCGTTTGATATGGAGGCCGTCTCACAAGAGATCCTGGGTGTGGCCAGAGAGGGCGTCCGGCAGCACCCCCAGATCTCCGCCATTGTCCTGGAGTGCACTGACCTGCCTCCCTATGCCGCCCGCATTCGCCGTGAACTGGGCCTGCCTGTATTTGACTTCAACTCTATGATGGGGCATGTGGCCATGGCACTTTCCCAGGTTTCTCTGTATGAGCCGCAGATGTTCTAAGGTACGCTGACCCGCAATCAATATAAAAAACTCACCGTGAAGCTGCGGAAAACGCAGCCTCGGTGAGTTTTAATCTATGGTTCGGCCAGCAGCCGGCCTTTTTAGAACCTGTATTCATAACCGGGAAATGCCGAATGGGTGAGGATTTTCCCGCCGGACAAGGAAATTTTCCGCAATAATCCTGACGGATTGCACGGGGAAGCAATGCGGTATGACGGAAAAAGACTGCTCACCCAGCGTTTAACAGTTGTGAATACAGGTTCTTAATGTAACGCCTGCGCCAGAATATGCGGTGACCGGCGGATATCGCCCTGCCCCAAGTGGATGTCATCCATCAACGCGGCAACCCCCCGTTCCTCATCCTGGTCACAGAACGCCTCGTAAATCCGCTGGTGGATCGCCAGAGAGCGGCCACCGTTGGTGGAGCTGTCCCAAAACAGCAGATAGGTGGATACCTTGTTGTGCAGCTCGTTCAGATACTTCTCATAGTAAGGATTTCGCGCCTCCAGCGCGATGATCCAGTGGAACTCCCGATTGAGCGAGGCGTACTCCACCATATTAAAGTGCTTTTCCAGATTTGCCTGCTGATCCAGAACGTTGCGCATCCAGCTGACGCTCTCCTCGCTCCGATGCCGGATGGCTGCGCGGAAGGCCCCCACCTCCAGCAACACCCGCAGTTCATACACTTGGTCGAGATCCGTCATAGAGGGCTTTGCCACAAATGACCCTCTGTTCGGCTGCTGCTCGACCATGCCCTCGTAGCTCAACCGCAGCAGCGCTGTGCGGATCGGCGTACGGCTGATCCCCGTCTCCCGGGAGATGTCCTCCTCGACAATCCGGTTCCCCGGATAGAGCGTTTTTGTGACGATCAGTTTCTTGATGTAGCTGTACGCCTGATCCACCGGACTGTTTTCTCTCATCGCTTCCTCCACCGACTACGGCACACCCCGCTGTGCCATGCCGCAGTCCACTGTAATAAATTGGCCTTGTTTGAGAAATGGCCTGTTATATACTGCCAAGTGTGTTTGTTTTATTATACTAAATTGTATCCAAATGTCAAACATTTTGTGCCGCGGCCACCGCGGCGCCTCGCCCGCCGGGGGAAAAATTTCTTGACACGCCTTTAGAACCCTGCTAATATAATGAACCATAAAAACTGCATAGCGCGATGAACGGAAAGAGTAACAGAGATTCCAAGGACCAGAGAGGGCGCGTCACCGGCTGAGAGCGTGCCTGCGGCGGAGACTGTGAAAGTGCGTCCGGGAGCGCGGGGGATGTGGAAGCCCCCCGTCCGGCCCGCGTCAGGGGCTTTGTGAGTGAGAAATGAGAGTGGAACCGCGATTCGTCGCCTCTTGTACCGCGTGGTACAGGGGGCGTTTTGTTTTGGCGGCTGCCCTTCCGGACAGCCTTTATTTGGATAGGAGTTTGACCATGGAAGAATATACCCCACGGGCCGCGGGCCTTCTGGAGGCCTATCAGCGCCGGGACCCCGCCGCCCGCAGCAAGCTGGAGATTCTGCTGCTCTACCCCGGCGTCCACGCCGTCCTTTACCACCGCGCCGCCCACTGGCTCTACTGCCATAAGCTGAAATTCCCGGCCCGCTGCGTCTCCCAGTGGAGCCGCTTCTGGACTGGCATCGAGATCCACCCCGGGGC
>CATNDT010000300.1 GCA_950097035.1 uncultured Oscillibacter sp.
AGGCCGCTCCCCCACCGATACCGTCACTGGATGTCGTACAGCGAGGCCGTGACCAGCCAGGTCTGGGAGAAGGGGCGCATCAGGTTCCAGAATCCCCCGCCCTGGAACCCGTACTCCGCGATGAGCCGCAGTTTGGCGTCCAGGCTGCGGGCGTCCTCAAACCAGACCTCGTGAACCGTGCCGTCGCTGTCGGTATAGTGAAAATACGGCGATTGGGCGGACTCGTCAAACTGGATGGCAATGTCATGCTCCAGCGCCAGCTCAATGGCCCGCTGGTTTGAGATGGACTGCGCCCGTGTGATCCCCTGGACAAAGGGCAGCGGCCAGTCATAGCCGTAATTGGGGATGCCCAGAAAGATCTTTCCGGCAGGGATCTCCGTAACGGCGTAATCCAGCACCGCCCGGACGTTGGGCAGCGGCGCCACCGCCATGGGCGGCCCGGCGATATAGCCCCATTCATATGGATGCCGCACTTCGTACACCGTTTTTCATATTCTTTTTGGATTTGCTGGGTTTTGTCGGAAAACGCCTGATATTTCCGGCATTTTCTGCGAAAGGATGTATGAACTGCAAATCACCCCTCAAATTTTGTCTCAATGTGTACCAACTGCCGCACTCGTTGTCTCTTCCTCGACATTCTTTGCGAAGTCGAGGAGCTTTTCACGTTCCTGGGAAAACTTGAAATAGATGTGGACGTTGGCCGCGTCCTCTACGGAGACATGATCCAACAGCCGCTCCAGGGTTTCCCGGTCCAGACGGTCTATGTTGCCGTACCGCTCAAAATAAGAGACAAACTCGTCATCCTGCCGCCGGGCCTCCTTGAGCTCCGCCATGGCCGTTTGCAGACGCTTGATCTGCCCCTCCTGCTCCGCAATCTCCCCGTTGTACTTCTCCTTGAAGCGGAGATATTCGTCCTGGTCCAGGATTCCCTTTTCCAAGTTGTCGTACAGGCGGAATTTTGCGTCCTCCAGCCGTTTCCGCTCCCGCTCGGCGCGGTTGAGTGCAATCAGGTATTCATTGGAAGCACGTCCGTCACTTCTGACCTGCCGGGCCGCGTCAATGACCGCCTTCGCGTCCACCAGCTCCTGTATCTGCGCCTGTATCGCTTTCAAAATCGCCGCCTCCAGCGCTGCCTCCCGAATGGATGGGCACTGGCATTTCTCCGGGGAATATATCCGGGTCATGCACCGGAACCGGGCGACGCCGTGGGAGACGTTCCGGTTCATCCGCCCCCCACAGTGGGCGCACTTTACAAATCCGGAAAGCGGGTAGCTGGTTTGCAGGTCCTTGCGTGCCCTGGGATGCCGGGCGTAACGCTCATGCACCGCGGCAAATACCTCGTCCGGTATGATGGCCTCGTGGGTCCCCTCGATCACCGTCCACTCGCTTTCATCTGTAGGAACCATTTTCTTTGTCCGGTACGAGGTGCTTTTGTGCTTGCCCTGTACCAGATTCCCGATGTACACCTCGTCCTTCAAGATGGAGTTCACCGTGGTCAGCGCCCAGGCGTTGCGCTTCACGCCTCCGCTGGAGTGATGGTCAAAGCCCCTGCATCCCTTGCTGGTCTTGTAGACCGAGGGCGGCATGATCTCCAGGGCGTTGAGCTGCTTCACAATGCGGCTGGCAGGCGTTCCCCCGGCGTACCAGTGGAAGATCATGCGGACCACCTCGGCGGCCTCCGGGTCGATCACCAGCTTGTGCCGGTCCTCAGGGCTTTTCATATAGCCATAGGGCGCGTAGTTGCCCAGGAACTCCCCCCGCTCCCGCTTCATGGCAAAGGTGGACTTGATCTTGATGGAGAGCTGCCGGATGTAGTCATCGTTCATGATGTTGGAGAAGGAGACAATGGCACTGCAATACCCATGGGGGTCCTTCAGGCTGTCTATGTGGTTCAAGACGGAGATGACCCGGATGCCCTTCTGCGGAAAATATTCTTCCATGAGACGGC
>CATNDT010000301.1 GCA_950097035.1 uncultured Oscillibacter sp.
TACCAGGGAGACCTCCATGCCGGACAGCTCGATGTTGCTGGGCATGAGGTCGATACCCTCCGGATGGCGCAGGATGCCCTCGCCGGGGGCGATGGGCTGGTCCGTCAGCACCTTCCCCATCATGTCGGAGAGAGTGACAGGCAGGGCGTCGGGCTGATGGTGGCCCAGGCTGATGGAAAGCGAAGCCTGGGGGTCTGCGTCCACGACCAGGACCTTTTTCCCCGCCTGAGCCAGTCCCACGCCGAGATTGGCGCAGGTTGTCGATTTTCCCACGCCGCCCTTCTGGTTCACTACAGCGATAATCTGTGCGTTCATATCTCACTCCTTGAAACGGTAGGGGAGCTTCCCGCCGCCGGGCTGGCTGTTGTACTTCTGCCGCAGGACACGGGCATACCGCAGGGCGGCGCGGTTGGTGCTGAAATCCGTCTTGCCCCGCCGGACCACCTCATCCGGGTCGATGTTGGTCAGCCGCTTGATGGCCGTCCGGTTCACCAGCTCCGTCTCATACGTTTTCAGAAACAGTGCCATGCCGGAGAGGAATCCGGCCCGCAGGGAACTGGGCGCTCCCTTCCACGCCGAATCCATCAGGTAGAGCATCCGGTCAAAGGCCGCGCTCCCCAGCAGCCGGTAGGCGGAAATGACCGCCTGGACCACAGTAACCTCGTAATCGCCGGGAGTGCGCTTCCCCAGCGCCCACTGGAAACCATTAGCCAACAGCAGGCGGTGGATTTCCATGATCTCCGGGTCACTGCCCGCTTCGATGAGGGCGTTGGCGGACTGGGCCGCGCTCAGCTGCTCCCTGGCCTTGTCCAGCTTCCAGCACAGCTCCGCCTCCGCCTCGTAGGTCAGACCATGGTACAGCTTACAGGAGGCGTTGAAGTCCCCACTGTACATTCGCCGCTGGATGATGACCCGGTGCTGACCGTCCACCAGATAGAAGCTCCCATCCCGGTAGCTCACCACAAGCGGGTCCAGCAGCCCGGGGTCCCAGTCCCGCGTCAGCTCCCGCAGCCGCCCTTCCCGCACGGGCCGCTGGTACGGCTGGCCGGAGATCAGCAGGGCGGTGTCGATGCTGCTCATTTCAAAGGTCACGCCGTTGTTGTTATTCATCTTCATTCCTTCCTTTCACATCGTTGTAGAATTTATCTGCGGCGGCATGGATGTCGCTGATTTGCCGCTGGAGACCGGCCATATGCTCTGGTGATAGCGCCGGAAAAATTTCCGCGTAGAAGGGAATCAGGAAAACCTCCATCTCACGGCGGCTCCGGCTGACGTACTCACCAAACGCCGAAAGGAACATCTCAGGGGTGCAGCGGCACTCCTTTGTCGTGTCCTTCAGTCGGAGAATGTCCTCCGCGATGTGGGATGTTCGTTCCCGCCTGGGGCTGGTGTCCTCTGTGGCCTCCGGTTTTGGAGGCTTTGGATGGGCGGGAGGCCGGACCGTTGAGGGTGTGTCCGCCGACAGGATGGACAGAACCGTGGCACGGTCTAGGCCGCCCTCCTGGCTGTTCCTTTTCAGCTGTTGGGCCTGGGTCAAGGTGGGTACAGTCTGTTCGCTGTCCATGGCCTCTATTATGAGGGCCTGTTCCTCCGGCTTTAAGTAGGAGAGTTCCACTGCCGGGGTCATGGCGATTTCTCTCTCATCGACCTTCTGCTGGAGCTTGGGCAAAAGTTCAGTGAGCCGGATATAGCGGCGCACCGTATCGCCGCTGATTCCAGCTTCCCTTGCCACTTCGTCATCGGCGCGGAACTTCGCCGCAACTTGCGGCGAAGTTAAATCAGTTCGTGCTCCCTGCCGTTTGACAGCTTCCAGTTTCATCTTATATGCCTGGGCTTTCTCACTTGGAAGGATATCCTCTCGCTGGATGTTGCTGTCCACCATCAGGATGGTGGCGGCATCATCGTCCATGTCCCGCACGATGGCGGGAATCCCCTCCAGCCC
>CATNDT010000302.1 GCA_950097035.1 uncultured Oscillibacter sp.
GTATGCCCGAGTAACACCGCCGTGGCCGGATGTCAAGGGCAAGATGAACTGCTCCCAGGGCAACAGCATTTAAAATTCAGAGTTTCAGTTTCAGTTCAAAAACGCAAAAATCAAAACATTTTCAACAAGAAAACAGCTCACTCACTTTACTGTGTGAAAGTTTCTTGTATGAAAATCCACTTTTTCCATGTGCTTTTGCATAATTATTTTTAAATGCTGTTGCCCTGGAACTGCTCCTCTACCCACTTGACATCCGACCCCACCCGCGTTATGTTCTTAACATGGCAGCAGCCGGATTCCACGGCTGCCGCCCTGAATAAATTTTGCTCTATTTGCACCCCAAATGGAGTTTACACAGAATTTGGGATTGACCCCCAACAGAACCAAAAAGAGACCATATTCTTCCTATCTTTTCAAAGAAATCTGCCCCTTACCATTCTAAAAATAATACTGCTGCTGCCCTCATATTCTTGCGGAACTGCGTTCCACTGACATCCGGTTTCTTCCCCCTCTTGCGCATCAGCTATTGTATTCCTATATAAAAAGCCTTTCTTCCAACTGACCAGATTTACTCTCCAAGCAGCCAGTCAACGTCCAGCCCCAGCGCGGCCAGAACAACGTCCGGCTTAACACGTTCACCATGAAAATCGCTGCCGCCGGTGACATGCAGGCCGTATTTCTTTGCCAGTCGGAGATAAAACGCCTGCTGCTCCGCCGTGTGGCGGGGGTAAAGGCACTCGATAGCCTCTAGGCCCCAGCCGGCCAGCGCTTTGACCAGCTCCTCTAACGGTCCGTCCTCCAGTCTCATTTGATACGGATGGGCAAGGGCGGCGTGTCCGCCGGCGGAGCAGATTGCCTCAATGCAGGCGCGAGCGTCCGGCTTTTTCCGTTCAATGCTTTGGTATTCATCGGTGTCCAGGTAGCGGTCGAAAGCCTCCCGGCTGCTCTCAACCCAGCCCCGGCGAACCATGATCTGGGCGAAGTGGGGCCGGCCGATGACGTCTCCGCCAGCCAGCTCCTCCACTTCCGCCAGGGAGATATCCACGCCTTTTTCGTGCAGGAAATCAATAATGCGGTATTTCCGCTGATCCCGTCCGTCCTTCATCTCGGCACACAACCGGGTCAGGGCGGAGGGGGCGGTGGAAACGCCGTAGCCCAGAACGTGCAGGCTGCGGTACTCCCGGGCGCTCAGCTCTATGCCTCGCAAGACCCGGAGGCCCAGCGCGTCTCCGGCCTGGGCGGCTTCCTCCAGACCGCCGACAGTGTCGTGGTCAGTAAGGGCCAGGACTTCCAGCCCCCGGTCCTTTGCCAGACGTACCAGTTCCGATGGCGTATATTGCCCGTCGGAGGCGGTGGAGTGGGTGTGCAGATCGACAATCATGATATATTTCCCCTTTTCAACATTATTTGTACTTCTACCATAGCACAGCTTCCGGTCCTTGGCAAGGTTCGGAGCAAAGGCATCTTTTAAAAACATTTTCCAATCAGCAGACCTGGCGATAAAGCCGGCATCTGCCATTCAAATCCAGCCAAAAATCTGTATACCTTCCCAGGTTCTGCGGATACTATCCATGTTTTCCAACGCGATGCAATACACTGGCCGGAATCACACCCGGCAGATACGGGAGGAATCGAGAATGAAAGCGACTGGAATCGTGCGCCGTATTGACGACCTGGGGCGCGTGGTCATTCCTAAGGAGATCAGACGAACTATGAGAATCCGGGAGGGCGACCCTCTGGAGATCTACACCAGCCGGGAGGGCGAGGTTATTTTCAAGAAGTATTCTTTGATGGGCGGGCTGGATGACTTCGCCGCCCAGTTCTGTGAGACGCTGTCCAAAAGCTGCGGCGCTATCACTGCCGTGACGGACCGGGATTCCGTCATCGCTGTGGCGGGCGGCGGCAAGCGGGAGCTGCTGGGCAAGCGTA
>CATNDT010000303.1 GCA_950097035.1 uncultured Oscillibacter sp.
CGATTGGTAGTCCCCGTCCCCCTCCTTGGCCGCCCCGTATTCCAGCATGGTGAGCATCATTTCCATGGTCTGCTCCTCCGGGGGCGCTTCATGGAGCAGGTAGAGCATGAGGGCGGAGTCCAGGGCGATCTCGCTTTTCTCCCAAAACGGATCATTGGAATGGGCCCCCTTTGGGGTGGTGTTGCGGATGAAATTGGCGATCAGCTTCAGCACGTCCGCGTCATTTCGGATGTAGTGGAAGGGGTTATAGCAATCGCTGTGTTCCGGGTCCACCAGGTCAATGACGCGGATCACATAGCCCTCCTTCAGCAGCAGCGGGACGGCGGCGCGGGCCAGCTCCCCCTTGGGGTCAGTGGCGATATAGGAGGCGTTGGCCTCGTAGATGTTGGGCTTCACCACATACCGGGTCTTGCCGGAGCCGGAGCCGCCCACCACGATTTGCAGCAGGTTCCGAAGGTGCTGCCGCCCGTTCAGGCTCATGTGGAGGTTTTGGGAGAGGATGGCGTTGTTGTGCATATCCTTGTCCCGGTACTTTCGGTCAAGCTGGTGCACGTTCCCCCAGTGGGCGGAGCCGTGTTCTTCCCCTGGGCGGCGGTTCTTCCTGTCGGAGAGGTATATGGTGGCGGCGAAGCCATAGGCCGCCAGCGCCCCGGCCATGAATTTGAAGGTGTGGGGCGTCCAGCCGATGGCAAAGGGGTGTTCCATGGCGGCGGCGAAGCTGCCCATGAGCTGGAACAGGTTCATGCCGTCCTCGTAGGCGTGGGCCAGGACCGCCCCCAGCCATATCACGGGCAGGGCCAGGAATACCCATGGGGCATAACTGCTTCTGGATCGGTTTTTCATGTCCGCCCCCGTTTTTTAGGCGGCGTCCCCCGCTGCTCCCCATTCGGGGGCCGGAGCGCGGCCAGGACCGCCTCACGGTTCCGCTTTGCCTCCTCCCCCGTCGCGCCCCCCTGGGTGATGGCCGCGGTGTGCAGGTTTCGGATGCCGCGGGCGGACACCCTGCCAAAAAAACAGCCGTCCAGCGTCGCGTTCAAAAAGCCCACGCCGTCCAATCCACAGTCAAGGGTATTGCAGGATCTCAGACACGCTTCCTGGAACGAGACATTTTGCAGGGTGCAGTCGTGGAAATGGGTGTGGGCGATAGACGCCTTGAAAAATGTGGCGTACTGCATGGCGCAGTTTTGAAATTCGGAGATATAGAAGCTCGCCCCGTCAAAGGTGGCCTCCCTGATTCGGCACACGGCGAAAATACAACCGAGAAAGCGGGAAAAATTAAAATCCGTGTGGTCAGGGACGCAGTAAAACGTCACCCGGTCAAAGTAAGTCTCGCGGAAAAAATCAGGGGGAAAACCAGCCTTTGCCGCCTGATCATAGAGCCGCTGGTTCACGATTTTCAGCGGGCGTTCCGGGTCGAGGCCAAAGGTGCGGTATTTGTACTGCTCATCGCTGCTCTTGGCGTAGGGCTGGGACAGGAGCGACTTTTGGGCCAAAAACGCCTGGATGTCCCGGCCGACCTCCTCCACGCGCTGGGCATAGTCAGCGCCGCCCGTACTGCGCAGGCCGGTCAAAAAGGCGTCCACCGTCCGATCCGCCCGGCCCTGTAAAATGTCATTGACCGTCCGCACCGTCTCATCATGGTTGGCGCCGTTGTAGTGCTGCGGCCGCATATCTTCCAGAAGATCGGCGATCCTGACACTGAGCTTGTGGCTGCCGCAGACCTTTTGAAAATCTGCCATACAGACCTCCTTTCAAAGATGGGGCCGCCCCCATGCTGGGAACGGCCCCGGAATGATGGTGCTAATATTCGCGTCTCATGGTGAGATTTGATTCTCAGTAGCCGGTCTTGGGCAGGGTGGGCACGATGGGCTTCCCGTACACATTCGTTACCCAGCGGGTCACGGCCTGGAGCCAAATCCCATTATA
>CATNDT010000304.1 GCA_950097035.1 uncultured Oscillibacter sp.
GGGCGGCGTCCTTCTCGATATACTGCCGGTACTCGTTGAGGGTGGTGGCCCCGATACAGTGCAGCTCCCCTCGGGCGAGAAGGGGCTTTAACAGGTTGCCCGCGTCCATGGAGCCCTCAGTCTTGCCCGCCCCCACAATGGTGTGCAGCTCGTCAATAAAGAGGATAATCCGCCCCTCCGACTTCTTTACCTCGTTGAGGACGGCCTTGAGCCGCTCCTCAAACTCGCCGCGGTATTTCGCGCCGGCAATCAGGGCGCCCATATCCAGGGAAAAGATGGTCTTGTCCTGGAGAGACGCGGGCACGTCCCCCTTGACAATCCGCTGGGCCAGCCCCTCGGCGATGGCCGTCTTGCCCACACCGGGCTCGCCGATGAGGACAGGGTTGTTCTTGGTCTTCCGGCTCAGAATACGGATAACGTTCCGAATTTCGTCGTCCCGGCCGATGACTGGGTCCAGCTTGTTGTGCCGGGCCCGCTCCACCAGGTCGGAGCCGTATTTTTTCAGGGCGTTGTAGGTCTCCTCCGGGTTGTCGGAGGTGACCCGCTGGCTCCCCCGCACCTGGGCCAGGGCCTGCATCACCTTCTCCTTGTCCAGGCGGTAGGTGCGGAACAGCTCCCGCAGAGCGGCGCTGGGGTGGGCCAGCAGGCCGAGGAGGATGTGCTCCACCGAGATATACTCGTCCTTCATGGCGTGAGCCTCCTGCTCGGCGGCCTGGAGGGCCCGGTCCACGTCCTGGGAGACATACACCTTGCCGCTCTCCCGGCCGGAGCCGGACACCTTGGGCAGCTTGCTCACCTCGGCCGATACTGCCGCCTCGAAGCTGGGGACGGTGAGGCCCATGGCGGTGAGGAGCTGGGGGATAAAGCCCTCGGCGTCTCCCACCAGGGCCAGCAGCAGATGGGGCTGCTCAATCTGCTGGTTGCCGTGCTCTAAGGCGATGTCTTGGGCCCCCTGAATGGCGGCCAGGGACTTTTGGGTAAACTGATTCATGTTCATAATTACACTCCTTTCAGGAACAGCCTGCGGTATGGTTGTAGTATAGGCCGGTCCGGCGGAGATTTCATGAACAGAGTGTGAATTTTTAGCACTCCTCATGGGTGAGTGCTAAAACGTAAGGGAAAACGCTTTGCTCAAAGATTGATTTCGCCTTGTTCCTATGGTATAATCTATTTGTACTGAGGAACAAATAGGGACGTGGTCTTGGATGAGTTTGAAATTTGAATGGGATGAAGACAAGGACTTTGCTAACCGAAAAAAGCATGGAATTTCCTTTGAAACGGCAGCTTATGTATTCCGAGATGAATACTATATTGAAATGTATGATTTTGAACATAGTATTGATGAAGATCGCTATATTGCGATTGGAATGGTTGGTGATTTGCTGTTTGTCGTGTTTACTGAGCGCAAGGAGCGTATTCGTCTGATATCCGCAAGATTAGCGACGGAGAGCGAGAGGAGGCTCTATTATGACCAGAACTTTTACAATTAAAGAGGGGCAAACACCGACAAAGGCCCAGTTGGACGAGGTCAAGGAGGCCGTAAAGCGGGGCATACAATTCGATGAGGATTCCCCTGAATTGTCGCCAGCAATGTACAAGGCCTTTAAATGTTCGGTGGCACAGCGCAACAGACGGAAGAAGAACGCCTGATTTTTAGAAAGCGCCCTGAGAGTTGAACTGGGAGGGGCCTATGGACTTTGTTCAAATCGCGGTCTCGGTGAAGCGGGGCGGGTACTACTATGATTTCCCGTCGGGGAAAATTTATTTTGTGCCGCCCGGCGGCTTGGCGGATCAGGGGGGAGAGAGTGCCCCCAATCTCCTGATGTGGGTGGCGGGGGCCGCATTTGGCACGGCGGGGCTGATTATCCTTGCCCGACATGCCCGACAGCCCTACTCCGCCCAATTTTTTCTGACT
>CATNDT010000305.1 GCA_950097035.1 uncultured Oscillibacter sp.
ACCGCCAGAGCCAGCGCCGCCGGATTGCCGGGGATGGGGAGTCCGGTGCCGGCCTCGTAGCCGGTGTGGTTTTGCAGCAGCCGCAGCACGCAGGCGGCGGCCCCGCCCAGCGCCGCCGTCAGAGGAAGGGCGTAGCGTTTATCCATAGCAGACTGTCCTTTCAGGAGCCGATTTACAGGAAAGCTCGTGGAATTCAATGCCCCTTAGTATAGCACAGAAAAGACGGCCTGAAAAGGGGGAATTTTCTGTGAAAATCATCAAAAGAAGTGGTGAAGAGGTGCGGTTTTCTGCCGCGAAAATTGTCAAGGCAATTCAGTCCGCAAACGCGTCTGTGAGCCCTGACGAGGCCCTGCCGAAGGAAGAGGCGAAGGCCATCGCTGACGGCATCCAGCGGGAGCTGTCCGCGTCCAGTACCCCTCACTCTGTTGAGGATATTCAGGACCGGGTGGTAATTGGCATCATGAAGGCTGGTAAGTACCAGCTGGCAAACAACTATGTCGTCTATCGCTACCAGCATGAGCAGCTGCGGAAAGCCAACAGCACCGACTCCAAAATCATGAGCATCGTCAACGGCACGAACGTCCAGGCAAAAGTAGAGAACTCCAATAAGAACCCGGACATCATCTCTGTCCAGAGGGATTATATCGCTGGCGAAACCTCCCGGGATATTACCGAAAGGTTGCTGCTGGACCCCGATATCGTCGACGCCCATCAGAAAGGTATCATTCACTTCCATGACTCCGATTACTTCATCCAGCGCAGTCACAACTGCGACTTGGTAAATCTGGATGATATGCTGCAAAATGGGACCGTCATCAGTGGCACCCTTATCGAGAAACCCCATCGGTTCAGCACTGCCTGCAATATCGCGACCCAAATCATCGCACAGGTGGCGAGCTGTCAGTACGGCGGTCAGTCCATCTCCCTGACGCACCTGGCCAAGTTTGTTGACGTGAGTCGTAGGGCAATTCGAAAAGATGTTTTGGAGGAAAATGAGGAGGCGGGTGTGGAGATGACTGCCTTCCAGGTTGCGCAAGTTGTGGAGCACCGCCTCCGCCGAGAGGTCAAAGCCGGAATCCAGACCATCCAGTACCAGGTGCTGACCCTTATGACCACCAACGGACAGGCACCTTTCATCACGCTTTTCATGTACCTGAATGAGGCTGGAGATGACCAGCGGCTGAAAGATGACCTTGCCATGTGCATCGAGGAAGTGCTCGAACAGCGCATGGAGGGGGTGAAGAACGAGGCTGGGGCCTGGATTTCTCCCTCCTTCCCAAAGCTCATCTACACGCTGGATGAAAACAACGTGCGCCCTGACTCCGAGTATTATTACCTGACGGAATTGGCGGCCAGATGCACAGCCAAACGGTTGGTGCCTGACTACATTTCCGCCAAGCAGATGCGCCGGCTGAAGGTTGACGAAAATGGAGTTGGGCAGGTCTATCCATGCATGGGGTGCCGCAGCTTTCTGACCACATATGTGGACCCAGAGACGAGGGAACCCAAATATTACGGCCGCTTTAATCAAGGCGTTGTCACCATCAGTCTGGCGGACGTGGCGCTCAGCTCTGGTGGGGACGAGACAAAGTTCTGGAGCATTTTCGAGGAGCGCCTTGAACTGTGCCACCGGGCGCTTCGCATCCGGCACGAGCACCTCTTAGGCACTGTGTCCGATGTGGCGCCCATTCTGTGGCAGCATGGCGCGATTGCCCGGCTCGGAAAGGGCGAGACCATAGACAAACTCCTTTACGGCTATTATTCCACCATCTCCTTGGGCTACGCCGGTCTCTACGAGTGCGTGAAATACATGACCGGCAAGAGCCACACGGACCCCGCCGCCACCCCCTTTGCCCTGGAGATCATGGAGACCATGAACGCCGCCTGCCGGAAGTGGAAGGCCGCGCAC
>CATNDT010000306.1 GCA_950097035.1 uncultured Oscillibacter sp.
TTTCTTTTTCGCTTCCTTTTTCTTTTCAAAGAAAAAGGAAGGCTACATGATGCCCAGCTCCGCCAGCGCACCGGCGAGGGCGCGCCACTGCTCGAGGCGGCGGTCATACAGGGTCATGCCGTGGTCCGTCAGGCGGTAGTACTTCCTCGCCGGGCCGCCGGAGGTCTCCCCCTGGTAACGCTCCGTGGCCCCCTCCCGGCATAGGCCCCGGAGAATGGCGTAAATGGCGCTTTCCTGGGTATCCGGAAACACCCCGTGGAGCTGGCGCAGGAGCTCATAGCCGTACTGGTCCCCCTGGGCCATCAGGTGGAGCAGGCAGAGCTCCAGGAGGTCGCGTTTCAGCATAGGGATACCCCCGTTCCGATGAAGCCCATAAGGATGATGAAGGCGTACCGCATGACAAGCGGAGTCTGCCAGCCGGGACCATATTCCCAGGTCATACAGGAAAACATCTTCCACATAAACGCACACGCAGCCGCCCCCGTTAAACCCAGGACATACACGGCCCGCCAGCGGCGGTCCGTCAGGCGGGCCTTTATCAGGCCAGCCATCCCAATGATTCCTGCGGCAAGGGCGTCCAGGCCAAGCAGCAGGCGTACCATCCAGGGATTGCCGAAGCACAGGAAATTCAGCACAGAGTTGAGCAAATCCCATCGCTCTGTCAAAATCATCCAGGCCAGGAAGGACATCCCGGCTATTCCCAGCAGCAGAAGGAGCAGTAGAGGCACAATCCATTTGGACAAAACCGGCTCCTTTCTTCCATTGCGCCGAAACCAAACCAGCGCCAGCACAATCCCCAGGGGAAGTAGCGGCTCGGCATACCATGGCGGCCGCGTGATGCCGTTAAAAAACCACAACCCAAACGCAGTAAATAGAATATCATTCAGCTCGCTCAGAACCACATCTCCCGACGGCAGGAGCAGACACACCGTCAAACCGGCAAACGCCGCCAGCCACCGGCGGTAAGCCTTCGGCTGGGTCAATTGGCGCATTGCCGCCCGGGGCGTCCCCAGGTCCCGCCGCAGCTCCTCTTCCGACCTGCCCGCCACGATTTCCCGGTAGTCCTCCAGCACCTCCGCCGCCTCCGCCGGAGGCAAATACCACCTTGCCGCCCGGGAAAGCCTGGAGAGATAATCCCGCCGCATAAAAACCGCTCCTTTCCGTCTATACTGTAAAAAATGCAGTAGTCACTAAAATGATTATATTCCGTACCTCTCAAAATGTCAATAGAACTACTGTAAAAAAATCAATAGTCCCCGTCCAACAATTCCCTTGACATTTCAGGTCGCTTCCGTTATCATGCAGGTATCGCTGAATTTCGACGGAAATTCAAATCTCAAGCGATGGAAAGAAGAGTTACAAGGAATAAACCGCGCTTGGTTGCCGTCGCTTCGGCTAAATCAACCACCAGACCCCGTAGCGCGCGAAAGTTCTTTTGTTTCTTTTCTTTCAAGAAAAGAAACGGGGGAGGATACATGTCCAAAGAGTTGATTCGCCTGCGGGATCTCTGCATGGCGTACGACGACGAGCTGGTTCTCGATCACTTAAATCTTTATATCAATGACAAGGAATTCCTCACACTGCTAGGGCCCAGCGGGTGCGGCAAGAGCACCACGCTGCGGATTATCGGCGGCTTCACGGCACCACTGTCGGGAGACGTCCTCTTCGACGGTGTGAGGATTAACGATGTCCCGCCCTACAAGCGGCAGATTAACACGGTGTTTCAGAAGTACGCCCTGTTTCCCCATCTGAACGTCTTTGAAAACGTCGCGTTCGGCCTCCGGATGCAGCGCCGGCCCGACCCGGCGGATCCGAAGCGGAAGACCAAGCTCCCGGAGGAGGAAATCCGGGAGCGGGTCCTGGAGATGCTGGAGGCCGTGAGCCTCAA
>CATNDT010000307.1 GCA_950097035.1 uncultured Oscillibacter sp.
CTGATGAACACTGCCCCATTTCCCGTAATCGGGAGGCAGGTCACGCCAGGGCGCTCCAGTTCGCAGAACCCAAAATACTGCGTTGATAAAGCGACGGTTATCCTGAGCAATCCCGCCCCACTGGCCTCGTTGTCCCGGCAAATGTGGTTCAAGCAACTCCCATACTTTATCGTTTATGTCGTGTCTATGATAGGATGCATCCATCTTTCTGTCCCCGTTCTTTTAAGATAGTTCCATTCTATCACAACCCCCGCCTCTTGTGTAGACGCTATCTAGGTTACACAAGGTCAAGCGACCGAGTGTAACCTAAATTTTTACCGACGACTGCCAAAATGTGCGAGGAGGGTTGGGCAGAGGTGAGAAAGATTTTCCCCACTGACTATGAGTATAGCATCGAGCGTAGCGAACGGGCGGGCTATCCCATTTATTACAGCAAGGCAAGCGGTGTGAACGCCTGGATCAGCGACCTGGGCAACCGCCTGGAGGTCAACCCGCCGGACGACGAGAGCGCCACCAAAGAGGAGCGGCGCGAAACCGCAAAGCGAATCCAGCGCCTTGCGTACTTCTACACCGTGGACTATGTCCAAGAGATGGACAACAAAAAGCGCGAGGCCGCCGCAGTGAAAGAAATGCAGGCCGCCGCAACGGAGGGGTGCATATTATCATCGCTGCTCTTGACAGGGGCGATGCCGGAGTAGAGAAAGACCATGCTTCCTTCGTTCAGGTTCTCCAAAAGCCTCTGCCGGTTACTTTTGTAAAAATTTGCTGTCATAACAGCCTCCCGTATTCTGAATTCTGACAGAGATCAGGATTTATCAAGGATTCGTTCCGCGCAGGCACAAAAGAAACGGACGGTGTGGAGCATAGCAGTCTCATCAAAGTCAAAATTGGAGGCGTGATGGACACCGCTTGTTCCTTCCCGGTCAGAGCGGCTTCCGACAAAGCAGAAAAAGCCGGGGAACACGTGAAGGAACTCGGAAAAATTATCTGACGCAGACGTGGGCGGAAGCTGGAGTAACCGCAGGCCACAGGCCATAGCGGCGTCCTGACCGATTGCAGCGGCAGCCGGGTCGTTGATGACCGGGTATGACGCCATCGGCTCAAAACTGGTTTTTGCGCTGCCGCCGTATATGGCCGCAATCCGTTCTGCGGTATCCTGGATCATATCCATCAACAGCTTGCCGTCTCCATCGCCAGAAAAGCGGAACGTCCCCTCCAGCCGGGCAGTCTCCGGCAGGACATTGTACCGCTGTCCGGCCTGGATGACGCAGGGACTGACGACACAGGTACGCGCAGCTTCCAGGCGGTTGGAAGGAATTGCAATCAGGTGTTGGTAAATGTCGCAGGCAATGGTCAGCACATTAGAAACCAGGTCCGGCCGGGAACCGTGTCCGCCTTTGCCGGTTATGTCGATATGGAAGATGTCCGTCCCGTTGGCGCGAAGGCCGGGGCCGATGTCGATGGTGCCGGTATCAAGAAGTGACAGCAGATGCGCACCAATAGCCATATCCACGCCGCCGTGCGCTTTCAGGTATTCCACGCACTTGTCTGCGCCTTGGCCGACTTCCTCACCTTGCTGGAAACAGAGAAATACGGTGCCGTGCAGCCGTTCCTTCATGGACAGAAGCGCCTTGGCCGTACCAAGAAGCGCCGCCGTGTGCCCGTCATGCCCGCAGGCGTGCATGACATTTTCCAGTGCGCTCTTCCAGGGGACATCCACGGTCTCCTGCACCGGAAGCGCGTCAAAATCCGCTCGGATGGCGAGCTTCTTTCCGGGGCCGAATTCTATGCGGCCGATCACGTTCTTTTCGCCGGCGAGTTCATAGGGGATGCCCAGTGCGGACAACTCCTCACAGATTCTGCCGCAGGTCCACTCTTCCTGCATG
>CATNDT010000308.1 GCA_950097035.1 uncultured Oscillibacter sp.
TCCAGGGCGGACAGTACACGCCCTAAGCAAATGCGGATGAACCAAACACGAAAAAGGAGGAATAGTCCAGTGAGAAAACGGTTCATTTCCCTGTCGGTACCACTTCTGCTGCTGGCTATGCTGGCGCTGCCTGCACAGGCGGCGTCTGCCAATCTGTCAGATTCGGAGGCATTGCTGCCGGTGGACATCATCATCGATCAGGACTCCAGAGAAATCCGCAAGGTCTATGATCTCTCGCCCAATACGGATCCCGCTATGCTTCCCATGGAGGCCTTTGAGCGTGACGGGTCCAGGTATGAATGCACTGACATTCTGCGGGAGGTGGTTATCGGCTCCGAAACCCAAACCATTACCCAGACGGAATCTGTGGACAGTGCCAAGAAAGACATGGAGATTATCCTGGAGCTGCTGCCCCAGGATAAGGAGACGACCACAGAGGACGGATTCTCTGGTACGCTCCATTTGGTGCTGGACAGCATCAAAACCGAGCCTTCCGGTTATGGAAGCTCCACCAAGCCTGTCACGGCCACCCGCAGCTATCCCAATCTGGCCAGCGCAGACACCAACCACCTGCCCAAGACCATCACAGAGGGTGGCCAGACATTGAAGCTCCAGGATGTTCAGTGGCAAACGGACAACACCTATAACGCGGATGACTATGAGATCGGGGACCGATTTACGGCCATCTGCACCTACGGAGGAAGTAAGTCGGTCAGCTATGTCACCGGCTACACCACCACTGCCAATTACACCGGAGAGGTGTATCGCACCGGCGTGACGGTTATCCGCTATACCGTCATCTACACCGGCACCCCTATCGCCCCTGCTGACCCGGAACCTGTGACAGAGGAGGAGCCGCCGCAGACTGGAGCCGGATGGCCGGTTATGACAGCTCTCGGCCTGGCCGCCCTGGCTGCCGGTGTGGGCGGAACCTATTTTGTGATGAAACGAAAGGAGCGCATGAGCTATGAAGAGACTGCTGATAATCGCCGGGGTGGCGCTGATGCTCACCATGACGATGGCCACGACGGCCATGGCGGCCGAGTATAACATCGACGGCCCGGAGGATCCCCTGTTTGCGTCCCCCACTTCGGTGGATCAGGTCACAGTGGTGGGCGGCGGCGTGACAGAACAGAGCAATATCGACCGCAGCAAGAATTCGGCTGTCGTTCCGCCGCCCTTCGGCAGTCCTGAGTCCTATCAGACTGGGAGCGGGACTGTGCTGCTTCCGCAGGCACAATCTCAGACGAGTAATGCTGCTGCGGTTCCCATCGGAGGCAGTACCGCCTATTATCCGCCCGCTGAGTCTGTAATACCGCCAACGAGCGATGTTACCGTCTCCACCTCCTCCATTCCCTTTACACTGCCGGACGATCTCTATTACTCGGACGGCAGCATCGGGCAGCTGAAGATTCCCAGCATCGGGGTAAATGTCAAAGTCTATGAGACGGAAAGCCTGGAGAGCCTGGCGAAAGGAGCGGGGCATTTCAAATCCACTTCCTGCTGGGATGGCAACGTGGGAATCGCCGGCCACAACAGAGGCGTGACAAACCACTTTGGTAAAATTCACACTCTGAAGGCTGGAGACCAGATTACATACACCACCCAGTTGGGTACCAGAACGTATGAGGTCTTTTTTGTCGGCCAGATTGAGGAGACAGACTTTTCCCGGCTGGAGCGCACGAATGACAACCTGATCACCCTTGTCACCTGCGTCCAGGATGTCCGGAATATGCGCTGGTGCGTTCAGGCCCGGGAAGTGAGGTAGCCGCGTTGTAAATTCCCCTGCTTATTTGTATAATTATGGTGAATACAAAGAACAGGAGGAATCGAACATGAAAAAGCACACAATGAGCTTCGTGGCAGGAC
>CATNDT010000309.1 GCA_950097035.1 uncultured Oscillibacter sp.
CGGTATGCGGCCAGAGTCTCCTCCGAGCGATCCCCAAGCCTGTCAAACCAGTTCAGCACCATCAGGGCGCTGGTGACGCCGCAGCTCCACTCACTGGTCTGCTGCTGCGTCTTGAAATGAGTGAGGATGGTCAGGGTATCGCTGGACTCCATGTTGTAGAAGTCCAGCCGGCTGAAGTAGGGGCTGTCCCGGTGATCCCCGACCCGCCCCACGCTGTCAGCCCCGTCGGCCTCGCTCAGATCGCAGGCGTAGCCGATCTTCATTTCGTCTGTGTAGTTGCCGTGATCGGTGTTTTCCCCCGGGCCGGCGCAGCCGCTGAGCAGCGCGGTGCATACGCAGAACACAAGGGTAAATACAATTAGTTTTTTCATCGTTTTACACTCCAATAAAAAAGTAATTGTACTTGCTAAACAAACCCGACTCGCATTGTATTATTTCTGATTGGGCGGAGAGATCCGCCCTCCCTTTATTTATCCAATTTTGTGTCGTCTTTTAATATTGAGTCTATATAGTAATTTGTTCAAATCAGAACGGTCTACTTTTACTACTCTCATGTTGTTTTATACAAGTACTGGCGGGACGGATATCCCGCAGGACCTACGGAGCGAATACGGCTCCGCGCTATAAAATTTTGAGTCCGCATACGGACTCCAACAAGAGATCGCGTTCCGGCCCGGCCCTCCTCCTTCCGCAGAGTGCGCCGCGCAGGTGCGCGGCGGCCCTTATTATAAAAGAAGCTTCTCTTTTATGCAAGAAAAATTTTGTGCGGGGCCAGTCCATCCTCCCCGCGCGTTTTCCGCAATCCGGCCAATCGCGTTTCTGAGCCAATATCTGCAAAGATTTGATTGACACGCCGCCATCTGTCCAGTATAATTATGATGAAATTTTGTGAAAATCTGGGAGGGGTCAACGCGTGAAGCAGTTTTTTGGCACAAGCCAGCGGGGAAACCTGGACGAGGCGCTCCAAGGTCTCCATCACCCGCAGTTTATCATGCTGCTGTCCAATGACCGGCAGTTCGACGACCATGTAAAGGCGCTGGAGCAGCGCTTCCCCGGCGTGCCCAGCATCGGGTGCATCGGGATGTGCTATCAGATCGGGGTCACGGAGAACGGCGTGGGCGTCATCGCTTTTTCCGATGGCGTCAGCGCCGCGGCAAACGTGCTCGAGCAGGTTTCCGTCATGCCTGTGAAATACATACAGCGCCTGGAGCGGGATGTACAGACCGTGGGCGGATCCGGCCTGGATACCGTCTGCATTGACTTCTGTTCCGGCAACGACGCCTGTGTGCTGACCACCATCAACACCGTCCTGCACGGCCGGAACATCGGCCTGGTGGGCGGCACCGGCGACCAGGGGCGGGTATCCGCCAACGGGCGCGTCTGCCGGGACGCGGTGGCCTACGCCCTGGTGCGCAACCAGAACGGCCGCGTGAAGACCTACAAGGAGAACATCTACCACCAGCTGGGCAGCTACCGCTTCGTGGCCTCGGACACCGACCGGGCCAACTACATTCTCGGCTCCCTCAACGGCAAGCCGGCCAAGCAGGTGTACAAGAGCATCCTCCACGTAACGGACGAGGAGATCCTCACCAGGACCTTCCAGAACCCCTTCGGCAAGCTCAACGGGGACGATACCTGCATCATCTCCATCAAGGAGGTCAACGGCAACGCCCTGGCCTGCTTCCGCCAGGTCAACGACTCAGACGTCCTGATCCTGCTGGAGCTGGGGGACTACCAGGCCATTACCAAGGAGACGATCCAGCAGATATGCCGGGACTTCCCCCGCCGCTCCGCCGTGTTCTCCATCAACTGCCTGTTCCGGTACAAGCTCTTCTCCGAGCGGGGCTATATGCAGGCCTACCTGCGGGA
>CATNDT010000310.1 GCA_950097035.1 uncultured Oscillibacter sp.
CGCCCGGGAGAGGCTGGGGGCCATTCCGGACCTGCGGTTCGTGGGCCCCGGCGACGCGCCCCACATCCTGTCCGTGTCCCTGCCGGGATACCCCAGTCAGAACATCGTCAGCGAGCTGGACGGAAAGGGGATCTACATCTCCGCCGGCTCCGCCTGCCACCGGGGAAAGGCCAGCCACGTGCTCACCGCCATGGGCCTGGACAAGCGGACCGCCGCCGGCACGGTGCGGGTCAGCTTCGGGCCGGAGACGTCCTTCGAGGACGTGGACGCCCTCTTCGAGGCCCTGCTGGCCCACCGGAACACCCGCTTCCCCATGCTGTAGCCCGCCGCATTCCGCTTTCACTTTCATTCTCACTTTGTCAAGGAGGTCCCCCATGCTTCGCGCACTCCGCCGGGAACCCGGCTTCTATCAGAAACTCTGGGCGCTCTCCGCGCCCATCATCCTGCAAAACATCATCACCACCTCCCTGGGCTTCGCCGACACCTTCATGGTGGGGCTCCTGGGCAACGCGGAAATGGCGGCGGTCACCGCCGCCAACGTGCCGGTGTTCATCATCCAGATCGTCATCTTCGGCTTCCAGAGCGGCATGGCCGTGCTGGTCAGCCAGTACTGGGGCCGGGGGGACGTGGACAACATCAACCGCTGCATGGGCGTGGCCCTGTACGCGGTGACGGGATTTTCCACGGCCCTGGCCCTCATCACCTTCTTTTTCCCATCCCAGGTCCTGGGCCTCATTACCCCCAACCAGGAGCTTGTGGCCCTGGGCGCCCGGTATATCCAGATCGTGGGCTTCTCCTACATCCTCAACGGCGTCAGCAGCATCTACGCCGGCCTCCACCGGAGCACGGAGTACCCCAAATTCGGCATGGCCCTCTACGGGATCTCCATGTGCGTGAACACCTTCCTCAACTACGTGCTGATCTTCGGCAAGTTCGGGGCTCCCGCCATGGGGGTCACCGGCGCGGCGGCGGCCACGCTGATCAGCCGGGTGGTGGAATTCTTAGCGGCGGGGGCCTTCGCCCTGCGGAGCAGGCGTCTGCCCCTGCGCTGGCGGTGCATCCTGCGGCCCGGAAAGCCCATCCTCCACAGCTTCATCCGCTACTCCGCCCCGGTGGTGTGCAACGAGGCGATGTGGAGCGTGGGCACCTCCATGCTCACCGTCATCATGGGCCACATGTCCAACAGCCAGGACATGCTGGCGGCCTACGCCCTCATCGGCAACATCGACCGGATTTCCACCGTGGTCTGCTTCGGCATCGCGGCGGCGGCGGCCGTCACCGTGGGCAAGGAGATCGGCCAGGGCCATACGCCCCAGCGGGTCTACGACGTCAGCTGGACGCTGCTGCTGGCGTCCATGCTGGTAGGCGGCGCGGTGATGGTCCTGCTGCTGGTTCTACTGCCCACGTTTTTCCGGCCGGTGCTGTTTCCGCTGTTCGAGCTGACGCCCGGCGCGGTGGAGGCCGCCACCTGCCTGTCGGTGATCTATGCGGTGTTTATGCCCATGCGGTCATTTGATATCACCAACATTACCGGGGTCCTCCGGGCGGGGGGCGATGCCAAGGCGGCGTCGCTGATCGACATCGGGCCGCTGTGGCTGGCGGCCATCCCGCTGATGGCCCTCACCGGGCTGGTGTTTCATGCGCCGACGTGGGTGGTGTGCATTGCCATGCAGGCGGAGAATCTTTTGAAATGTCCCATTGGGTTGATCCGCTTCCATAGCAGGAAGTGGATCAATGATGTGACCCGGTCAGGGGAATGATCCGCGGCCCTGCGGGCCGCACCGCTTTTTTCTTCTTTCTTCGTTGAAGGATGTTTCGTCCCGCCCCTGCGGGGCGGCGGGGCTCTCTTCTTATTTTACCTTTGCCC
>CATNDT010000311.1 GCA_950097035.1 uncultured Oscillibacter sp.
AAAAATCCATGTGAATTTCTCGGAATATACCGGGGAATGGAACATCACCGGCAAAAATACTGTGACCGGCTATGATGTTGCCGCCAACACCACCTATGGCACGGACCGGCTCAACGCCTATCATATTCTGGAGGACACCTTAAACCTCCGCGATGTACGAATCTATGACACCATCAAGGACCCGGACGGCAAGGAACGCCGCGTTCTGAACCACAATGCCACCACCTTGGCTGCACAGAAGCAGCAGGCCATCAAGGACGCTTTTCGGGACTGGATATGGAAAGACCCCCAGCGGCGTCAGACCTTGGAGAAGCAGTACAATGAACTGTTCAACTCCATCCGGCCCCGTGAGTATGATGGGCGGCATATCGTGTTCGGCGGCATCAACCCGGAAATCACCCTGCGGGAGCATCAGCTCAACGCCATCGCCCATGTGCTGTACGGCGGAAATACGCTGCTGGCCCATGAGGTCGGCGCGGGCAAGACCTTTGAAATGACCGCCGCCGCGATGGAGAGCAAACGCCTGGGTCTGTGCCAAAAATCTCTGTTCGCCGTCCCCAACCACCTGATCGAACAGTGGGCCAGCGAGTTCCTGCGGCTGTACCCCACTGCCAATATCCTTGTTGCCTCCAAAAAGGACTTTGAGGGCAGGAACCGCAAAAAGTTCTGTTCCCGAATCGCTACCGGGAATTATGACGCGATCATCATGGGACACTCGCAGTTTGAACGGCTCCCCGTTTCCTATGAGCGGCGGGAGCAGTTGCTCCAGGACCAGATTCTGGAGATTGAACAGGGCATTGAGGAATTGGAGGACAGCGGTGCGGAGCGATTCAGCGTCAAGCAGTTGGAGCGCACAAAGCGTTCCCTGGAGGCCCGCCTGGAAAAGCTCAACAACACCAGCCGGAAGGACAGCTCCGTGACATTTGAGCAGCTGGGCGTGGACCGCCTCTTTATTGACGAAGCACATTCCTACAAAAATTTGTTCCTCTACACGAAAATGCGGAACGTGGCGGGGCTTTCCACCACCGATGCGCAGAAGTCCAGCGATATGCTGCTGAAATGCCGCTACATGGACGAGATCACCGGCGGGCGCGGCGTGGTATTCGCCACCGGAACCCCGGTCAGCAACTCCATGACCGAGTTATTTACCATGCAGCGGTATTTGCAGCAGGACCTTTTGGACAAGGGATTCACCGACAGCCGGGGACGGCATTACAGCCTGACCCATTTTGATAGCTGGGCCTCCATCTTTGGCGAGACGGTGACGAAGGTAGAGCTGGCCCCGGAGGGGAAATACCGCCCTCGGACGCGCTTTGCCAAATTCTACAATCTGCCGGAGCTGATGGCCATGTTCCGGGAGACCGCCGACATCAAGACCGCCGATCAGCTCCATCTCCCCGTGCCGGAGGTGGAATATCACACAGAAAAGGCCCTGCCCTCAGAGGAACAGAAGCAGTTGGTCCGGGAATTATCTGACCGCGCCGCCGCCGTTCACACGGGACAGGTAAACCCCAAGATTGACAATATGCTGAAAATCACCAGCGATGGGCGCAAGCTGGGCCTTGACCAGAGGCTGATTAACCCGCTTTTTCCCGACAATCCGGGCAGTAAAGTCAATATGTGCGTGGAAAATGTATTCCGCATTTGGGAGAATGGGCAGGCGGACAAGCTGACCCAGCTCATTTTCTGCGACCTGTCTACCCCAAAGGCCGCTGCCGCCGCTACACGGGACAGAACCGCTATGGCGGCGGGCAACAAGTTGGCAGGCGGGACGGATTTGCACGCCCTGGGCAATCTGCTGGAGGACATCAAGCCGGACGCGCCCTTTTCCGTCTATGAGGACATCCGCAGCAAGCTCATC
>CATNDT010000312.1 GCA_950097035.1 uncultured Oscillibacter sp.
ACAAGCCCTCCGGCTGGACCGGCATGGATGTATGCGCCCCGGCAGAGGCACGGTCTCTGCCGGGGACCCCGCGGGGATTTGAACTGCTCGGGCGAAATGAATTCGCCCTCCGCCGAGGTTTTGGCAATGCCAAAACGCTCGTGACGGCGCATTTGCGCCGGGCTTGGCGCACGGAGGATTGATATGCCCAACGGAATCATCATCATTGACAAGCCCTCCGGCTGGACCAGCATGGATGTATGCGCCAAGCTGCGGGGGATTTTGAAGGAAAAGCGGGTGGGCCATGGGGGAACGCTGGACCCCATGGCCACCGGCGTGCTGCCCGTCTTTGTGGGCAGCGCCACCAAGGCGGTGGAGTTCGCCGAAAAGGGGGACAAGGAGTACGTTGCCGGACTGCGGCTGGGGGTTGTGACCAACACCCAGGATGTCACCGGGGAGGTGCTGTCCACCGCGCCGGTCTCCGCCGCCCAAGAGGATCTGGAGGCGGTCCTGCCCCGGTTCACCGGACCCATCCGGCAGGTGCCGCCCATGTTCTCCGCCATCAAGATCAAGGGGCAGAAGCTCTACGAGCTGGCGCGGAGGGGGCAGGAGGTGGAGCGAAAGCCCCGCCCGGTGACCATCCATGCCTTGCAGGTGCTGGAGCGGACAGGGGAGGCGGAGTACCTCATTCGGGTCCGCTGCTCCAAGGGGACCTATGTGCGCACCCTCTGCCACGACATCGGACAGGCCCTGGGCTGCGGCGGCTGCATGAGCTCTCTGCGCCGGACCATGGCCGCCGGGTTCACCCTGGAGGATGCCGTGACGCTGGAGCGGGTCCAGGAAGGGGGCGAGGCGCTGCTGCTGCCGGTGGACTGCTTTTTCACGGGCTGTCCGGTCCTGCTCCTGACCTCGCCGAAGGCGGAGCGGCTGTGCCGCAATGGGAACCCCCTGCCTGCGGCGGATATGGGACCGGGGGAGGACCGGGGGTACGCGCCGGACGGCACGTTTTTGTGCCTGAGCCGCTGGGAGAAGGGACAGCTTGTCTCCATCAAGAACTTTTTCGGCGGATAGCATTCTTTTCTTTTTAAACACCACTCGCCGCACTCCGTGCGGCTTGGGCTGCTAGTGTCCGCTTTGCGGCCACTGCACGGAAAAGAATCAAAAGAAAAGCTTTTTGGCAAAACTCCGTTTTGCCGTGTCCCCCCGGTGCATGGTCCGGACAGCTGTGGAAGACAAACGATAGGCGAAACTCCTGCGGAGAGCTTTTTTGACAGTCTGAGGCGAAACGATAGTTTCGCCATGAAATTCTTTTTGATTCTTTTCCTTTTAAGAAAAAGAATGATTGCCAAATGGAGGTGTGTCCATGCAGCGTGCCATAGCGCTGGGATTTTTTGACGGGGTGCATCTGGGGCATCAGGCCCTGGTGCGGCGGACCGTGGAGCGGGGGGCGGAGCGGGGCTTCCTCCCGGCGGTGTTCACCTTCGACCGCTCGCCCCGGGAGTTTGTCACCGGCCTGCCGGTGCCTCTGCTGACCACGGCGGAGGAGCGCCGGAGGGCGGTGGAGTCCCTGTTCCCCGGCACGGAGGTCATTGTGGCGCCCTTTGACCGGGCCATGATGACCATGGGCTGGGAGGACTTCGTCCGGATGCTGGTCCGGCGGTATCAGGCCGGGTGGCTGGTGGCGGGCCACGACTTCCGCTTTGGCCACAAAAACGCGGGTACGCCAAAGCTGCTGGAGCGGATGGCGGCGGAGCTGGAGCTGGGCTGCGACATCATCCCCGCCGTGACCCTGGACGGCGTCACTGTCAGCTCCACCCATATCCGCGCCCTGCTGGAGCGGGGGGAGACGGAGGAGGCGGCCCGGTTTCTGGGGCGGCCCTT
>CATNDT010000313.1 GCA_950097035.1 uncultured Oscillibacter sp.
ATGCCCCCTGATAGACGATAAAACCGGCCGTCAGCAGCAGAAGAAACAGCACGACTCCCACGCCCAGTCCCGCCAGCAGGGACCGGCCCTCCACATGGCGGACCGCATAGATCCCGCCTGCAAAGGCGCCCAGGGCGCAGGCGGCCAGCACCGCCCCGTACATGGCCTCCACCGGCACCAGGCCCACTGACACCAGCACCGCACAGATCAGCAGCACCAGAATGGTCACCACTCCGGCCAGCACGCCTCCCTTGAGCACCTCACACATGGCGTTGAGCCACTGGCTGCCCATCTCCTTCGGCCGCCGCTCCTTTTTCTTCATAAAACACACCCTCCCCACGGTTTGGTAAAACCTATGCGGGGAGGGTAAAAGACATGCCTGTTTCTTTTAGGTAGTCGGCTGGTTGGAAGCCACGTTCTTGGTGGACACAGCCCACTTGGTAAATTCGATACGCACCCGGTCGGCGCTGGTCTCGATGACAATTGTGCTCTCATCCACCTTGCAGATGGTGCCGACTACCCCGCCGATGGTGGTGATGACATCGCCCACCTTCAGGGAATCCCGCAGATTCTGCGCCTCCTTCTTCCGCTTGTTCTCCGGGCGGATCATGAAGAAGTACATCATGGCGAACATCAGAACAATCATCAAAATAAAGCTGGGATCAATCATAAATCTTTCCTCCAATAATTACTGCAAAATTAAGTCGGTCAACAGAATAACTATTTGACACAGTAAAAAGTATTATAGCGGATAATCTCTCGATTGACAAGCCCTTTTGCCAAATTTCTCAAAAGAACGCAGCGTTTCCCGCCCGGTGTTCCTCTACCCCCTGACCATCCGTTGCGCGATTGAATTAATGACCGGCACAGGCAGCAGCTTGGCGGAGAACACCAGCAGCTTATTATACAGCCCGGCGGTGACGGTCCGCTTCCCCTTTTGCAGGCTGCGGAAGCCAATGACGGCCACCGTCTCCGGCCGCATCACAAAGAGCTTGAACAGCAGGGTATTATGGATGTTCGCTTTTTCCGCAAACAGAGTCTGTGTCGCTCCCGGACACAGACAGGTCACAGTAACGCCGGTCCCCTTCAGCTCCTGATAAAGCCCGTTCGAAAAGGAGAGGACATAGGCTTTTGTGGCGGCGTACACCGCATCACAGGGGCACGGCATATAGGACCCCGTAGACCCCACATTCAAAATCCGCCCGTATCCACGCTGGATCATGCCAGGCAGAAGCAGCTTTGTCAGCGCAGTCAGGGCCGAGATATGGACCTGTATCATGGCGAGTTCTTTGGTTAGGTCTGTCTCGGTAAAAAATCCCGCTTCATTGAAGCCGGCGTTGTTGACTAGGATGTCGACTGGCCAATCCAGTTGGCTGAGCCGTTCCAAGATCCGGTCTGCCGCGTTGGCTTCCGACAGGTCACAGGGGATCGCCGCCACCTGCACGTGGTACCGGGATCGCAGCGATTCCTGCTGCTGCCGGAGCGTTTCCTCATTTCTGGATACCAGGATGATATTGCTTCCATTGGCGGCAAATTGCTCGGCGAATGCCTTTCCAATCCCGCTGGTCGTCCCCGTAATAAGCACTGTGTCCATCTGAGCACCGTCCCCTTTCCCTACGTTTCCTGTGCGGGCCGGTCCAGAAGGCCCGAATATTGAGCCCGGAATTGTTCAAAAGTCCCGTTGTCCAGATGCTCCCGGATGCGGACCATCAGCTCATTATAAAAGTGGAGGTTGTGAAGCACCGCCAGCCGCATGGCCAGCATCTCCCCCGCCGTCAGCAGGTGACGCAGGTAGGCCCGGGAGAAGGACCGGCAGGCGGGACAGGTACACGTGGGGTCAATGGGCCGCTCGTCCAGCTT
>CATNDT010000314.1 GCA_950097035.1 uncultured Oscillibacter sp.
GGGGTCAGCGTCCAGCACAGCCGCCGTGGTATCCACCATTGTTCCCAGCTCCTCCGGGCTGGCGTCCTTGGCCGCCATACCAAAGGCGGTCAGGAAATTCTTCCAGAATTCGCTCATGTGTTTCCTGCCTTTCTCCGCCTCTTGGGCGGCTTGATCTTTTATCGCCACCTCGCGGCCCGCCCTGCCTCTGGGCACGACGGCCACGTGATTGCCCCGAATATTTCCCTGCCGGTAGTGGTCCCCCTCCGGCTCATAGCTGCACAGGTATCCGCAGCTCACCTCCCGGATGACGTTGTTTTTGATGTCGCTGATGAGAGCGGCGTCCTTCACCAGCAGGTCCGCCACCAGCTTCTCCCCCTCCCGGCGCACGTTCTGCACATGGCCCTTGGAGTAGGCGGCGTGGTTGGCGGGGCCTACGCTCTCCGCCGGGTGCCCCGCCGTCACGTCCTTGCCCTCGAAGCTGGCCACGGCGGCGGGGTCGAACACGTCCTCCGCGTACCGCCGCACCGTCACCGGCCGGTCCGGGTCCCCCTCCAGTCCCAGCTCTCCGGCACGGTAGACCATGTCACCCGTCCGGGCGATGGGGACATCGTGACAGACGAGATACCCCTCCGGGGTGTCCGTCATGTGGGGGGAAATTTTTGTGCCGTAGTAGGCAAGCATCCTGCATCACCTCGCAAAATAAAAAGAGGCCAGTTATCGAGTACATCTCGATAGCTGACCCCGTTCGGTCCTTCCCGCCCACCGTTTCGGGCGGGGTTCTGTATTGCATTGTTCGACAGAGTATGGTATACTTTTCCCGCAAGAGGGGCGGGGCTGACTCCGAAAGGAGGGAAGCCCATGAGCCTCGCAGATACGATCGCCCTACTTACGCTCGTGATTGCGGCTGTTTCGCTGGGTTTCCATATCGGAAAAAGCCTAAAGAAATAACCGCCCCCTGACCCCTAGGCAAGAAGCGGCAATTTCAATCGCTGAATTTTGAGTTGGCCGCTCCCTGTCTCGCACACAGGGTGACCGCCCTTCTTGTTTCATTATAGCCGCTGTGCCGCTTTCTGTCAAGTCGTTTTCCGCGTACCGGAAAACGGCGTTTATTTTTCTCCCACCGGCACCCTCTCCCGGCGGATGCGCAGGACCTTCACCTCTCCGCCGGGCCCCGCCAGCAGCTCCACGCGCTCCCCGCGGGAAAGTATCGCTTCTATGGCACGGATGGTCTGCTCCGTCATGGCTCCTCCTCTGTGAACAGATACGCATATTCCTGCTGGAGCTTCTTCAGCTCAGTGTTGTGCTGTACTTCGAGGCGGCGCCTCTCGATGGTTTCCAAAGCATCAAGGCATGTTCTCCAATTTGGAACCGCCGCTTTCTGCCGCGCCTCCTCCGCTTCTATCAGCGGTTGGTACTTGCGATGTAATGCACGACATTTCTCGATATAGATGGTATAGTCCGGATGTGTTCTATTCACGCTTTTTCCGCTCATAAGTAAACCTCATTTCCTTGCTCAAAATGCACATCGTCTCATGGTAACCGTCTATATCCGGGTCAATCTCCTGATTCCATTTCATCTCCATGACCGTGGTGCCTTCTATTTCCTTAAACCTATGATACACCTCGTCTGCAGATGTCGCAAGAGTTTCTGCCGTCCGCTTCATGATATATTCAAAAATATGGTCTGCCGCTTTAGAATACGTTTGACCGCTACTGATGAAAAATGCTACATCTGCTGCGCTGAAAGAAAAATTTGTCTTTTCCGCTGGGTGGTTATGGTAGGAATAGGAACCGGCAAGACTGCTGGGGATGGCCGACAAATCCACCGCTCCGCTCTCTCCGCGGACCTGCCAGACCTTACCGTCCG
>CATNDT010000315.1 GCA_950097035.1 uncultured Oscillibacter sp.
CCCCCGGCGGGAGCTGCCGGTAGCCCTGGCCATTCCCATCAACCTGCGGGGGTGGTTTCCCTCGGAAACCCTGCGGAACTTCATCCTCACAGTGCGTCCCTGTATTGACCCCTCTTTGGGCTCGTACACTTTTGAGGAAATTTTGAGCTACGTACACCACTACCTGCGCCTGAACATCAACCGCCAGCAGATGCGGGCCATGCTGACGGGCAACGTGCGGTTTACCACCAACAAGCTCCTGCGGGTGATTCCCGTGGTGCTCAAGGACCCGGTGATGGCCTTGAGCTACCACCTGGCGGGAGTGCGGCCCTACTCGGGCACCTATACCAACCCCGGTCCCTTTCCGGTGCCGGAGGAAATGGCCCCCCATATCCAGCGGATGGAGGTCATTCTGGGGCAGGCCACCCTGCCGCGGGTCCACTGTGCCTCCATCAGCTACGGCAACCAGATGGAGATTACCTTTGCCGGCACCTTAGCGGAGGCCGAGACAGAGCGGGATTTTTTTCGTTTTCTGGTGCAGGCGGGGATTCCGGTCAAGGTGGAGAGCAACCGTCTGGCCCGTTCCGACCTGATATTTTGAGAGGAGGCCCTCCTGTGTCTTACTGTGTCAACTGCGGTGTGGAGCTGGACGATACCGCCCGGTTCTGTCCCCTGTGCCATACTCCGGTGCTCAATCCCAGCCAACCGGTAAACATCTCCGCGCCCCCGCCCTTTCCGGATGAGCGGGGAGAGGTCCCCCCTGCGGTGAAGCGGGATGCCGCCATCCTGCTCAGTTCCATGCTGGTTTCTGTGGCCGTGTGCTGCGGTGTGCTCAACATGTTTCTGAAGCCGGAACGGACTTGGTCGGTCTATGTCATTGGTGCGGCGGTGATGCTGTGGCTCTGGCTGGTTCCCCCTCTGCTGGACCGGGGGATGCATGTGCTGTTTCGGCTGCTGGTGGATGTTTTGGCGGTGGCCCTCTATGTGCTCTTTATCGCCCTGAATCTGGACGGCTGGACGTGGTACATGGGGTTGGCCCTGCCCATTATCCTGTGGGGCGGCGCACTGCTGCTCCTGCTGGGGCTGACCCTGTGGGTGAAGCGGCGGAGCCTGCTGACGACGGTGACTGTGCTCATTGGCAGTGTCGGTGTGTTTCTGCTGGGGGTGGAGTTGCTGATTGACCGCTTCCTGAACCAGAGCTGGGAACCGGGGTGGTCCCTGGTGGTGCTTACCGTGTGCGCTGGACTGGTGATTCCTTTGCTGGTGGTCCGGCGGGTGCCCTCTCTGCGGGAGGAGGCCCGGCGGCGGTTTCATATGTAACGGCGGACCGCGATACAGAAAGACAGTGGTGAAATTTCCATGGGTAATCTCTATGCGCAACTTGTAATTCTTTCCATAAGAGCGTTCAAAGCAATACCAGAGCCATTACAACCATACGCCGTCTATGGCGGATATAACTGGTACGTTCAATTAAGCGGGAGAAGAACCATTGCTGAGGGATTCGACTGTATCACAGACCTTGTAAGAAATGGTACGGCGGAATACGTTTATATTTCTCCATTTGAAAACAGCCTGATTGGTATGAATCAAGCGCAGCTGTTCCATTCCATGCTGAAGCGCTTGCCCGCCGGATGGGACGGCGGCGGTTACGGGGCGGCCGTTCTGGATGAATACCGCAATGCGCTGTTGTATTGTAAATGTCCCGCGAAACAAGTCAAGCCCACGCCCAAAAGGACAATCCAGCCCATGGAAGTATCGGGATGGCGTATCTTCGTTACCGGGATGGAGGCCGGTAATTTTATTGCTGCCTTTCTCCAACATGGAGGAA
>CATNDT010000316.1 GCA_950097035.1 uncultured Oscillibacter sp.
CCACCGGGGCCAATCCCTTCTATGGCTCCATTGACGGCAGATTTACCGCTCCGAAAGAGATTCACGCCCTGGGCAACGTCCCGCCTGGGAGCAAAGCTGTGGTCATTCATCCCAAGGTGCAGGAGCGCATGGAGCAAGACCCAGCCTACGCCCAGGAGATTTTTGCAAAGATCGACACCTGGTTTGCCTTTGACGTGGCACGGAACGAGGCTATCATCCCCGGAAGCACGGCGGGGATGTCCCAGGCCGTTGCCATTGGAGAGGACGGCAATATTTGTAACGCCTGTTCTTCCAGTGCGGGTGGTGAGATTACCTACTCCAAGAGCGGTTCTGACGATGAAGAAAGCTGGTGGGATTTGCGTATGGCCCGCCACGCCGAGTTTATGAAGCTGGCGGTGGAAAAGCAGATTGAGCGCCACATACAAGCATCCCAACTGGCCGCATCCGCTGCGGCGAAGTCCCAGCTTTCCGCTATGCTGAATAACGGAAATCTGCGGGAGATTTTCGGCAGCGAGATTGCCGGTATTCCTACTGAAACCGTCCTGGCGATCACGCAGGCCCAGGTTTGGGGCGGCGCAGCAATTTTCTGATTATCCCTCTCAATAAAGTGGAAGGACAAGGCTCGGTTGCGCCTTGTCCTTTCGCCTTGTTTAGCCATATTCTATGATTTCCATAGAAATAGAAGGAAGATTGTGCTATCATAAATAAAACGCAAAGAAAAGTGAGGACTGTCCCGTGTCTAAAAAGAAATCAGGCCGTCCGCATGGGCATTACTGCAAAATCTGCGGCGAGTACAAAGCCAACGAAAAGTTTTCTGGCAAGGGACACGCCGCTCATATCTGCAAAGCCTGTTCCCGGTTATCTGCCGCGGAGAAGGCCGAGGCACAGACGATTACCCGTCTCACGAATTTCCCAACGGGCCGTTTGAGCGCCAATGATAAAGCGTGGCTGGAAAACCGTCTGCACGATCATCGCCCGGAGGTTGCGGAACTGGCGCGGGAGGTCTACAACATCCATTTCCCTTATGCCGAACGCAACGCGAGAAAAAAGCAGCTTATCATCAACACATTGGTTTTTGAAATCCATACCGAAGTCTTTGATGAGTACGGCGATGAACTGCCGGTCAACAGACGCTTTACTGCCAACCGAATAAGCCGCGTCCTCACCATGACCGACTTTGACGGTGACGGAGCAGAGCAATCCATGACGCTGGACGGCAAGAAGATGTCCACGCTCCTGCGCTGGGCCGTGCATAGTCTGGAAATTTTCATGTGGCCGGAGGACTATGATCTTTCTCCATCCCGAAACAGCGTCCCACCATATTTTGATTTACTGCCAGAGTATTGGCCGGACGAGGATGAAGAAGCTGACGAGGATTTTTCAGATGAAGATATGCCGGAGGGGGAAGTCTGCTGGCGGGTGCAGATAGAATACGCCAATCATACCACCCAAGAGATTGTTTCCTATCAAGATTATCTGATGGACCGGCCAGAGGAACTGTATATGGCGTTGTTGGAGTATTTCGAGCCAGAAACAGATGATTTTGACGAGGAATACACCGAAAACGCCCCTTTGGAGTAGGGGACGGGGGACGAAGGAAAACGGGGGTTGGAGAAACCGGCAAGCAGGGCATGATGGTCCCATCATGCGAAAAATGAACATCCCGCCTCCCGGCGAGACGTTCATTTTGCTTGTTGGTGGCAGTGCCCCCAAACCCCCTTGAACAGCCCCGTGCCGGGGCTGGCTGCGCGTCCCTTCGGGACGCTTTTTGTCGGGCCTGCGGCCCTCCGGG
>CATNDT010000317.1 GCA_950097035.1 uncultured Oscillibacter sp.
CTGGGCAGGGGCGATTGAAAGGCGGCGCCAAAGCCGTCCATGATATGCAACAGCTTTTCCGAGGCGTTGACACCCTCCGCCAGCCGCCACGCCTGCCCCAGCTTGGTGGCATACAGACCAATCAGGACATAGGGCAGGTTCAGCAGAACGAGCTTTTTGATGTTGATATTCTTCATCGCTCCAGCTCCTTTTTCTTTTCCTTGGCCTGCTCCCTGACCTGTGGCAGAATGGTCCTGAGCTTCTGGATGATGGACGGGCGACTGCGTTTCCTAACGGTATCTGCGGTATACTCCTTGAATGCCGCCGTCAGCGCATCGGCGTCGCGGGCCTTGAAAAACACAAGGTACTTGGGCGGCGAAGTGGTGCGGTCTTTCTTTACGGCGTAATCCACGCCGTACTTCCGTGCCACGCGGTCGAAGTCCTTGATGTTCTTATCGTCGATCTCGATATTTGCCACGCCCTGATTCTGCCCTACAAGCGCCTTGACCGTCTGTTTCCCCTTGGGCTGCACATCGGGGCTGGCCCGCGCCATAACCTCCTTTTGGTAGGCGAGAAACTTGGTGATCGCCGCTTTCAGCGCCCTGCCGGTCAGCTTGACGGTGCTGATAATGAGCGTCACACTTCGCTGTTCAATATCTTCCTGCAAATCATCACCTCCAATTTCCTCATAGCAAAAGGCCCTCATGTTTCCATGAGAGCCTTGAGATAGCTGATATTCTGTTACTTGATCCAGACGCTGGCGGCGTCAAAGTTGCTGCCGGTGGTGAGATCGTCCGCGTGGACGGAGCCGAGGTTGTACTGCCCGTAGGAGAAGTATGCGGTTACGATGTAGCCGGGGACCTCGCTCTGCACTTCCGCCATCATCCGCTCGGCATACTCCTTGATGGTGGAGAGGTCGTAGGATTTCCACCACGCCTTGAACTCGCTCCTGCTCAGATCGCCGGAGTAGGTCACGGTAAAGATTTTCTCGTTGCCGTAGTTGGTGACGGGCTTCTCCTTGACTGTCCACTGTTTCTCAAAACCGGCATAGCCGGTATCAGTGATTGGGGCCTGTGTCTGCGTTGGCCGGCTGTTGACGGTGGCGATGTTCCGCTCCCCATCGTAGCCCACCTCCAGCCCGTAGGCTTCTGCCAGCGCCCGGAGGGGGGCATAGGTCGTGCCGTTGTAGGTAAAGACTATCACATCGTTGCCCTTGGCGTCCTTGGGCTGGAACACCTCGCCGTCCACAAGAACGCTGATGGGGCTGACCTCGATTCGGATGGCTCCGCTTGCCGCCAGCGCCGTAACGGTGGTGGCGCTGATGAGCAGCGCTGTCAACGCGCCTGCCGCAAAAGATAGAAACCGTTTCTTCATTTTGAACTGCCTCCTGTATGTTGGATTTGTGTTTCCACGACCAAATCATACAGAAAACAGTGCAATTCCGCAACGATGTCACGAAGCCAGCTCTGCGGCAAACCGGGCGTCCAGCGCGGCCACTGTCCAATTCGTTTTGAATTGTCCGAGGGGGCCGGGGCCGAACTGCGCCAGTGCGCGGCGGTCAAGCTCCATGAGCTTTTTCCACAGCTCTGGGTGGTGTGTTCTCAGCTTACGCAGCTCGCCTATCCTTTGGAGAGGACAGCACCAGCAGGAGGCACGATGATATATCTCATACAGCCCGCCGAAGTCAAAGCCCCGGTCATAGCAGGCTTTCAGCGCCTCGGCCTCGGTAATGCCCCACTCCACAAGGGGGTACACCTCGTCTTTACAGCGCCACGCCTCGTCTGCCGCGATGCCGACATAGTGGAGCGCGTTT
>CATNDT010000318.1 GCA_950097035.1 uncultured Oscillibacter sp.
CTTTCAGGTCGTTTCACAGCTCTGCCGGCGGACGGGCCCTGCCGGGGGATTCGCCAAGTAAAAAAGGACATTCGAGCCGCGGATACGCACGGCCTGCGGTCCCGGCTGGATGCCGCGCAGGTCCATAGCGCCCGACTCGTGTTATGATGGCGGAGCGCCGCCGGCCTGCGGGGCCGTCAGAGCCTCTGCCTGCTCCAGTGTCAGGTCCTTATCTAAGTACCTCTGGTACAGTCCGCACAGGGACTGCGCGCCGCCAAAGGCGATCTGCCGCCCCTTGTCCAGCCAGAGGACCTTGTCGCAAAGCTCCTCCACTTGCCGGACGGAGTGGCTGACCAGGATCGTCGTGGCGCCTCCCGCGATGATCTCCCGCATCTTCGCCTCGCTCTTTTTGCGAAAGGCGCCGTCTCCTACGGAGAGCACCTCGTCCAAAATCAGGATATCCGGCTGAACCAGGGAGGCGATGGAGAAGGCCAGCCGGGACTTCATGCCGGATGACAGCTGCTTGAAAGGGCGGTCCTGGAAATCCTTGAGCTCCGCAAAGTCGATGATGCTGTCATAGGTCTCGTCCATGAACCGGCGGGTATAGCCCAACATGGCCCCCCGCAGGTACGAGTTCTCCCGCACCGTCAAGTCCCCGTCAAAGCCGCTGGCCAGCTCCAGCAGGGCGGCGATACTCCCCTGCCGCTTCACCTTTCCCTTCGTCGGCTCCATGATGCCAGCCACCGCCTTGAGCAGTGTGGACTTCCCGGCCCCATTCGTGCCGATGATTCCCAGCATCTCCCCCCTCTCCAGGGAGAAGGTGATATCCCGGTCCGCCCAGAACTCCCGCACGTGGTAGTCGCCTTTCAGCTTCCGCATCACGTACTCCTTCAGGCCGATGTCCTTGAAGTCCCCGGTCATGTAGCGGATGGATACGTTTTTTACCTCTAATACTGCCATGGATACCTCCGGCTAGACGTAGTACAGGAACCTGGCATTGTACTTTTTGTACATCCAGCACCCGATCCCCACCACGATGAGCACATCCGCCGTCATCAGCAGATGGAACCAGACTGTCGGGATTGTCGCTTCAATGACAATCTTTCGGAAATAGCGGATAAACAGATAGACCGGGTTGAGCAGGAACAGGCACTGCACGTTGTAGCTGTAGCTGTCAATGGTATAGAAAATGGCGGACATGTACATCAGCAGCATGGTAAATACCGACCAAAGGTATTGGATATCCCGGAAAAAAACAAATAGAGCGGACAAAATCAGTCCTACGCCGATGTTGAACAACACCAGGCAGGCGATGGGATAGACTAGCAGGATAAATTTCCAAGTGAACGTGATCCCGTCCAGGATACAGAATAGAAAGAACACACAGAGGGTCAGGCCAAAGTTGATGAGCGTCTGCACGTTCTTCGAGAGCAGGAAAAGATACTTGGGGACATTCACCTTGGTGAAGATGCCCGCGTTGCTCATAAGGGAGGTCATCCCCTGGCCGGTGGACTCGTTGAAGCAGGAAAAGATCAGGTTGCCGCAGAAGAGGTAAATCGTATAATGAGGTGTAGTCCGTCCGAAAAACTGCGTAAACACTAGCTTCATTACCAGCAGCGTTAGTAGCGGGGACAGGATGCTCCAGGCCATACCCAGGACCGTGCGTTTGTACTTCTTTTTGAAGTCGCGTTTGACCAGTTCTTCAAAGAGGAATTGGTGGCGCTTGAGTTTTTGGATCATGGTAGAGCTCCTTTCCGGTCCCACCGGCCTGAAAGCCTGTCGACCAAAGCGTCATACCGCAGGACCTTCT
>CATNDT010000319.1 GCA_950097035.1 uncultured Oscillibacter sp.
AGAAGAACATCATCTATCAGAACAAGACCAGCGGCGCGGCGGGGGATATGGATTTTACCTACTTCAACGCCACCTACACCGTGGAAAACGCCCTGTCCAAGGTGAAGGACGAGAAGGGCATGAAGCGTGTAGAGAAGTTTTTAAAGCAGGGCGTCTGCCCCGCCTGCGGCGGTACCCGGCTGTCAGAGACGGCAAGAGCGCCGAAGCTGCGGGGACTCTCTCTGGACGAGGTCTGCCGGATGCCGCTGGCCCGGCTGGTGGAATGGGTGGCCGGGGTGTCCGCCTCCCTGCCGGCTGAGATGCGCCCCATGGCGGAAAACATCTGCCAGTCCTTTCAGGATGTGGCCAAACGGCTGATGGATCTGGGGCTGGGATACCTGTCGCTGGATCGGGCGGCATCCACTCTCTCCACCGGGGAGCGGCAGCGGATGCAGCTGGCCCGGGCGGTGCGCAACCGCACCACCGGGGTGCTCTATGTGCTGGACGAGCCTTCCATTGGCCTGCATCCCTCCAACATCGTGGGACTGACCGGCGTGATGCGCGATCTGGTGGCAGATGGAAACTCGGTAATTCTGGTGGACCACGACACCCAGATTTTGTCCGAGGCCGACTGGCTCATTGAGATGGGGCCGGAGGCTGGCGCCAACGGCGGGCGGGTGGTGGCCCAGGGGACAATAGCGCAGGTTTCTAAGAATGAAGCATCCCAGATCGGCCCCTTCCTGGCCGGAACGGCGGATATCCATGTCCGGGACCAGGCCAAGGCCGGTGAGCTGTTTGACTTGGGAAGCATTCATTTGTCCACGGGTGCCATCCACACAGTGAAGCCCCTGAAGGTCAGCATCCCAAAAGGCCGCCTGACGGTGGTGACCGGCGTATCCGGCTCCGGGAAGACAACGCTGATCCTGGAGAGCCTGGTCCCCGGGCTGGAGGCTGCCGCCAACGGCGCCAGGCTGCCGGAGCACGTTCGGGCCGTGGAGGCGGAGGGCGTCCGGCAGGTAAAGCTCATTGACGCTGTGCCCATCGGCATCAACGTCCGCTCCACCGTGGCAACCTACGCCAACGTCCACGATGAACTGCGGAAGATTTTTGCCAGGACTCCGGACGCGAAAAGGCTGGGGTTCAAAGCCGGTGATTTCTCCTATAATACCGGGAAACTGCGCTGTCCGGTGTGCGATGGAACAGGCTGCATTGATTTGGACGTGCAGTTTTTACCCGATGTGGTCATTCCCTGTCCGGAATGCCATGGCTCCCGTTATGGGCGGGAAGCGTATCAGGTGCGGCATGGAGATTACTCCCTGCCGGAGCTGATGGCTATGGACGTGAACACTGCCCTGGAGGCCTGCAAGAACATGAAGCTGGTCAGACAGAGACTGCAGGTGTTGAAGGACCTGGGCCTGGGCTATCTGACCTTGGGGGAGGAAACCCCCAGCCTGTCCGGCGGCGAGGCCCAGCGCCTGAAGCTGGCCAGCGAAATGGGGAGAAGCCAGTCAGACTCCGTTTTTGTCTTTGACGAGCCTACCATCGGCTTGCACCCGCTGGATGTGCGGACGCTTCTGGGTGTGTTCCAGACACTGATCGAGCACAGTGCCACGGTAGTGGTCATCGAACACGACTTGGACGTGATCCGCAATGCCGACTTTATCATCGACATGGGCCCCGGCGGCGGTGAGTTGGGCGGGCTTGTGGTTGCGGCGGGAACACCGGAGGAAGTGGCCGCCAGCCCCAACAGCGTGACCGGGCAATATCTGAGATAAGGGCTGTGTTCCGGCATATGAAA
>CATNDT010000320.1 GCA_950097035.1 uncultured Oscillibacter sp.
GGGCTTCGCCTGGCCGGAGATCAGCGACGCCCTGCGGCGGTATGGGATGGAGGTTTGGGATTAGAGAGGTGGAGGGCAGAAGTGGGAGACTGGATGAACCTGATTCCTGGCAGTATTGCTGGTAAATATGAATTTTATAATTTTAACAGTGCGCTGGAGATTTTAACCCAGAGCTATCCAGGGGAGTTTGCGGAGCTAGTACAGACGTTGGAGCGGTTTGAAATCCGGCTAGACGACATCCTGGAAAAGGGTGGAAATGAATCCAATATCCCGAAAAAGCTGAGTGAGCTGCTTCGGCCGCTGGAATGGCGAGAAATGGAGATTTCCGGGGATTTGGTTGTCCGGCTTCTGGAAGGCAAAAAGAGGAAGGAAGTTTACCGGGAATTTGCGTTGAAGGAGTTTATCAGCGGGCATAAGATTGATTATGTCAAGGGCAACGTAGCGATTGACATGGAGTGGAACAGCAAGGACCAGACCTTTGACCGGGACCTGTATGCCTTTCGGACCTTCTATGAATGCGGCGTGATTACCTGCGGCGTGATTATAACCCGCAGCGAAGGGATGAATCAGATATTTTCCTATTTAGGCAGTGACATTAAGAAAAAGTATGGAGCAAGTACTACCTGGATGGGAAAGCTGCTGCCGCGCATCCATGCCCGGAGACATGGGGGCTGTCCCCTGCTGGTTGTGGGGTTGACGCCTGATACAGTTTCTGACTGGGCGGGAGGAATATCATAATGGAAAAAGATTGCTTGTATCACAAAAAGTATGATTTGCTCCAGTTTTGTGCCGGGGAGACGTTTAAAACCATTTTGGCGGATCCCCCCTGGCAGTTTCAGAACAGGACGGGCAAAATGGCGCCGGAGCATAAGCGGCTCAACCGCTATCCCACCATGAGGCTGGAAGAAATCAAAGCGCTGCCTGTAAACGAGGTTGCGCAGGAGAACAGTCATTTGTATCTGTGGGTCCCCAATGCTTTGCTGCCGGAGGGCCTTGAGGTCATGAAGGCCTGGGGCTTCCAGTATAAGACCAATATCATATGGGAAAAGGTCCGCAAGGACGGCGGCCCTGACGGGCGCGGCGTGGGGTTTTATTTCCGAAATGTAACAGAAATGCTTCTGTTTGGCGTAAAAGGAGCCAATATCAGAACATTGTCCCCGGCCCGGACACAGGTGAATTTAATCCGTTCCCAAAAGAGAGAGCACTCCAGAAAACCGGATGAAATGATTAAGCTGATAGAGGCGTGCAGCCCGGGACCCTACCTGGAGCTGTTTGCCAGAGGGGAGCGGGAGGGGTGGACGCTGTGGGGCAATCAGGCAAATGAGAGCTATGCCCCGGACTGGCCAACCTATTCGAGCACCGAAGTGCAGGCGATTGCGCTGTAAAATAGAATGATTGTAAACTGGAGCGATATCATGCCATATAAAATCGCATTTATTTCTCTTGGGTGCGCCAAGAACTTGGTGAACACCGAGCAGATGATGGCGCTCTGCCGGGAGGCGGGGCACGTTGTCACCGGCGACCCGGAGGGAGCCGACGTGGCGGTGCTGAACACCTGCGGCTTTATTGAAAGCGCCAAGAGCGAGGCCATTGACAACATCATCCAACTGGGGGAGCTGAAGCAGGCCGGGAAGCTGAAAAAGCTCCTGGTGGCCGGCTGTCTCAGCCAGCGCTACCCCGGCGACATCCGGGCTGAGTTGCCCGAGGCAGACGGCCTGCTGGGCACGGGGAGCTACACCAACGTGGTGTCCGCCGTGGAGGATCTGATGGC
>CATNDT010000321.1 GCA_950097035.1 uncultured Oscillibacter sp.
GAATAATCGTGCATGACCCCTCGATGGGGTCATTGCACGATATGGATTGCTGCGGAAAATCTCCTTGTCTGACGAGAAAAATCCTCGTCCATCCAGCATCCCCTGGTTATGAATACAGGTTCTTATACCGTCGCCCCGTGATGTCACGGCGGCGTAGGTATCCGGTCAGTTATTTTCCGGCGCAGAAAAGAAGTTACAAAAAAGTCTACCTTTTTGTAACCTTTTCCACGCCCTCTTTTTTCTAGGATATCACGAAAATAACCGCTTTTCAATAGTGTGCGCAGGAAAAATTTTGCCCCGGAAACGGCATTGTAAAAAAGTAGGCTTTTTTGACAGCAATGTTGCAAAAAAGTAGACTTTTTTGGCGGCGGACTTTCAAAAAAGGGGAGCCGCCCTGGAAAGGAGGCGGCGCGGTGGGGGCGGAAGCAGTCTTTGAAGAGCTCAGTCCGGAGCTTATCGAGGAATTTCTGGAGGATCAGCGGGAGCGCGGCCGCGCCCCTGGAAGCCTCGCGGCCTACCGGCGCAATCTGCTCAAGCTCTACAGCCTCCTGCCCGATGGCAAGCGCCTCACCGCCGGCACGGCGGCCCGGTGGCGCGCCCGGATGCAGGCGGAGGGCGTGCCGCCCCGGAGCGTCAACGCCCGGCTGTCCGCCTTGAACAGTCTATGCGGCTACCTGGGCCGCCGGGAATTCCAGAGCGGCGATTTTCTGGACGGCCCGGAGATCGTTCAGCCGGAGCTGACGCGCAGCGAGTACCTGCGTCTGCTGGGCGCGGCAAAGGCGCTGGAGAAGGAGCGCACCTATTTCCTCATCAAGGTTCTGGGCGGCGTGGGCCTGCGGGTCCAGGAGCTTCCCCAGCTGACGGCGGAGGCCCTCCGGGCGGGCGAGATGGAGCTGAGCTACCACAACAGCCGCTGCCGGCGCTCGGCCGCCATTCCCCCGGCGCTGCGGGAGGAGCTTCTGGACTTCGCCGGGCGGGAGGGGTTCCAGACGGGCCCGGTGTTCCGCACAGGGGAGGGCCGGCCGGTTTCCCGGACCTACGTCTGCAAGCTGCTGGGCCAGATCAGCGGCCCGGCCCGGGTGGCACCGGAGAAGGCCACCCCCCGCTGTCTCTGGAACATGTACCAGAGCACCCGCCAGGACATTCTGCGCACCATCTCCGTCCTGGCGGACCAGGTCTACGACCGCCTGCTGGCACAGGAACAGCAGCTTGCCGGCTGGGATGCGTGAGCGTATACTCCGCCGCCGCGTTTTCGCAGGGGCGATGGGTATAAATCTGGTCTTCAGACAGAGAGGGGAGAGTTTGATGGGAGAGGCGTCCTTCGACGATCTCATCCCCCTGGCGGACGTGCCCGCCACCGGCGACATCTCCATCATCTGGTACGGAGCGACGCTCCTGTCCCTTGCGGGCCTGCTGGTGCTGTCCCTCCTGGGCCGGAAGAAGACCCAGGAGGACTGAGCACCGCTCCGGCCTGCCTGTAAGTACCATTTTAAGGGAGCCGGGACCCTTCGGGGTCCCGGCTCTCTGCGTATCTACTACGCCGCTATAACGCAGTATTTGGACCGCTAAAAAAAGAGTGCGTAACCTCAACGACCCAGCGGCGTACGCGGAAGTCGGGGCTGCGTTCTAACTGCTTCTTTTCCTCTGATTCAAGCCGTTTTGCTCGCCGCAGCAAGCGGCGGCAGCCGTAAAATATGGCATCTGTTACTTCCGACCTTATACATATTGCAAAAAAATGATATTTTAACCATCCATCTGATATACCCCC
>CATNDT010000322.1 GCA_950097035.1 uncultured Oscillibacter sp.
CGCCCGGAAGTCGGGCGGCGGCCGTTTTTTCCCTGCAGATGCGGGGGCTCACTTTTACCGCAGGGGCTGAAAGGGCTTGCCGGTAAACAGGTCCCGCCAGGTGAACACGCCGCTCTCCAGCGTCATATAGCTATGGGGCGTACCCTCCTTAGGCAACGACAGGGACCCGGGGTTTAAATAGGTGTAGCCTCCGCAGTCCCGGCAGACCGGCAAATGGGTGTGGCCGCAGAGGAGGAACTCCCCGGCCTTCAGGGGCGGCGGGTCGTCCGGCCCGCGGTTGTGGCCGTGGGTGGCGTATATGGTCAGGCTGTCCACAGCCAGATAGCAGTACTCCGCCAGCATGGGAAACTGCAGCACCATCTGGTCCACCTCGCTGTCGCAGTTGCCCCTGACGCACAGCAGGTGCTCTTTCACACCGTTCAGCAGGGCTGTGACGGCTCTGGTGTCGTATTCCTCCGGAAAATCGTTGCGGGGGCCGTGATACAGCAGGTCCCCCAACAGCACCAGCCGATCCGCCCCCTCCCGCCGGAAGGCCTCCAGCAGCGCCCGGCAGCAGCGGGCGGAGCCGTGGAGATCGGAAGCAATCAGAACTTTCATACGTAACCTCCGCGCCGTGTCAGCGCCGGCGGCGGCCACCGCCGCGCTTGCCGTCCATACTGCGGTTCAGGTCAGCCATCTTCCCCTCAGACGAGGAGAGGAAGCGCTTGAGCTTGTCCTCAAAAGCCTGGTCGCCGGAGGGAGGCAGGGGCCGCTGCGCCGCCTGCACCGGATGGGCCGCCGGTTGCTGCGCCGCCGGACGGGGCGCGCCGGACAGGCGGGGTCCCCGGGGCACCGGGCGCTCCTGGGGCGGCAGAGCCTTTTTGATAGAGAGGTTAATCCGCCCCTTTTCAGCGGAGAGAACCACTACCTTGACCGTCTGTCCCTCCTGTAAAAAATCGTGTACATCGTTGACAAAGGTGTTGGCGATTTCCGAGATATGTACCAGCCCGGACCGCCCGCCCTCCAGTGCGACAAACGCGCCAAATTTTGTAATACTGGCTACCTTGCCCTCCAAAACGCTCCCAACCTGAAGCTCCATACCGCTGTTTTCTTCTCCTTCCAATGATTTTTTACAATAAAGCTCTATAAAACTCTGTTCTCCGCCACACACAAATGGATAAACCGGCCCCGGGGTGGGAAGGGGACTCCCTTCTATCGTCCGGCGCCGGTCAGTTAACTCCATCGCAAAGCACATACTCGCCGGGGAAGACCATCCCCAGCTCATTCCGGGCGATCTCCTCCATCTTTTCCTGAGTGCCGCCCTCCGCGATGTCGGCGCTGAGTGCGGCGTTTTCCTGGCGCTTTGCCTCGACCTGGGCGGTCAGACGGTCCTTTTCCGCCTGAGCGTCCATCACCTGACTTCTGAGGCTGTACAGCTGCCAGCCTACGCCCAGCAGCAGCAACAGCAGCAGGATCTTGGCCAGCGGGCCGGTGCGGACGACGTGCGTTTTCCGCTTTTCCGCCTTTCCCTTTTTTGCCATATCCGCCGCCTCCTCGCCGCAGTGGACGCCTCCGTCCGTTTTTCTCTATTGTATAGCATTTCCTCGCAAAATAAAAGAGCTTTTTTCCGCGAAGGGCAATTTTTTTACAAAAATTTTTTGTCCAACGGGCGGGGAGTGAGAGCAGGTGTGCCAAATAAGCCAGTGTGTCAGCCCAGAAAAACCACAGGGGCCGCAGCAACGCGGAGAACACCCCGAAAAACAGCACCGCACCGCCCAGCGC
>CATNDT010000323.1:0-1057 GCA_950097035.1 uncultured Oscillibacter sp.
AACCAGCAGTATTCCGCTTCCCCGCAGGGCCTGGTCCTGATAAAATCCAATGCGAGCCTGACCGTTCCTCTGCCGTACCCGTTATGCTGGTACCTCTGATCAATCATCAACCGCCAGAGATTGTAATTGTTGTACGCAATCTCAGGCGCATCCTCCCAATAGTCGTCCGTATCATAGCCAATCATCAGAAAGCCTACCGGCACATCACCGTCATAAATCCCAAAGGGGAACGCGAAGCCGCCTCCCGTGATGGTTGTATATGCTTCGATCAAACTGGTTTCATTTTTTGCGACAAACCCCATCTGTTCTGGCTTGACCTGCAATTTTACAATGTCCCACACATTCTTGCCATTGACTTTTTCGATTCTCAACATTTCTGTTTCCCTCTTTCCAAACGGCGGCCTGTTTGCCGCCGCACCTCGCCAGCTTCCCTTGACTTCGGCTGGCGGAGCTCAATAGGAGCGGATGGACAGGCCCTCGTCGTCCTCGCCCTTCTCAATGGAGCGGACGACCATGTCGTACTGGAGTTCATCGCTGACCTTCACCCGCACGCGCTCGCCGGCCCGCCGGCCCAGCAGGGCCCTGCCCACCGGGGACTCCTTGCTGACGAGCCCCTTGGACGTATCCGCCCGGAGGGTGGTGACAATACGGAAGGTCATCTCCCGCTGCAATTTTTCGTTAAACACCGTGACCTGGTCAAAAAGGCCCACCTGGTCCGCCTGGGAGCCCGGGTCGATGACCTTGGCCGTGCGGACCATCCGCTCCAGATACCGGATGCGGCTGTCGTTGCGGTTCTTCTCCTGCTTGGCGCATTTGTACTCAAAATTTTCGCTGAGATCCCCGAAGGCCCGGGCGGTCTGTACGTCCTCAATCAGCTTCGGCCGCAGGACCCGGACGCGGTAGTCGATCTCCTCCCGCATCTTGCGGATGTCAACCTCCGTCAGCTCGTCATACATGGCAGAGCACCTCCCATTTTGTGGCTGAACACAGTATACCATCCCGCTGTCAAAAAGAAATCCCTCCGCCCAAAAATTTTTATAGAAATTTGCACAAAACC
>CATNDT010000323.1:1084-1757 GCA_950097035.1 uncultured Oscillibacter sp.
GGACGGTTTATAGTATATTTTACTCAGACAAGAAAAGGAGGTACGGTCCAATGTACAACGAAGCCTGATCCGTCAGAGTTCGTATTTTGTACTGGCGGATCAAACCGAAAGCCTGTTTCCCGTGCAGCGAAGGCCCTTTCAGCGTACGAAGAACAGCATGGATATCTGTATCCGAGAGGGAGGATTTTCTCTCAAAGTGACCTGAGGAAGCGTATCGCGAATGAGACCAGACGCCACGGGAGCGGCAACATGACAGAAAGGCGGACCAGCGATTTGACAACAGAATATGTGTGGTAGCCCCGCAGTTGCAGGAAAGGTGTAGCTGTGGGGCTATCGCTTTGTCCGCGCCCGTCAGAGCGGGTACTCCATCTGAACGTCGCAGGGCTCCTTCTCCGCCAGGGCCTGGTTAATCTCCACAGCCTCCACGCAGCCCAGGTTGCGGTAGGCGGCCATGGGCTCTCTGGCCGAGTGGGCCGAGATGTACAGCTTTTCCGCCCCCAGCTCCCGCGCCCCCCGGCAGGCCATGGCGAAGAGCGCCCGGCCGATGCCGCGCCCGCGCCAGGGCTCCGACACGTGGAAGCGGGAGAGCTCCGCGTACCGGCTTCCGATGCCGAACAGCGGCGTCTTGAGGTAGGCGAATCCCACGACCTCTCCCGCCGACAGAGCCGCGAAC
>CATNDT010000324.1 GCA_950097035.1 uncultured Oscillibacter sp.
GTGCGCCAGCAAAAACGAAACATCCGCTTTGCGTCTGTTCCGTTTCCGCTGGCCTGTTATCCCTGCTGCTGACTGCGGAGAAAGAAGGAAAGCCACATGGCGATTTTTCACTGTCCCATTCAAATCATTAAGCGCAGCATCGGCAAATCTGCTGTAGCTGCTGCCGCTTACCGGAGCGGCGAACGGCTGACAAACGAGTGGGACGGCATGACCCACGACTACACCCACAAAGGCGGTATTGTTCACACGGAGATCATGCTGCCCTCCCACGCCCCGCCGGAATTTCAAGACCGCTCCACCCTCTGGAACTCCGTGGAGCAGATTGAGAAATCCAGCGATGCCCAGCTTGCCCGCGAGATCGAAGTTGCCCTTCCTGTGGAGCTGTCCCCCGCACAGCAGTTGGCCCTTGTCCGGGCTTTTGTCAAAGACAATTTTGTTGACGCTGGGATGTGCGCCGACTTTGCCATCCACGACAAAGGGACGGGCAATCCCCACGCTCACATTCTGCTGACGATCCGCCCCCTCCGTCCTGATGGAAAGTGGGGGCCGAAGTGTCGGAAGGTTTACGATTTGGACAGCCAGGGCAACCGTATCCCGGACGGCAAAGGCGGCTGGAAAAATCATCGTGAGGATACCACCGATTGGAATGACCGGGGCAACGCCGAGAAGTGGAGGGCGGCGTGGGCCGCTTACGCCAATCGTGCGTTGGAGACGGCGGGCAGGCCGGAGCGTATCGACCACCGCAGCTACAAAAGGCAGGGTGTTGATAAAATCCCCAGCATCCACATGGGGCCTGCCGCCAGTCAAATGGAGCGGCGCGGCATTGCTACCGAGAAAGGGAATATCAATCGGGAGATCGCCGCTGACAACAAACTGCTGAAGGAGATCAAAGCCCGCATCACCCGGCTCTATAACTGGTCAAAGGAACAGGCCGAATCTGCTGTACCCGCTCAGGGCAAGGAGAGCATTGTCGCTAAGTTGTGGCAGGCCCGGATGGACATGGCCGCTCCCTCTACCCGTTCCGGCAAAATCAAAAAGCTGCAAGAGGACGCGAAGCTGTTTAATCTGTTGCAGTCCAACGGTATTACTTCCATGCAGCAGCTCTATGAAAAAGTCTCTGCCATGAACAAGGACTATTACGATCTCCGTGGTCAGATTGTCAAGGCGGAACGCCGCATTGCCGTCCTGGATGAACGGCTGGAAATGTGGGAGCAATATGAGAAGTTTAAGCCCTTCCGCCAGAAGTTGGACAAGGTGAAACCGGGCAAACGGGAGAAGTACCAGCAGGAGCATGAAGCAGAGTTAGCTGCTTTTGGTGCTGCCGCTGATTTTCTGAAAAGTCTGAAAGAATCCGGCGAGGCGATCACGTCCAAGGCGTGGCGGGCCGAGGCCGCGAAGCTGACTGCACAGAAGGATTTTGATTATCAGAAAATGCGTGATATGCGGGAGGACATCAAGGCCGTTGAAAATCTCCGCAAGGCCGCTGAACGTCTGGCCCGTGAGGGACAGCACCAGCAGAGGGAAACTGAACGCTGACACATCAATTTTACGAAAGGATTTTTGAATTATGGATGTGACCCCATGGGAACGTCGCCAGAAGATTTTGGAGGCTTTGTGTCTCCGGCGGCATGATACTTATGGCAATCTGGCTCATGAATTTAACGTCAGCACCGGGACAATTCGCCGTGACATTGTAGTGCTGACCTGCTCCTATCCGATTGAGACGGTACGGGGCAATTAC
>CATNDT010000325.1 GCA_950097035.1 uncultured Oscillibacter sp.
GCTGTGGGCGCGGATTCTGCGGCGGCGGGGGACTCCTCCTGTGCCGGCGCGGGGGCCTCAGCTGCAGCGGGCGCCTCTGCCGGAGCAGACGCCTCAGCGGCCTCCTCCGCAGCGGGGGCATCGGACTCCTGGGGCGCGGGCCACGCCTGACCGGTGATGCCGGCATAGATCCGCAGATACTCCCCCGCGCTGCGGGCCCAGCTGAAGTCGCACTCCATGGCCCGCTTCCGCAGGCGGCTGAAGGCATCCGGATAGTCCTTATAGAGATACACGGCCTCCCGGATGACATACAGCATGTCGCCGCTGGCGTAGTTGGTAAAGGTAAAGCCGTTGCCCGCATCCCGCCAGGCCTCGTAGGGCTGGACGGTGTCCTTCAGGCCGCCGGTCTCCCGGACGATGGGCACCGTGCCATAGCGCATGGCGATCATCTGACTCAAGCCGCAGGGCTCGCTCTTGGAGGGCATCAGGAACAGGTCCGCGCCCGCGTAGATGGCCATGGACAGCTCCTCGTTGTAGTCCAGGCGCACCGCCATACGGCCGGGATACTGCTGGGCGGCCCAGCGGAAAAACTCCTCATACTTCCGGTCGCCCTTGCCCAGAACCACCAGCTGCATCGGAAGCTTCATCATATCATGAAGCACTTCACAAATCAAGTCCAATCCCTTATGGGCCACCAGACGGCTGACGATGGCCACAACGGGGACATGGGGCTCCTCCCGCAGGCCCATCAGCTTCTGGAGGTGGGCCTTGTTCTGATTTTTGCCGTCCATGGCCTCCACGCTGAAGTTTGCAACCACGCCGGAGTCTCTGGCCGGGTCATAGCGCTGCATATCAATGCCGTTCAGCACACCGGAGAGCTTATACTCGCACCGGCGCATCACACTCTCCATCCGGTGGGCAAAGTAGGCCATCTTCAGTTCGTTGGCATAGGTGGGGGACACGGCGTTCACCGCGTCGGCACAGAGGATGGCGCCCTTGAGCAGGTTCAAGTCACCGTCCATCAGCAATGTACCGTCCTCTACCCAGCCGGCATCCAGACCGAACAGGTCGCCCAGAACATAGGGGTTATAGCGCCCCTGATACTCAATGTTGTGGATGGTCAGCGCGGTGCGGATGGAGCGGAACTGCTCCTCCCGCACGCCGTCATCCTTGAGATAGACGGGTATCAGAGCGGTCTGCCAGTCGTTGCAGTGCAGCACTTCAGGCCAGAATTTCATGTGCCCCAGCATCCGCACCACGGCCCTGGAAAAAAAGCCGAACCGCTCGCCGTCGTCCACATAGCCGTAGAGCTCCGCGCGGTCAAAATACTGCTCATTATCCAGGAAGTACCAGGTCACGCCGTCCCTTTCCAGAGAGAACAGGCCGCAGTAAAGATGCCGCCAGGCCAGGTCCACATAGTCGTAGCAGAGGAACTCCAGCTGGCTGCCGAATCTCTCCTTCACCCGCCGGTACAGGGGCAGCACCACCGCCACTTCGGCGCCTTCCGCCGCCAGTGCGGACGGCAGGGAACCTGCCACCTCAGCCAATCCTCCGGTTTTGCAAAAAGGGACTGCCTCGCTGGTTGCATACAAAATTTTCATGTCTAAATTGCTCCTTTTCTTTGTGTTCATTAGAGCGTTTCCAATGTTCCACTCCCGCCGGAAAAATCCAGTGATTACAACTCAATCAGGGGGAGCGCGCTCCCCCTGATTGAATTTCTATTAAACGATACTCCCCTTTGCCACA
>CATNDT010000326.1 GCA_950097035.1 uncultured Oscillibacter sp.
GTCCCCGCTCTTCTTCCGCCCATACAGCCGTTCCACATCCTGCTGCAGCGGGTCCAACCCACGTCCATTCGCACTGTCTCTGGCAGCCTGTCCCGTCCGCTGCCGCAGCGCTTCGTTCTCCCGGCTAAGGGCCAGCAGCTCCTGCTGGTGCTCCCCGCTCCCTTTGAACGAATATTCCCCCTTGACATCTCTGGTATTCAGATGAGGTATGTATGTTGCAGCTCTCCCCTTGACAAGCGTCAGCAATTCCTTTATACTGATTTTTGAAGAAGCTGAAGGGTACTTGTCGGTGACATCGACTTTTCGTGTTATGGACAGTACGGAACTGGATGCTTCTTCTTTTTCTATATCCTCCAGCACCAGCACTTTTCCGTCATATACGCTGGCAAATGTCTCTGTCTGCGGACTGATCCCCAGATATTCGCGGATACTCTGCGGTATATCCTGTCCGCCAAGCTTATATTCCTTTACCTTCAGCTTAACCGGCTGTATCCCATTTTCCGTCCTTACTGCTCCAAATAACGTATAGACTCCTGTGGTCATATCATCCGGCGCTTTCCGGCTCTGCTCGGCATGTGTCAGCACCGCCTCCCGGATTACCTCCGGCAAATGCCGCACCAGCGCAAGTTGCTCTTTACCTAAATTAAAAAATGTATGGGTAATCGTCTTAGGCGTAAGAAACAGATACTCCCCCGTATCCCGGTTCCAAACAGGGGCAGAATAGAGTTTTTTTGCCTCTTCGCTGTTCAAAAAATCCTTTCTCTGTTCTGATAAACGCCCGCTTTGTTCCTCCCGGATATCCACCACTTGGATATCCGGCTTTTTTATCAGCTCCTCATAGCGCGGCACCTTCTTCTCTGCAAAGGAATACTGCCTCTCATCCGAAATCTCCGGATCGGGAAAATCTTTTCCCTTGACTTCTCCGCTGTCAAATGCTATCCTACAGATGAACCCGTACTTGATTCCGTCTAACGGCACATTCAGGTTGCCGCAGACCTGGAACCAACTGCGGGTTCTCCCTTTATTCGGGTTCAGATACAGCAGGGAATCTTCGGTAATCTGTTTTGCAAAATTACTTCTCGCATGAATCGTTCGGATATTGCTGACCACATTCTGTCCGGAACTGTCCAAATGCATTACAACGCCCACGACCACCGGCTTCCCACCGGCAAAGAGATCGCCGTATACATTGACCGTATTTTTTATATCACCCTTTGGCCCCGTATACTCGGCAACCATAATCGGGTCGTTCAATAGATTCGGGATTCCCTTCATGATCTCCGCCGTCAGATGGTCGCCGTGCTTCGCCATCGCCTTTTTGATTTTGCCTGCGTCAAAGTACATCCCGCCTATTGGGAGTCCCACCTGCGCCAGCACGCTCCCTTTTCGCACCGTTCCAACCTTCACACGGCTCCCGTCAGGCAGATCGTTCCAGCGGTCTATCTGACGGGCAAAGTACTTGTCCTCCGCAAACACCCTGCCGCCGACAGAGTACCACGCCCCGTCTTCCATGGCGGCGGCGTTTTTACTTCTGCCCTGCACAGCCTCCGCCGCGTCAAAGGCCTGCCGCCACAGTGCCGCGGCCCACTCCAGCTGCTCCAGGTCCTCGCCAAACGCGCTGCGTGCCGCCTCGTCCCGCTCCGCCTCGCCGGTAAAGACGCCCTTCACCCGCCTGATAAAGTCCCGCAGGGCGTCCAGCACTCGTCCGGCCACGC
>CATNDT010000327.1 GCA_950097035.1 uncultured Oscillibacter sp.
TCCTCCACAGTGGAGGCGGTCAGGGCGTCCAGTTCCTCCCGGGGAACCGTCTGCTCAATGGAGGCAACAGCCTCCAGCCAGGCGGCGTTGCTGATACTCTGCTTTCTGCCGAGACTCATGCCCTCGCCCCCTTCCGGGAGAACGCCAGGGCGACAGCTCCGCTCAGCAGCACCGTGATAAGACTGCCAGCCGTCTTATAGGCGGCGATGTTCCAGATGTTCCCCACGGCGAACACAGGGAGGCCGATACACAGGGAGGCCACGATACCGGCAAACACGCCGTCGGCATTCAACTGCTTGCCCAGAAGGGTCAGCGCCGTGGGCAGCAGTGTGGAGGCCCGCAGGGTGCCGTAGAACAGGAACAGGTGGGTCACGGTCAGCCCTGGGATGTTCGCCATCAGGATGCCCACCAGGAGAAGCCCGATCATTGCCAGCCTGGACAGCTTCAGCCGCTCCTTGGAATCCAGCCTGCCAGAGATCCGCCAGTCGGTGGTGAGCGACGCCGCGGCGCACAGGTTGCTGTCAACCGTGGAGAGCAGGCCGGAGAGCACCATCATCAGGAGCGGGGCCAGCACCCACGACGGGAGCAGGGATGTGATGAACTCCACATTGACCATGCCGGTGTCGGCGGCGATAAAGCCGGTACCAGCGGCGGCAAAGCCGATAGTCCCCATGGAGAGCGGCACCACAGCGAAGATCAGAGCGCCGATAAAGAACGCCCTTCCGATACGGTCTTCCCGGATCGCAAAGGTGCGCTGCCAAAAGCACTGGTCGCCAAACGGCCCGGAGATCAGGCCAACGGCGGTGGGGAGGCCAAAGCCCAGAAATACAGAAAGCCCCGCCTCCGAGAACAGGGACACATGGTCGCCCGTAATGGAGCCGAGGCCCGCCGTGACAGCACCCACCCCTCCGGCCCTGGAAAGGCCCCAGGGGACGAGGAGGGCGCAGCCAAGTAGAATAATGGCAAGCTGGATAACGTCGGTTGTAACCGACGCCTTGAGGCCGGAAAAGCACGAATAGGAGTAGGCAATCACCGCAAGGATGATTGTCATGCTCCAGAACGGTACGCCGGTGATGGCAGACAGCATTTTGCCCCCGGCCAGGAGCTGGACGGCGGTGGACAGGACGGCCAGCGCCCCCAGTTGGAACGAGTACGCCCCCTTGACTTTCTGGGAGCCGTAGACCGTGGCCATGTAGCCCGTCAGGGTGACGCCCTCCGGGTACGCAGACCGCATACGCTTCGCGAATGGGATAAAGAGAATCAGGCACAGCACGTTCGGTACCAGGAACCAGAACAAGCCCGGGATACCGCTGGTGTATGCCTTTTCCGCAGATACAAAGAGGGAGGGCGCCCAAACCCATGTTGCGGCTATGCTCATGGCAGCAACCCCTGTTCCAATGCGGCGGTCAGCCACATGGAAACTCTCGGCATCATGCGTCCGCTTTGTGAATATCACCGTTGCCCCGAACATCAGGGCCGCATAGATGATAAGCACAACAATGCCTAACATTTGCATTTCCTCCTTTGTCTCCCCGCTGGCGAGGCGGGGGTATACAAAGGGGCGGCGTCGGGCCTCCTTTCCCGCAGAAGTAGAACCGCCCCACGCCTAAAGCAAGGCGCAGGGCAGTTCCCGGCTGATTAAGATTTTACAGCTTGCATTATAGCATTTTGGAATTGCCCTGTAAATGAACGATTTTTGCCCTC
>CATNDT010000328.1 GCA_950097035.1 uncultured Oscillibacter sp.
GATGCGGAGGGCCGCCGCCTCCGGTTTTCTCAAAGGGAGGGCGGTCTGCACCACCCGTTTGCCCAGCTGACGGGCCAGCGCGCCGGCAAACTGCACCATTTCCTCGTTATGCTCCGTATAGTGGAGCAGGACATAGTCCTTCTCCGGGGGAGGGCGCATAATCTCCTCCCAGTCCTCCCGGCGGAGCAGCAGCACCGGGTCCGCCAGACTGTCCACCCTCCGGTGGAGCAGGTTTTCCAGAAAGGGAGCCCCGCTGGCCTCCCGGACAGATACCGCAAAAAAACGTTCGTTCACACACCGGGCGAACCGCTCGCGGTCCGCCTCCGGGAGGCTGCTCCGGCCCATGCTCGCCGCATAGGCCGTCAGTCGGCACGCCCCCCGGTCCTTCACATTGCCGATATATGCGTCATCCAATACAATGGTGATATCGGGGTTCCAGACCTGATCGCTCCCCACAAACACACAGCGGTATTTGCGCAGAGAGAGCCGCTCCGCCCTTCGGACCGGGAGCCGGTCCGAAAGAAAGCGGCGGCGGAATGCCTTCATTGCCCGCCTTCTGGCCCAAAACGCGCCGCCCAAGGTCAGATTGCGCCGCCAGCGGGGACGGTTGATACGGTACTTCAAGCCTCCATCCGGCAGAGGAGTCGTGCTCAGCGGGCACCACCAGTATCGCCCCACCAGCCGGAAGGGCGCATAGGGAATCACTTCCACATGTTCGCCCAAACGCTCCAGACAACGCTTCAGCCCAAGGGCCTGAAGCATGGCCCCATAATCGTCCGCCCAGTGAAAGGTCAATAATCCTGTCATAGCAGGATTTTCACTCCCCTCTCGCAACGCCTTTTGGATGCTAATTTTATCATTAAGTATACCCTTTGTCAAGGCTGCTTATGGAAGCATTTGTTATTATGTATACCTTTTGTCAACCCTATTTCAGTTACTTAACAGATGGTTTTTTGGAGATATTGAACAATAAACTTCCAGACCTGTTTTCACTTTGCTGTGAGGCATTTTGTGATAAATCGTATACCTATTATCAAAATCAATCGTTCCTCAATTGCTTTCCCGCCGTGCCCTCGGCATTTCCTTCACGCGGTATCCCCGCTCCCTCAGCTTCCGATACAGAACCCCAACTGCCATGTCGCACCGCTGCGCCAGCTCATCCCCTGTCAGCTCCCCCCGGCGCCACGCCACATAGAGCTCGTCAAAGTCCTCCGGAAGCTCCTTTTTGGGTCTGCCGAACCGGACGCCCCGGGCCTTGGCCGAGACGATCCCCTCCCGCTGCCTCTGCCGGGTGTTGTCCCGCTCCGCGTGGGCGCAGTAGGACAGCACCTGAAGGGTCAGATCGGCGATAAAGGTGCCCAGCAGGTCCTTGGCGTGGGTCGTGTCCAGCAGGGGCATGTCCAGCACCCGGATATCCACCCCCCGCTCCTTGGTCAGGAACCGCCACTGCTCAATCACCTCGTCGTAATTGCGCCCCAGCCGGTCGATAGACTTGACCACCAGCAGGTCGCCCACGCGCAGCCGCTTCACCAGCCGACAGTAGGCCGGCCGGTTGAAGTCCTTCCCGCTCTGCCGGTCCATATAAAGCCGACTGGGCAAAATCCCCTCCTCCCGCATCGCGCTCCCCTGCCTGTCCAGATTCTGGTCCTTGGATGAC
>CATNDT010000329.1 GCA_950097035.1 uncultured Oscillibacter sp.
TCAGGGTAAAGGTGGGGCGCTCTTTCATTTCCGCTGCCTTCATGGGAATACCTCCATTATCGCTTGATATATTGATAAAGTTGTGATAAAATATAGCCATCCAAAAGAAAGGCGGGATACAGTATGATGCAGATTCGACCGGTTTCTGATTTAAGGAACAAATTCTCCGAGATAGAAGAAACGGTTTTGAAAAACGGCGAGCCTGTGTTTCTCACTAAAAATGGCTACGGCTCCCTTGTCGTTCTCAGCTTGGAGCAGTATGCGGAGCTGACGGACGATGTAGAACTTGCTTTGGATGAGGCGGATAAGGCCGCCAGCCTGTCCGACGTTCGCTATTCCGGAGAAGAAGTATTTGGCCGGGTAAGAGGGCGTATCCATGATCGGAAAGCGTTATGAGCTGCGGATCCTCCCTCTGTTTGAGGATGATCTCAATGAGATCGTAGATTACATCACCTACCGCCTGCGAAACCCGATTGCGGCGGAGAGGCTGGTGGATGATGTGGAAGCGGCCATTGAGGAGCGGCGGAGCTGCGCGGAGGCTTTTGAACCGTACCCCTCATCCCGCAAACGAAAGTACCCGTATTACCGCATCCAGGTACGCAATTTTACGATTTTCTATGTCGTCATAGATGGGACGATGGAGGTCCGCAGGATTCTCTATAGCAGAAGCAATATCAAAAAGAAACTTTAATGACAGCCCGCCCGGGAGCATATCACTCATCTCCCCAGCGAGCTGTCATCGTCTTCATCATCATTGCCGCACACCCCGTCAATAGTGACCTCCAGCGCTGCGGAGCACCTCTCGACGCGGCGTTCACTGCCCGGCTCCGGGCTGGGATGGTCTTTGAAATAGGCCACAGCCATGGCTGCTGCCGCCGCACTGGCCCAGGCAAGCCCGCTGGAATCGGGTGAGATAAAGAATCTACAGAACCGACGGAAAAAAGGGAACCGACGCAAGCCGTCGTTTTGGGTGGCGGCATAGACTCCATAGGCCACGGAACAAACGAGCCCCCGGCCATGATCAAAGAGACCATATCCTTAATATCCTGTCCGTCCAGGGACTGCTCTTTCTCTATGTTGGAGATCGTTTGAGAAGAAATCGCCTGCATCACAGGTTCCATTGCCTGCACCTGGCTGTCGCTCAACGGCAGGACGAGGTTCCCGGTTGTGCCGGTAACTTCCTGTATGACGGCATTAAACACGCTGGCGACCATTCCCGCCTCCCAACGGCTCATATCATCCGGCTTCTCGGCTGCTTCGGGCAGGACGGGTGTCAATTCCGGCGGCTCCCTGTCCAGCACGGTGTTCCGGCAGTCCTCTATCGCCGCGCCACCGCTGTAGGCCAGCGCGCCGCCGTGTTTCTGCTCTGTTCCATCCCCCTCGCTGAACAGCCACAGCGCCTCCAGAGAGGGGGCGAACTGTTTTTCATTTTGATTTTAGCCATTTTCAGCACTCCTTGATTTGTCAAATATTTTTGAAAAATCAAGCGTTCTACTCTTGCAAGTGCAAAATCACAACTTTGAACAAGTCAAAAGAAAAACCGCTGCAATCTCTCGGTTACAACGGTTTTCTTGCACCGATCGGTGCACTTGGTGGAGATAAGCGGGATCGAACCGCTGACCTCTTGAATGCCATTCAAGCG
>CATNDT010000330.1 GCA_950097035.1 uncultured Oscillibacter sp.
TGTTCGTACTCCATATTCCCCCCGGTTCCGCCGGGCCCGGGCCAGGGCGTCCATGGCTGCGGCCATGTCCTCCTCGTCCAGCATCTTCCGCTCCCGCTCCGTCCAGGTCTCCTCGTCCCAAATTTCGGCAAAGGTGTTCAGGCCCACAATGGTACAGGCCTTTTGCAGTCCCGCGTACTTCCGCAGGGTGGCGGGAATCAGAACCCGTCCCTGGCCGTCCGGCTCACACTGCACGGCGTTGGCGTACAGTAAAGTTAAAGCCCTTGCCTCTGTGTAGGGCAGCTCATCCATCTCCTCAGACATCTGCTCCCACTTGGAAAGGGGGTAAATGGTCAGACAGTGCTCAGCGCCGATGGTAATGAAAAAGGTGTCGCCCAGTGCTTCCCGCATCGCGGAGGGGATCACCAGACGGCCCTTGGCGTCGATGCTGTTATTGGATTTGCCCAGCAGCCTCGCCATAGAGCCGCCCCCTTTCCCCCTTTTCTGGGATTGTATGGGGAAGGTCTCCACTTTACTCCCTCAAATCCCCACTTCTCCCCACCTGTGTTACCTAGTATACGAAAATCACGACCGAAAAGCAAGGATTTTTTTTCGACAAGAAACCGGCGCTTTTCTCCAGAATCCTCCCATTTCCGTCCGTTTCCAAAAAAATAAACGGGTCGTTTTATTTTTTTCCCGCCGTTTTTCGCGAAAAGAAACGCGCCCGCCGCCGCAACATCTTGCGACAGGGGACGCGCTTTTCGAAAATTTTTTCCACATTTAGCGATGCCGGATTTTATTTCACCATATGTCTCGGCAATTTGTACAAAATTTTGTTAGTTATACGTAACTCACTTATCCTCCTCGCCGCTCTTCTGTTCCAACTTCTGCTTCTGTTCCTGCATTTTCGCGGCGGAGGTGGTGCGAAAGCGGATGCGGGACTGCTTCACCTCGTCCAGGGCGGCCTGGACCGCCTCTTCCGTTCGGGCCAGGGCGTCCTCGGCGTAGCTGTTGGCCACCTGATAGAGCTGGCGGGACCGCTCCTCCGCCCGGGTGACGATCTGCCGGGCCTTCTCCCGGGCGGCATGCATGACCTCGCTCTCGGAGATTTTGGACTTCGCCTCCAGCTCCGCCTGACGCTTCATGTGCTCCACGTCCCGTTTCGTATCCTCCACAAACTTGTCCCGGGCCGCCAGCAACTCCTGCGCCCGCTTGATCTCCGCCGGAAGCTGGGCCCTCAGCTCATCCAGCAGGTCCAGCAGCTCGTCCCGGTCCACAATGCTCATGCTGGGCTTCAAGGCGGGAGCCTTGGCGTCCTCGATCCGCTCGTAGATCATATCAATCAGGCGGTTGATATCATTAGCCATGGTTTGGTCCTCCCTCTTTCTCTATCCATTCTTCCACAAGCGGGATGATGGGCTCAGGCAGATAGTTCCCAAGCGGCTGGCGGTACCGGATCATCTCCCGGGCCATGGAAGAACTGAAATGCTGATAAGGGGCGCTGGCGGGCAGGAGCATGGTCTCCAGCCCCGGGCAGATCCCCCGATTGATCAAGGCCATTTGGTACTCGGCGTCAAAGTCCGTCACGCTGCGGACCCCCCGCACGATGGCACAGGCCCCATGGGACCTGGCATAGTCAGCCA
>CATNDT010000331.1 GCA_950097035.1 uncultured Oscillibacter sp.
GCCGGGGGCGAAGATCGTGCTGGCGGACTGCGGCCTCACCGCCGACGCCCGGGGCCTTGCCCAATATCTGGCGGACCGGGAAAAAAACGCCGTTCTGGTAGACGGCGCGGAATTTCAAATGAACTGACGACAAGAGGGTACAAAAGACATGGAAGAGCTGACCTGCTGCGAGGGAACCGTACATAGCGTTATCTTTCAAAACGCCGAAAACGGCTATACCGTTCTCCGCCTCCTGACGCCGGAGGGCGAGGTGGTCACCGTGGTGGGGTGCATCCCCTGCGTGGCCCCGGGAGAGCACCTGGCGGCCTCCGGCGTGTGGGAGGTCCATCCCCAGCACGGGGAGCAGCTGCGGGCCACGGAGCTGGAGCGCTCTTTGCCCGTGGAGGAGGAGGAGATCTTCAGCTACCTGTCCTCCGGCGTCTGCAAGGGGGTGGGCCCCGCCACCGCCAGGCGCATTGTGGACCGCTTCGGCGCCCAGACGCTGGACATTCTGGAGCGGGAGCCGGAGCGTCTGAACCTCATCAAGGGGATCACCGCGAAAAAGGCCCAGGAAATCGCCCAGGGGTTCCGGCAGCACATGGGCCTGCGGCGGCTGATGGCCTTTCTGGCCCAGTATCAGCTGCCGCCGGTGCTGGCCATGCGGCTGCGGCAGCAATACGGCGACGCGGCGCTGGAGATGGTGCGGGATAACCCCTATCTCCTCTCCACAGACGGCTGCGGCGTGGCCTTCTCCCTCACCGACGAGATCGCCATGGGTCTGGGAATCGCCGCCGACAGCAGCTTCCGTGTGGAGGCGGCCGTGATCTATGAGCTGAGCCACAACGAAAACAACGGCCACGTCTTTCTGCCCCGAAACAAGCTGACCGCCGCCACCTGCCAGCTGCTGGACTGCGGCGGGGAGCCGGTGGAGGCGGCGCTGGACGGCCTGATCCAGCGGGGCGCCGTGGTGCAGGAGCGGGTTGCCAATGTGGACGCCTGTTACCTCCGGCGGCTGTGGGAGGCGGAGACCTCCGCCTGCGCCCGCCTGAGCGCTCTTTTGGCCGCGGAGGCCGACGAGAGCCGCGCCGCGGACCGCACTGTGGAGGAGATCGAGGCGGAGCAGGGCGTTGCCTACGCCCCCCAGCAGCGCCAGGCGGTGCAGCTGGCCGCCCGGGAGGGCGTGCTGATTTTAACCGGCGGCCCCGGCACCGGCAAAACCACCACCGTGCGGGGCATCGTGGCCCTGTTTCAAAAAATGGGGCTGGACGTGGTGCTGGCCGCGCCCACCGGCCGGGCCGCCAAGCGCATGAGCGAGCTGACCGGCATGGAGGCCCAGACCATCCACCGCCTTCTGGGGGTAACCTGGGACGAAAACAGCCGTCAGGCGGCCTTTCGCAAAACGGAGAAGGAGCCTCTGGAGGCGGACGCCGTGATCGTGGACGAGATGAGCATGGTGGACCTCTCCCTCTTCTCCGCCCTGCTGCGGGCTCTGCGGCCCGGCGTGCGGCTGGTGCTGGTGGGGGACGCGGACCAGCTGCCCTCCGTGGGGGCGGGGAACGTGTTCTCAGACCTCATCCGCAGCGAACGGGTGGAAACCGTATTCCTTCGGGAGGTCTTCCGCCAGGCGGAGCAGTCCGCCATC
>CATNDT010000332.1 GCA_950097035.1 uncultured Oscillibacter sp.
TTCCGTGGGGTTCCCCACGGAATCACAGCGGGCGGGTGGCCCCTCCATCCCGGAGGGGGACTTCTTTCCCCTCCGATGAAAGGAGGGGATGCCTATGCTGACATACTCAGAACTGTTTCAGTTCTGTCTGGTGATCATCGGCATTTGCGGCCTGTTCTTACAGGTACATAACGGCAAAAAGAAGTAACCGCCCACGGCTCCAACCAAGGCGGTTACTTCTGTAACCAACTAGGGGCCAGCCGTTTCCCGGCAGCGCCCTTTCTGTATTCAGTATAACCGCTCCGCGCGGTTTTGTCAACCCTCTGCGTGCCGCCAAATCCCGGCGCGCTTGACATTGCGGCCCTGCAAGGGTATACTGAGCACCTGTATTCACACAGGTTCTAAAAATCGCGGGAGGCCATCCCGCGGGAAGAGGCGGTAAGCGTACATGCGAATCTATGAATCGGCGGAGGACTACCTGGAGGCGATCCTGGTGATCGGGCGGCGGCGGGGCATGGTCCGCTCCATCGACATTGCCAACGAGCTGGGGTTCTCCAAGCCCAGCGTCAGCGTGGCCATGAAGAAGCTCCGGGAGAGCGGGTACATTGAGATGGAACCCGACGGTTCCATCAAGCTGCTGCCCGCCGGAGCGGCCATTGCCGGGCAGATTTACGAGCGCCACCAGACCCTGACGGATTTTTTCGTCTATCTGGGCGTGAGCGAGGAGACCGCCTCCGCCGACGCCTGCAAGGTGGAGCACGATCTCAGCCCGGAGACCTTCGAGAAGATCAAGGCCCATGTCCGGCGCACCATGGAGCAGGGCGATTCTGAGAAAACGGTGGGGAATCTGCCAAAAAATTGAAGCTGGCCAAGGTGGCTTCCCTGGTACGGGGCGCTTAAATTATCCTGTTCTGACAAAAAAAGACACGCCGTCCTCTCTCGGGACAGCGCGTCTTTTTTCTGCGAAAGGGCGCAATCAGACGGCAGTAACGTCCACCGCACGCATCTTGCTGCTGTTTTTGGGGTCAGGCTCTACGCTGTAGGTAACCTTCTGACCCTCGCTGAGTGTACGGTAACCAGTGCCCTGAATGGCGGAAAAATGGACGAAAACATCGCCGCTGCCGTCATCGTTGGAGATGAAGCCGTAGCCCTTCTCCGCGTTAAACCATTTCACAGTTCCAGAAATCATTGGGAAGCCTCCTAAAATAATTAGTCCAGTGCAAAAAGAAGCCCCGCAAGAAGGCGGCGTAGAGTGCCCGTCCACTAGCAGTGACCAATTTGTACAGTTTCGAACACATGGATAGCATACCATCCGATGGGGAAAATGTCAAGTGCGGATTCTGTCAATTTCCGCAAAAAGTTAGGGATCAGGCTATAACAAAGATTGATATCGCCATATATGCCCCATCTTCCCCGGATTTTGCCGGATGCTTACCGCAGGAGCCGCCGGCACGCCCTTGCCAGTTCGTCCAGGGTGCTGCACGGGAGCATCTGACACAGGGCGGACATGGTCTGGATGCTGCGCACATAGGGCCACTTGCCCTCCGGGATGGGGTTGAGCCAGAGGACCTTCCCCGCCTGACGGCGGGCCTCCAGCAGGGACCGGGCGGCCCGGGGGGTGTCGATGGTCTTTGTGTC
>CATNDT010000333.1 GCA_950097035.1 uncultured Oscillibacter sp.
TGAACTATATAAGGACAAGGTCCCAGATATTACCGTCATCCCCACCTATGACTCCTCCGGCACTCTGCTGGCTCAGATCCAGGAGGGCGCGGACTGTGACATCTTTCTCTCCGCCGCCTGCAAACAGATGCTGACTTTGGAGGAGGCCGGTTCCCTGCTGGAGGGCACCCGGCTGAACCTGCTGAAAAACGAGGTAACTCTGGCTGTTCCGGAGGGCAATCCCAAGCACGTCGAAACCTTTGACCAGCTGGCAGAGCTGCTGAAAAGCGGCAACGTACTTCTGGCCGTTGGTAATAGTGACGTTCCTGTGGGACAGTACACCCAAGATATTTTTGATTTCTACGGCCTGCATGAAGCGTCCCTGGCCGCCTCCGGCGTTCTCACATATGGTTCTAACGTGAAAGAGGTCACCACCCAGATTTTCGAGGGCACGGTGGACTGCGGCGTCATCTACGCAACCGACGCTTTTTCCGCCGGGCTGACGGTGGTGGACGAAGCCGGGGAGAAAATACCGGGCGATGTTGTCTATCCCGCCGCCGTGCTGAAAAACACCGCTCATCCGGAGGAGGCCAAAGCCTTTCTGGATTTCCTCTCCACCGCCGAAGCCAGGGCTGTTTTTGAAAGCGCCGGCTTTACGTCCCTCCCTCACTAATTCTCAGGAGGCCGATATGGACTGGTATCCCCTCTACAACTCCATACGGATCGCCGCGATCTCCACAACCGCTGTGTTCTTTCTCGGCATCGCCGCAGCCCATTGGATCATCAAGCTCCCATCTCCTGTAAAAGGCTTGCTGGACGTGGTTCTGACCCTGCCCCTGGTACTGCCGCCCACGGTGGTAGGCTGGCTGCTGCTGGTGCTGCTGGGACCGAAGCGTCCCTTGGGCGCATGGGCACAGGAGATCCTCGGCGTCAAATTGGTGATGACCTGGTGGTCTGCCGTCTTTGCCTCTGTCGTTGTGGCCTTTCCGCTGATGTACCGGACCGCCAGGGGCGCTTTCGAGAGTTTCGACCGTGACCTCACCGATGCCGGGCGGACTCTGGGCCGTTCCAACGCCTGGGTGTTCTGGCACGTCCAAATGCCTGTCTGCCGCCAAGGGATTCTGGCAGGCGCTGTTTTGGCCTTCGCCAGGGCGCTGGGAGAGTATGGAGCCACTTCCATGATCGCCGGATACACACCGGGCCGCACCGCCACCATCTCCACCACAGTCTATCAGCTCTGGCGCTCTAACGACGGCGCCGGAACCCTCAAATGGGTGCTGGTGAACGTCTCCCTATCCGCGGTCTTTTTGCTGACGGTCAATCTGTTGGAGACGCGGCAGAGAGGGGGCGGGCGCTGATGGCCCTCTGTGTGGATATCCGCAAAAAAATGGGCAGCTTTCAGCTGGAGATCCAATTTGAAGCCGGAAATGAGGCTCTGGCCCTGCTGGGAGCCTCCGGCTGCGGCAAGTCTACGGCGCTGAAATGCATAGCCGGAATTTTAACGCCGGACCAGGGAAAAATCTCGCTGGACGGCGCGGTTCTCTTTGACAGCGCCGCCGGAGTCAACCTTCCCCCTCAGAAGCGGCGGGTCGGCTACCTCTTTCAGCAGTACGCCC
>CATNDT010000334.1 GCA_950097035.1 uncultured Oscillibacter sp.
CCGTGCCCCGCCGCCTCACCTCAGACTGCGGCATGGCCTGGTCCGCCCCGCCGGATCAGCGGCAGACGCTGGAGGATCTTCTGCAGAGGGCCGCCATTGAAACCGCGGGCTTTCACCTGCTGGAGCTGTGACCCCTCCCCGCCTTTGGCCGCGGGTACGGTATTTTGTGCATACCGCTATTCTTATATAAAAATAGCGATGTGTGAAATAAAGACTACAAAATGTGTTAGGAGTGCAACGTATGAAAGAGAAAACCTGGGTGCGGGACTACGGTCCCATCCTGCTGGCAGGCATTGTCACCGGCGTTGCGGCGCTGGTGCTGACCGCCCTGGGAAATCCCAAGAACATGGGCTTTTGCATCGCCTGCTTTGAGCGGGACATCGCCGGAGCCATCGGCCTCCACAGCGCGGCGGTGGTGCAGTATCTTCACCCGGAGATCGTCGGCATTGTGCTGGGCGCCCTGATTACCGCCATGGCCGCCAAAGAATTCCGGGCCAAGGCCGGCTCCTCCCCTGCCAGCCGCTTTCTGGTTGGGATGTTTGTGATGATCGGCGCGCTGGTGTTTCTGGGCTGCCCCCTGCGGATGGTCATCCGGCTGGGCGGCGGCGACCTCACCGCCGTGGCGGCCCTGCTGGGCTTTGCCGTTGGCATCGGCGTGGGCGCCCTCTTTTTAAAGAAGGGCTTTACCCTTGGCCGGGCCTATACCGTCCCCACCGGAGAGGGGCTGGTGCTGCCCGGCGTGCTGGTGATTTTGCTGGTGATTCTGCTGGCGGCCCCCTCTCTGCTGCGCTTTTCTGAAAAGGGCCCCGGCTCTATGCACGCTTTCTGGCTGGCCTCTCTGATCGCCGGCGGCGTGGTGGGCGCCATCGCCCAGCGCAGCCGCCTGTGCATGGCCGGCGGCCTGCGGGACGCCTTCATGCTGCGGGACTTCCGGCTGCTGTCCGGGTTTCTGGCAATCTGGGTCACCGTAACCGTCGGCAACCTGATTCTGGGGAACTATAACCTCTCCGCCGTCTCCCAGCCCATCGCCCACTCCCAGTATCTGTGGTCTTTCCTGGGTATGGCGCTGGCCGGCTGGGGCTCCATCCTGCTGGGCGGCTGCCCCCTGCGGCAGCTGATCCTTGCCGGCGAGGGCAACGGCGACTCCGCCGTGGCGGTATTCGGCATGGTGGTGGGCGCCGCCGTGGCCCACAACTTCGGCCTGGCCGGCGCCGCGGACTCCGTGGCGGAGGACGGTACTTATGTGGTCGGCGGCATTGGTTCCGCCGGAATGATCGCGGTGGTCCTGGGCTTTGCGGTGCTGCTGGCCGTTACCCTGACTCACCTGCCGAAAAAGGAGGGAGCAAAATGATTGACACTCGCGGTTTTGGCTGCCCCACCCCGGTCCTTATGGTCCGGGAGGCGCTGCAAAAGAACGCCCCCGCAACCCTGGAGGTGCTGGCGGACGCCCGCGTGGCGGTGGAGAATGTCACCCGCCTGGCCCACTCCATGGGCTACCAGGTGGCAGAGACCCCCGACGGGCCGGATTTCAAGCTGACACTGACAAAGAAATGATCAAAAAGCAGCGAAGTCACGCCGAAACA
>CATNDT010000335.1 GCA_950097035.1 uncultured Oscillibacter sp.
CATCTGCTGTTCGCAGGGTGTGATGTTGCCGTAGTAAAGATCTTCCAGGGTTTTTCTCATTTCCACCCACCTCCTTTGCAGCAACACACAATACCCTAACTCCGCGCCAATAGCTACCCCTTAGCCGAAACTTTTTTGAGAATTTTTGCCGGGAGGGTTTTTATCTTTGTATTGGCGTGACAGAAATTGATACGCCTACATCCCGCCCATGGTCATGCCAGTCTGCGTCTTCTCATGATCGTCCGGCTTGTGACCCATAGCGATTTTCTTTTCTCTGAGCTGCTGTAGACGCTTGCGGTCAATGCGGACACCGCCGGGGACAGACGGGGCTGGAGCTTGATCTTGAAAGATGCGGCTCATGTGGTGCAGCAGTCTGCTCACAGATAGCATGATTGAGGGCGGTTTCAAGCTGTTCCAGCGGTCCAGGAAGAACTGCGCGTACTCGTTCCCCTGAGCGGCTGACCGTGAGAGCCAGTAGTAGGCTTGCTCACGATCCTGTCTGTTCAGATACAGTTTACCGAGAGCGTATTGGGCATACTGGTTTCCGGCCTCAGCGGACTGGATGAGGTACTCCACCGCTTTGGACGTGTCCCGGTTCACAACCTCTCCCTTGAGGTATTCCTTGCCCAACCGATAGGCCACACGGTCACTCCCGCTGAGGGCGGCATGCTCCAGCCACTGCACACCCAATTCTGGATCATGAATTTCCGGATCATCGGAGAGAAGCAGCACACCTAACTCATACTGCGCTGCAACCACACCCTGGTGAGCAGCTCGGTCGAACCAGGTCACAGCCTCCACATTGTCTGGGATTAGAACAGGTCTGTCCATGTAGAGCCTGCCTGCGAGATACTGCGCGAACGGATTGCCGTTTTGAGCCTTACCGATAATCTGCGCCGCCGCTTCATCCCGCTCCTCCATGACGGCAGTGTCATCCTGGGCTACCATCCACAGCTCCACGCAGTTACTCGGCAGATCGCAGAATTCGATTGGATCCTCCATATCTCCATCTTCAAATGTGAACCGTCCCATGTGGAGATCGTCAGCCACCCGGATAATCGCATTCTTGATGGAGCGGAACTCCTTCTGCTGAGACAGCGGTGGACGCTGGCGCTTCTTCTCAGAATAGAAATCCTCCAGCTGACATTGGAACTCCCACCACGTTTGATAGCACTCGTTGATAACAGGCAGTTGCTCCATCAGATCAACGATCCCGTCTACAGTTTTCTTCACCCCTTTTGGAAGATAGCCATATTTTTTCTTGCCCTTCGTGGTTTCCAACTGGGCGGCCAGTGTCATCATCAGCGTTTCCACCTCCGGATGGCTGCCAAGGCTGTTCTGCATCTCCTGCGCCAAAGCCTTCATTTCCTCTCTGGCCCTGCACACCAGCTCATCTCTAGAGGAAGACTTCTGCTCGTAGGTGTGGAGCAGCTCCTGCTTGAAAATATCGTTGGTTAGTGTGGACTTGATCTTCCTGATCCCGTCTTTGGAGAGGTACGCCTGTCCCGACTTCACCGACCACGTCATCATGTGGATATGAGGGTGGCCGACTTCGTCATGGAAGGC
>CATNDT010000336.1 GCA_950097035.1 uncultured Oscillibacter sp.
TCCCAAGAACAGTTCTGTCAAACGATGACGGATATCCTATGGGGACATGAGACACTCTTAAAACTTCTTTCTCTGCATCTGCCCATTTGGGACCCCAGCTACGATGATTCCATTCTGCGGCATTTCGCAAAAGAAACGCTGCCCTTTCAAAACACATTGAAGGAAGTTGTGGCATTTCAGTTTCCAGACGCCGGCAGCAAAGAGAGAAATATGTTTTTAATTCAGTTTTCAGTGTATTGCAATTCGCTGTATGAAACAAAATATCTTGCCCAGAAGCCAACGGATGCCATGTGGAAGACACGGTTCCTTGACTTTATCCCGCCGGTGAAGGAGATCTGCTATGACGGCCTGATAAAATTAAGTGCGGGCCTGCTGCCCAAGGAGTGAAACCAATGAAACAAAATCATCAGGTCCCTGCCTGTATCAAAGTGCGCGGGGCACGGGTACACAACCTGAAAAATATTGACGTGGACATACCGCTGAATCAAATCGTGGCTGTTGCCGGGGTGTCCGGCTCCGGGAAATCCTCTTTGGCCCTGGGCGTTCTGTACGCTGAGGGTTCCAGGCGCTATCTGGAGGCCCTGTCCACCTACACCCGGCGGCGGATGACCCAAGCCGCGAAGGCCCATGCAGACGAGGTGCTTTATGTTCCCGCCGCCCTGGCCCTCCACCAACGCCCCGGCGTTCCCGGCATCCGCTCCACCTTTGGCACCGGGACCGAGCTGCTCAACAGCCTGCGGCTGATGTACTCCCGTCTGGCCAGCCACCGCTGTCCCAACGGACATTATGCCCCGCCCACCCTGGCGGTGGCAGCGGATCAGTCTATCCACTGCCCGGAGTGCGGGGCAGAGTTTATGGCTCCCTCGGCGGAGGAGCTTGCTTTCAACAGCCAAGGGGCCTGCCTTGACTGCGGCGGAACCGGCATCGTGCGTACTGTGGACGAGTCCACTCTGGTACCTGACGAGTCCCTGTCCATTGATGAAGGGGCAGTAGCTCCGTGGCAGACCCTGATGTGGTCACTGATGAAGGACATTGCGCGGGAGATGGGGGTGCGCACGGACGTTCCGTTCCGGGAATTGACTGGCAAGGAGAGGGACATCGTGTTCCACGGTCCTGCTGTAAAAAAGAACATCATCTATCAAAACAAAACCAGCGGCGCGGCAGGGGATATGGACTTCACCTACTTCAACGCCACCTATACCGTGGAGAATGCCCTGGCCAAGGTAAAGGACGAGAAGGGCATGAAACGGGTGGAGAAGTTCTTAAAGCAGGACGTCTGCCCCCGCTGCGGCGGCACAAGGCTGTCCGAAACGGCCCGGGCGCCCAAGCTGCGGGGTATCCCCCTGGACGAAGCCTGCAAAATGCCCCTGTCGGAGCTGGCGGAGTGGGTAGAGGGCGTTCCTGCCTCCCTGCCGGAAGAAATGCGGCCCATGGCTCAGAGCATCTGCCAGTCCTTCCAGACTGTGGCCAAGCGGCTGATGGACTTGGGCTTGAGCTATCTTTCTCTGGACCGGGCGGCCTCCACCCTCTCCACCGGGGAACGACAGCGGATGCAGCTGGCCCG
>CATNDT010000337.1 GCA_950097035.1 uncultured Oscillibacter sp.
GCTGGACAATCCCGCCGAGCTGACCCTGGCCGCCTCCAACGCCTCCAACGCCGCCCTGCTGCTGATGGAGCTGCGGAACAAGGCGCTGGATGTGTACAATGAGCTGATGCGTGTCTCCCTGTAAGGGACCTTGAGATAACAGTCCGGAGGGATCCAAGTTGCAGAAATTTCAGACAAAGCTGAAAGAGCTTTGGGAAAAGATTAAGGGCTTTTTCCAAAAACTGAATAAGAAGACACGGATCCTGCTGGGCGTGTGCCTGGTTGTGATCCTGGCCGCCGTCATTTTGCTGACGCTGCGGATGAATAAAAAGGAGTACGCCGTCCTTTGTACCGACCTGTCCGCCAACGACATCAGCACCGTGGTCCAGTTCCTGGGCGAAAACGGGGTAACGGACTACAAGATACAAAACGACACCATTCTGGTGCCAGCCGGGCGGGAGGCGCAGCTGCAGGTCCAGCTGATGACCAGCAACCGGGTGAACAACGCCTATCTGTATCCCTATTACACGGAGCACTCGGGCGGGATTAACAGCCAGATACAGGATGAACGGGCCTGGCTGATCTCCATCGAGCAGAAGCTGGCCGCGGTGGTCCGCCAGTTTGACGGCGTACAGGATGCCACCGTAAGCATCGCCCCGGGGACCGAGCGGCTCTATGTCCTTCAGGACAGCGCCTCCCCCTCCAGCGCGGCGGTGACAATCACCCCCTATGGCAGCCAGCCGCTGAAAAACGAGGTGGTAGCGGCCATCCGCGACATAGTGAAGCACAGTGTGCAGGAGCTGGCTATCGAGAATGTCAGCATCAAGGATATCTACGGCAACCCCTATTCGGATACCAGCGTGATTTCTCAGTCCAGTGATGCCACGGCCTTGAAGCTGCAGTACGAGGAGCAGATCAGCAACAATGTGCGGCAGCAGGTGTTCGACAACCTGAGCAGCATTTACGGCAAAGGTAATGTGCAGGTGAATGTGCTGTGCTCGGTAGAGGTGGCCCGCAAGATCGTAGACCAAACCCATTATGACCAGCCCGAAGGTTCCGTAACCGGCGGCGGCCTGATTACCAATGACACGCTGTTCTGGGAGGTTATCCGGGACGGCAGCGAGCCCACCGGCGGCACGGTAGGCACCCCCACCAACTCCAATCTGCCAAACTACCCCGATTTGGAGGACGAACTGAACGGCAACGCCCAGTATGCGGGCGAACAGATCGACCGGGATCACGCTTTGAATATTACCAAGGAGCAGATGGAGGTGCTGGAGGGCCGGCTGTCCGACCTGCGGGTAATCGTAACGGTCAACCAGAACTGTGAAAACTCCGGCGCCATGACCATCGACGCCCTGCGGGACCAGGTTTCCACCCTGGCCGGCATCGGGACCACGGCGGATGTGGCCGCCTCCCGGGTCCACGTGACCATCGCGCCCTTCGCGGAGAATACGCCGGCCGGAGCGGACGGCATCAACGGTATCCTGCTGCAAGGCGGCTGGGTGCTGTACGCCGCCATCGGCGGACTGGTGCTTTTCCTGATTCTGCTGCTGGTCGTCATCCTG
>CATNDT010000338.1 GCA_950097035.1 uncultured Oscillibacter sp.
CCAGCTCCTCCCGCAGAGTTTGGCCCAGAGGATTCTCCTTCTGCATCTCCACAAACTCCCGGCCTGCGTAATCCTCATATTGCAGCAGATACTGGCTCCGGTCTCCAAACTGGGACTGGGCCATTTCCTTTACATCCACCGAGTTTGCGTAGGCGGAAACGCAGAGAAGAAGAATCCCGGTGAGGCCCAGGGAGAGGGTGGTGACAAACGCCTTTTTCCGGTTCCGGGAGAAGTTCATCCAGGCCAGACGGGGCATGGTCAGGCGGCGGTGGAGCTGCCTGGAAACACTGGGGCCCTGCTGCTGGGAATAGGCGGTGGCGCGGATGGCCTCAATGGCGGAGACCTTCCCTGCCATTGCCATAGGTTTTCTGGTGGCGATCAAAACGGTGCCATAGGTCAGAAGGGAGACCACCACGGCGGACCGGAGATTGTCGCCCCAGGACCAGTAGCCGGGAACAGCGATCAGCGCGATACCTGCGGCGCAGACCAGCCCCAGGGGAATGGCGATAGCGGTCAGGAAACGCCGCTCCCGCTTGACCACCCGCTTGAGCTGCCTGGGCGTGGTCCCCAGTACCTTCAGCCGGCCATATTCCCGCATTTTGCCCATGACGGAGATGTAAAAAATGTTGTAGACCACGATGGCACAGACTACGGCGATCAAGAGCGCCGCAGCATAGACCTCCATCCCGTTTCCAAGGTACAGATCCACCATGCCGAAGTAGCTGGAACTATAAAAGGTGCGATCCTCCGGGATGCCCATTTCCGCGAAGAACCGCTCAATGTCCGCCCGAAGCTGGTCCGGCTCCATGCCCTGACTCCCGGCAAAGCGGAACCGCAGCTCATAGGGAGCATTGTGGCCGTCCGCCTCCACAGCAGTCTCCGGAATCCAGACCGTGAAGATACGGCTGTCGTTCTCCGCCTCCAAAATGCCTGTAACGGTATAGGACTTCTCGCCGTCCCCCAGATTCAGAGTCACCGTCTGACCGGCCTCCCCTGAGAGGCCAAAATAACGGAAAAAGGCACGTTCCACACACAGCTCATTCTCGTCCTGGGGATAGGCCCCGGTGATCTTGCCGTAACCCATCAGGTCGATCATCTCCGGGCTGACATAGCTGATCTGCAAAACGCTGTCCTCATGGCGGGCGGTCCCCGCTTCGACAGCACAGCCCCATTTCTCAAATTTTCCGGCGTTCACCAGCCGGGCGACCTCCTCTCGGGTCAGCCCGCCGCACCCGGCCTGATACTGCCCCAGGATACCGTCCAGGGTTTTCAGCTGCTGGGCGGAATAGAGAAAGCAGAGGGTCCCCATCAGGCAGACGGCCAGGGCGATGGTCAGGATGACAAACACGCTCCGGCGCTTGTCGGCTTTGATGCTGCGGCTTGCCAGCTTCTTCTCCACCGCGCTGGTGTCGTTTTCAAAAGGCCAAGTCATCGCCGCCACCCCCTCAGCCCACGATTTTGCCGTCCTCGATCCGCACGATGCGGTCGGCCAGCTGGGCGATCTCGTTGTTGTGGGTGATCATCACGATGGTCT
>CATNDT010000339.1 GCA_950097035.1 uncultured Oscillibacter sp.
GCGGAATGTTGGTGGTCACGATCAGCGGTTTCTTACTGCGATACCGGCTGTCAATTACGTTATAGACCTGCTCCAATCCGTACTCCGTCCCGCGCTCCATACCAAAATCGTCAATAATAAGCAGCAGGGCGCGGCAAAGCTGGGATATGTACTCATTGCGGCCCTCAAAGTTGGCGGTCAGATCGTTCAAAATCAGTGCAAAATTGGTCATGCGGACGGTGATCTCCTGCTCCATCAGCGCATTTGCGATACATCCCGCGAAGTAGCTTTTGCCAGTGCCAACGCCGCCCCACAGCAGATAACCGATGTTCTCCGCCAGCATGGTGTCCCAATGCTCGACATAGAAATGGGCGTGTTTCATCTGCGGGCATTTACCGTTGTCGTTGGCAAATGTCCAACCGCGCATAGCGGGGTCAGTGAATCCCCGGCGCTTCAGATCGGCCACGGTCTGAAGGTGACGGCGGGCCTCCTGCTCCGCTGTCTCCTGGTCGATGCGCTCCTGCTCACACTGGCAGGGGCAGGGGAGCAGCCGTCCCTCCAGCGGCGGCGCGTCCATGCGAAACTGCTTCGGGGTGCGGCACTTCCCGCAGTACAGAAGCCCGTCCTCGCCGGTGTAGTCTCCCGGCTCCAGCCGGGTCACGCTCATGCGCTTAATAATACTGTCAAAATCATTCATAGGCTCTCGCCCTCCTCGTAAGTGTAATTTGGTATGCTCTTGCCCTTCCGCCTGTCCTCCGCTGCCCAGCGGCGAATAGTGGCGGCATGGTTCTGGTAGGTTTTGCCCGTGGAGGCCATATACTCGGACAGCTTCTCCACATACTGTTGCCAAAGGTCAGGGAGTTCCGCTTGCAGTTCGGCTATCTCTGTATCCGAAAGGAAAACATTCTCATAGCGGCCTCGCGCGGGCGCACGTGTACTCTCTTCCTTTAGGTGGTTTATACTCAGGTTGTTATTACTCAGGTGGTTAGGGGAAAGTTTTCTGTCCATCATAGGGACAGTTTTCTTTCCGTCAGAAGGACAAGTTTCTTTCCCTATGACGGACAGTTTTTTGTCCGTCAGTCGGACAATATCCTGTCCATCAGGTATCTTCACATAGATGTGATTCGGTGCGGAGAAGCCCCGCCTCTGCCGCTCGATCAGGCCAGCAGTTTCCAACTCCGCCAGGGCGTTCTTGACGGTCATGGGGCTGCGGTCGATGGCGTTGGCAATTCCCTCAATGGGGAACACCAGGTACAACCTGCCTCCCTCGTCCGTCCAGCCGTTGGCCTGGGAGAGCGTGGCCCTGTCCAGCAGAACCATGTAAACCAGCTTTGCGGCCTGCGCCATATCCGCTTCCAACAGGAACCGGGGATAGGGCAGGTACGGCGGTAGTTTGGTATCTTTTGTCATGTAGTCAGCAATATGGGTGTCACCTCCCCGCCGTTGCGGGCCGTCTGAGGGCCTTCCGGGGTGTTGGATAGGGAATGTATCAGCCCTCTATCAAGCCGCCCTCGGAAAGCCTTGCAAAATCAAGGCTTTTTAAGCCCTAAAGCGT